>CP107199.1:2955840-3288620 GCA_025758065.1 Lachnospiraceae bacterium
CTTGTAGATGATGAGGAAGAGGTAAGAAAAAGTATTATCCGCAAGATCAAATGGGAGGAAAACGGCTTTTTAGTAGCCGGGGACGCGGAAAACGGGGAAGATGCCTTAGAAAAGATCGAACTGTTGGAACCGGATCTGATCCTGACCGACATCCGTATGCCCTATATGGACGGACTGACACTGGCAGAACGTGTGCGCCAGAAATACCCGTCCATGAAGATCGTCATTTTTTCCGGTTATGATGATTTTGAATATGCTAAGCAGGCAATTAAATTAAATGTTACAGAATACATACTAAAGCCGGTAAACGTAGAAGAGCTGACTGCCATTTTACAAAAGATAAAGGCAAATCTGGATCAGGAGATCGAACAGAAGCGAAATGTAAACCTTTTGCGGGAAAATTATATAAAAAGCCTGCCGATCCTCCGGGAACAGTTTTTAAATGAACTGGTAAATGCCCCCATAGCTTATGAAACTGTGCAGACCCGTTTAAAAGAGTATGGTATCTCCCTTTCCGGTGCCCAGAAATGGGTGGCAGCAGCCGTAGGTATTGACAGGCCGGAGGAGGAGCGGGAAGGCGAACTGGCTATCCACAGGGAGCAGGACCTGATCCCTATTTCTGTCATGCAGATCCTGGAAGAAAAGCTGGGAAATTTCTGTCGTTTTTCTATTTTTAACTCTACCGGAAGCAGTGATGCACAGATCGGTGTGATCGCAGCTATTGACGAGGAAAATTCCCAGACCGGACTGACTGCTGTATTAGGAGATATCTGCAAAGAGACCAGAAAGATCCTGGCAGTTCCTATTACCATTGGCATTGGACACAGTACCCAGGATCTGGGCATGATCTGCGAATCTTACAAGGATGCAGTCAATGCTTTAGGTTATAAGGCCATTGTAGGGGCTGGAAATACCATTTATATCAACGACGTGGAGCCGGTAAGCAGGGGAAAGCTGCAGTTTGACAGCAAAGATGAGGCAGAGCTGGTAGGTGCTGTGAAATTTGGTCCTCAGGAAAAGATCGAAGAAGCAGTACATAAAATCGCGGATAAGATCAGTGATGCAAAAGTCCATCAGCGTCAGTGCCAGACCTATATGTTAAGTGTATTAAACTGTATGATCCAGCTGGTGCAGATGTATGATCTGGACATGGAGACTATATTCAAGGGGGAGACCAACTTAAATGAGGCCTTTGCCCTGATCTCCAGTACCCAGAAAAAGGAAGATTTTGCAAAATGGCTTCTTCAGGCTGCCATTGCAGTAAACCAGTCTGTGAATACAGAACGTGATAATACTACAAAACAGGTGATCCAGGAAGCCAGGCAGTATATTATGGACAACTATCAGGATGCGGAGCTGTCTGTGGAGAAGATCTGCCGTCACCTGCATATGAGCCCGGCTTATTTTTCTACCATGTTTAAGAAAGAAACAGGAAAGACTTATGTAGCTTATCTTACGGAAGTCCGTCTGGATAAAGCAGTGGAGCTTTTAAACAAAACAGATGACAAGACATATGTGATCGCGGCAAAGGTAGGATACCAGGAGCAGAATTATTTCAGCTATGTATTTAAGAAACGATTTGGTATTTCGCCTACAAAATTCAGAGGAGCAAAATAATGTTTTTGAAACAACGAAAACACCGGCTTCAAAATGCCAGTATCCGTTCCATTATATTCATGTATTTTACCATTACCGCTCTGGCAGCCAGTATTTTTATCGGCGTTTCTCTTTACGGACGGCTGTCAGGGCAGATGTCCTCTGCACTTCAGGAGGAAAACCGCATCCTTATCAACCAGTTAGGCCGGACAATGGACTCTTATCTGCGTTTGGTGATGAAGCTTTCAGATTCCCTGTATTACGGCGTGATCAAAAATGCCAATCTTTCTGACGGTTCTATTAACGGGGAGATCACGCGCCTTTATGATAATAACAAGGACAATGTAGAAAATATTGCCCTGTTTTCAAAAGAAGGGGAATTGTTAGAGTCGGTTCCCGCAGCAAGATTAAAGAACAATGCCAGAGTGGCAGACCAGGACTGGTTTATGGCGGCTTTGGAAAAAACAGAAAACCTCCATTTTTCCATGCCTCATGTACAGCATATTTTTGACACAGGAGACAGCCAGTACCGTTGGGTGGTATCTGTGGCAAGAGCTGTGGAGATCACAGACGGCCCCTATACAGACCAGGGTGTTCTTCTCATCGATCTGCGTTATAACAGCTTAGAACAGTTATTTGATGGTATGAACCTGGCAAAAGGCGGCTATGTGTATCTTACAGACAGCAACGGGAACCTGATCTATCACCCGGACGGCCAGCTGATAAGCTCCGGCATTGTAGCAGAAAACAATGGTAATACTGCCGTGTTAAAAGATGGAAATTACCAGGAGCAGTGGCAGGGACAGACCCGTATGGTGTCGGTAAAAACGGTGGGATATACAGGCTGGAGGATCGTAGGTGTCATGCCCCTTGACACAGTATCCTTAAATGCGATCAAGACCCGTATTTTGATTGTGTTCATTATTGCGCTGGTGCTGTTTATCCTGACTATCATCAATTCCTATATTTCTTCCAGGATCACAGACCCTATTAAGGAATTGGAAAAATCTGTAAATCAGATCGAGGAGGGAAATTTGGAAACAGAAGTTTACACAGGGGGGTCTTACGAGATCCAGCATCTGGGAAAATCCATTCAGAATATGGCAAGGCAGATCAAGCGCCTTATGGATGACATTGTGGCAGAGCATGAATCTAAGCGAAAAAGCGAATTTGATACTTTACAGTCCCAGATCAATCCCCATTTCCTTTATAATACCCTGGATATCATTGTGTGGATGATCGAAAATGAAAAACAGTCAGAAGCAGTGAAAGCAGTAACCGCATTGGCGCGTTTCTTCCGTATCAGTTTAAGTAAGGGAAAAAGCATTATCCCGGTAAGGGATGAACTGGAGCATGTAAGAAACTATCTGATGATCCAGCATATGCGCTATAAAAATAAATTTTCTTATTCCATAGAGGCAGAGGAAGAGGTATTAGGACTTGCCAGTTTAAAGCTGATCCTGCAGCCTATGGTGGAAAACGCCATTTATCATGGCATGGAGTTTATGGATGGTGACGGTGAGATCAAAATACGGGCATGGAAAGAGGAAGAGAATCTTTACCTGAGTGTGGAGGACAATGGGCTTGGCATGACGGAGGAACAGGTAGAGCGTCTGTTTACAGATACCGGTCATGTTCCTTCCAGAAGAGGTTCCGGGATCGGCGTAAAGAACGTAAATGAACGGATCCATTTGTATTTTGGCAAAAACTACGGGCTTTCTATAGAGTCGGAGCCAGATGAGGGAACTACTGTGCGGATCCATCTTCCTGCAATTGCTTATGAAGAAGCAGTGGGAAAGGAGGAGAAACATGCCTAAGAGAGAAAAAATACTGTTATGTATAGGTGCTGTTTTTCTGGTCCTGTTGTTTCTGCTGTCTTCTACGGATCTGATCATAAAAGAACGTGCTGTGCAGATCGACTCCATTTCTGTGATCTTAAGTGAAGACACAGACGATTATTACCAGAATTTCAGAAAAGGAATGGAAAAAGCAGCCACAGATCTGAGAAGTGATGTGAGACTGATCACTCTTTATGACCGGAAAGACCAGGAACAGCAGATCGAGCTGGCCGCCAGGGAGATTCGTGATGGGGCTGGGGCTGTGGTCATCGAACCGGTAGAGGAAAAAACAGCAGTTATGGATCTGGAAGGCTTAAAACCGGGATGCCCGGTGATATTTGTGGGCGCATCTTCTCCCAGCGAGTTTGTGACAGATTCACTTTTCATTGATTACTTTGAGGCAGGAAGGATCCTGGGGGAAAAGGCGGCTGAAAAGGATCTTTCAGATGAAAAGATCTGTCTGTTTACCCAGGGAATGGCTTACAATGGAGTACAGGATGTCTATGAAGGGGTCTGCTCTGTTTTAAATGATAAACAGATCCCCTTTGAGCTATATGAGGCAAAAGAAGAAAATACGTTCCGCAAGGTGGTGGAAAATACGATTTATCCGGGAAAAGACAAGGTAGAGGTGATCGCCCTGGATGTGCGCTCCTTAGACCAGACAGCGGGTATCTTAAATGAAAGTTCTGTTTACAGGGAACATGTGTCTGCCCTTTACGGCATTGGTTCCACTACCGGGATCTTAAATTATCTGGATCAGGGCATTATTGATGGACTAGTGACCTATGACCAGTTCAGCCAGGGATATTTAAGTATAAAAAAAGCAGTAGAAGCCATTCATGCAGGCAGGCAGAAGCAGGAGACTTTGTTAGATCTGGTTTATCTGGATCAGCAGGAACTGGCCTCTGGTGTATATGAGAAAATGCTCTATCCTATGGAATAGGGGGAAATGATAATGAAGAAAACAAAAGGAACCGGGGCGATGCTGTTTAGTATGATCGCTGTAATAGTGATCATCTGTCTGTTTATTGTAGCAGGAAACGGAGCGAAAAAAGAAGCGGCATCTAAGGAGATACGTGTGGGACTTCTTCTCTACAGGGGGGATGATACTTTTATCAGCACACTTCGCTCTTATATTGAAGAAAAGGCTAAAGAATATGAGCGGAAGGAAGGCATCAAGGTAACACTGGATATTTTAGACGCAAAAAGTAACCAGAATACCCAGAATAATCAGGTGGACCGGATGCTGGAGTTAGGCTGTGATGCCTTATGTGTCAATATTGTAGACCGTTTTGCAGCTTCTGTAGTTATTGATAAAGCCATGGCAGCGGATGTGCCGGTGATCTTTTTTAACAGAGAGCCGGTAGAAGAAGACATGAACCGGTGGGAGAAGCTTTATTATGTAGGGGCTGATGCAAAGGATTCTGCTGTTTTTGAAGGAAGGATCCTGGTAGATGCCTATAAAAAAGATTCCTCAAATCTTGACCGCAACGGTGATGGGATCGTCAGCTATGTGCTATTAGAAGGAGAGAGCAATCATCAGGATTCCCTGATCCGTACTGAATGGTCCATACAGACATTAAAGGACGGTGGAGTGCCTTTGGAAAAAATCACAGGAGGTATTGCCAGCTGGGAACGCAGCCAGGCATCTGCCATGATGGAGCAGTGGCTTACAGAATATCCGGATCAGATCGAACTGGTGGTGGCTAATAATGATGATATGGCCCTGGGCGCTATTGATGCTATTGACCGGGCGGGAATCCTTCCGGGTATGATCAAAATAGTGGGGATCGATGCTACGCCGTCTGGAATGGAGGCATTAAAGGCAGGAAAACTTTTTGGAACGGTAGCAGCAGATAAAGAAGGCTATGCAAATGCCATTTTCCAGATCGCAGCCTCTTTAAGCAGGAGGCTTCCTGTTGATGAGAGCATAAAATTGGAAAATGGAAAATATTTCTGGTGCAGCCAGAAGGGGATAACCCAGGAAGATGCAACAGAAACTGACAATAAATGACATAAAAACAATAAAAAAATTCAGCAATAATGTAAAATCAAAGAAATTTCATAATACTCCTTAAAAAATCATATGGAAAAATGCACAACCGTGGCTTATAATGTGCTTGTCGTTAAGGAAAATACACCAAAAGGCGATAAAAAACAAAATTATATGTATAGGGAGGATTACAATTATGAGATTAGTTAAGAAGGTTACAGCAGCAGCTATGGCATCCGCAATGGCACTTTCACTGGCAGCCTGCGGCGGCGGAAGTACCGCTACAACAGCAGCTCCTACTGAAGCAGCTAAGGAAACTACAGCAGCAAGCGAAGCAGCTACAGAGGCAGCTAAGGAAGCAGCAGAGACTGCAGCACAGGCAGCTGGAACAGCAGATGTAGCAGATAAGAAAGTGGGCATCAGCATTTATAAATTTGATGATAACTTTATGACTCTGTACAGACAGGAATTACAGCGTTACCTGACCGAGGATCTTGGATTCAAGGCTGAGAACGTAGTTATCCAGGATGGTAAGGGCGATCAGGCAGAGCAGACCAACCAGATCAATAACTTCATCACCCAGAAGTATGATGTTCTGATCCTGAACCTGGTACAGGCTTCTTCCGCACCAGAGATTACAGATATGTGTAAAGATGCAGGTATCCCTGTTGTTTTCATCAACCGTGAGCCAGATGAGGCAGAAGAGCAGAGATGGGTTGACGAAAAGATCAACGCTACTTATGTAGGCTGTGATGCAAGACAGTCCGGTACATATCAGGGCGAAGAGATCTTAGAGACAGAGACCAAGGGCGATATCAATGGTGACGGAAAAGTTTCCTACATCATGATCCAGGGCGACCCTGAGAACGTAGATGCTCAGTACAGAACTGAATTCTCTGTTAAGGCATTAACAGATGCAGGCGTAGAAGTAGAAGAGCTGTTAAAGCAGCGTGGTGACTGGGATCAGGCTAAGGCACAGCAGATCGCACAGGATGCTTTAAACCAGTATGGCGACAAGATCGAAGTTATCTTCTGCAACAACGATGCAATGGCACTGGGCGCTTTACAGGCAATCGAAGCAGCTGGACGTAAGGTAAATGAGGATATCTACTTAGTAGGTGTAGATGCTCTGACCGAGGCAGTTCAGAACGTTATCGATGGCAAGCAGACCGGTACTGTATTTAACGATCACTTCTCACAGGCTAAGGCAGCAGCAGATGCAGCTGTTAAGTTCATCGGCGGCGAAGAAGTTGATGCCAAGATCCCTGTAGACTACATCAAGGTTACTAACGCAAACGCACAGGAAATCCTTGACAAGTTAAAATAAGTTACAGTTAACTGACTATTTATCGGGTGTGCGGGTCATTCCGTCACACCCGATTTTTAAGGAAAATATGCTCCCGGAGGGCATAGAAAAAGCGTCAAAGGAATTGAAAGGAGTAACGGGATGGCAGAACAGTACAGACTGGAAATGATAGGGGTCAGTAAAAGCTTCCCTGGCGTAAAGGCACTGGATGGAATTAACTTGAAAGTACGTCCCGGAACTGTCCATGCGCTGATGGGGGAAAATGGCGCAGGAAAATCTACCCTTATGAAATGTCTTTTCGGCATTTATAAGATGGATGAGGGACAGATCATCATAGATGGTGAAAAAACAATGATAACGAACCCGGATGACGCCCTTCATAAGGGTCTGGCAATGGTTCATCAGGAACTGCAGCCGATACCGGATCGTTCCATTGCAGAGAATATGTATCTGGGAAGATACCCCATGAAGAATATTGGTCCTCTTAAAATGGTAGACCATAAGACCATGAACAGCGAAGCTGAAAAATGGTTAAAAGATGTAAAGATGAATTTTGATCCTAAGGCAAAACTAGGAACATTGTCAATTGGACAGATGCAGTCAGTAGAGATTGCAAAGGCAGTCAGCCAGCACGCAAAAATCGTGATCCTGGATGAGCCCACATCCTCTCTGACTGATAATGAAGTAGAAGCGCTGTTCCGCATTATCAGGGACTTAAAGTCCAGAGGCGTTTCTATGATATATATCAGCCACAAGATGGCTGAGATCCGTCAGATCGCAGACGATATTACCATCATGCGAGATGGTACATATGTAGGATCCTGGGAGGTAAAGGATATCTCCGATGATGAAATCGTAAAACAGATGGTTGGACGTGAGCTGACCAATGTATATCCTCCAAAGGAAGACTACAGAACAGATGAAACAGTTCTGAAAGTAGAACATCTGTGCAGTATCCATGAGCGTTCCTTCCAAGATTGCTCCTTTGAATTAAAGAAGGGCGAGATCTTAGGATTCGGCGGTCTGGTAGGTGCCCAGAGAACAGAGATGATGGAAGCTATCTTTGGTATGCGTCACATTGCAAGTGGTACTGTGGAAGTTCTTGGAAAGAAAGTAGATATTAAAAAGCCAGAAGATGCTATCGATAATTCCATTGGTATGATCACAGAAGACCGTCGTGGAACCGGTATCTTAGGATGCCTCAGCATCAACGACAATACGGCCATTGCTTCCTATAAAAACTACACCAATGCAGGTGTGATTGACCAGAAAAAGGTAGATGCCGTTGTAAAAGACAGTATCCAGAAGTTAAACATCAAGACACCAAGCGGAAAGACGCTGATCCAGTCTCTTTCCGGTGGTAACCAGCAGAAAGTTATCATTGCCCGCTGGCTTGCAAACAATCCGGATATCCTGATCATGGATGAACCTACAAGAGGTATTGACGTAGGTGCGAAATATGAGATCTATCAGATCATGATTGACCTGGTAAAACAGGGTAAATCCATTATTATGATCTCCTCAGAAATGCCGGAACTGATCGGTATGTCCAACCGTATTATCGTAATGTGCAACGGACGTATCACCGGTGAAGTAGAAGGGGAAGAAGCAACCCAGGAGCGGATCATGTCATTTGCAACACAATTTGATCTCCAGGGTAAATCAACCACAGAGTCCAAGCAGGAGGATTAAGCCATGACAGCGAAAAAATTTAATTTAAAAGATTTCCTTATCAATAACGGAATTATAGTCGTTCTGGTGTTATTAGCAATCTACACCGGTATCATGCAGCCGACATTCGTATCCGGCTCCAACTTAAAGAATATTGCTCTTAACGTAGCACCACGTTTTATCATCGCCTGCGGCGTATCCGGGTGTCTGATCACCAAAGGTACAGACCTTTCAGCAGGACGTATGGTAGGTTTATCTGCCTGCTTAGCAGGTACTTTACTTCAGAAAGCGGATTACAGCGGCAAGTTCTTCCCTAACATGCCATTTTATGGTGTATGGTGGGTAGCAGTAGTGCTTCTGATCTGCGTAGCAGTTTGTGCTATCTTTGGTGCCATCAACGGTATCGTAGTTTCTTATCTGCAGGTTCCTGCATTTATCGGAACTTTGGGTATGCAGCTGATCGTATATGGTGTCTGCCTGGTTTACACCAATGCAACTCCGATCGGTGGTTATCGTGCCGCTTATACAGAAGTAGCAAAGGGCCAGTTATTTGGTGTGATCCCATATCTGTTCCTGATCGCTTTAGCAGTTGGTATTGTAATGTGGTTCGTATATAACAAGATGCCTCACGGCAAATATATGTACGCTATCGGCGGAAATGAGCAGGCAGCAGAGGTTTCCGGCGTAAATACAAAGAAGACCAAGATCATCATCTATATTACAGCAGCAGCTTGCTATGCACTGGGCGGCTTCTTAGTAGGCGCTAAGTCCGGCGGTTCCTCTGTAAACATGGGTTATGGATGGGAGCTGGAAGCAATCGCAGCCTGCACCATCGGTGGTGTATCTGTAAATGGTGGTATCGGACGTATCTCCGGTGTTCTCATCGGTGTTCTGGTATTTGAGATCTTAAAGACCTGCTTACAGTATCTGGGTGTTGACACCAACTACCAGTACATTGCACAGGGTATTGTTATCGTAGTTGCAATTGCTCTGGATATCAGAAAGTACATTGCTAAGAAATAATGATAGTTATCCCTGGGACAGGCGGCTGTTGTGATATTCACCGGAGAAGGTAACGTCCTCTCCAAACCATGCAGGCGGATTAAATGCCTTTGCTTCTTCTTCGTTGGCAAATTCTACCTCTGCAAGGATAAGGCCGTGGTAGTGGCCTTCAAAGACGTCTAATTCGATGGTAAGGTGATCACTTCCCGGAACCGGGATCATATATCTCTTTTTTGTAAGGATAATACCGTCTGCCTTGGTCAGCAGATGTTCATAGGCTTCTTTATTCAGTACAAGATTGTATTCTTCTCTGGATAAGAGGCCTTTTCCTTTGTAGGTGAGATAGTAGTCATCATTATCCCGGCGGACGCGGACAACAGGATCTGTATTTAAGTAGGCCTGTTCGATCTGTCTGCAGGGAAAAGATGTACATCCCTCAGGGATTTGTTTAACAAGAAATTTTCTTTCGATTTCCATTGTAAATTCTCCTTCCGTTTTGTGTGCTTTTTTAACAATATTTTGCACTTTTTAGTATACACTATCATAGCATTTATCTCTTTTCAGAAAAAGGGAAAAATGGTAAAATAAATAAAGTTTCAGATCGGTTACACATATAGGAGGCCAAAATATTGGCTTCCAACATCATTGCGTAAAGGGGAATTAAAATGTCAAAAGTTTTTGCATTTCTTGCAGATGGACTGGAAGAAGTAGAATGTCTTGCAGTAGTAGATGTCCTTCGCCGTGCCGGAGTAGAGGTAACATTGGTATCAGTAACAGGAAGCCGTGAAATCACAGGCTCTCATCATATTCATTTTCAGGCAGATGCCCTTTTTGATGAAACAGCAGCAGAAGATGCAGATGTATTATTCCTGCCGGGAGGAATGCCAGGAACCAATACATTAAAAGCCCACGAAGGCTTAAAGAATGCTATTTGCAAGGCCAATAAGCAGGGACGGCGCATTGCAGCTATTTGCGCAGCTCCAAGCATCCTTGGGGAAATGGGACTGTTAAAAGGAAGAACAGCCACCTGCTATCCGGGTTTTGAAGACAAGTTAGAGGGCGTTTCCTACACCCGTCAGGGCGTGATCACCGATGGAAATATTACTACCGCAAGAGGACTTGGATATGCTTTAGATTTGGGGATTGAGCTGATCCGTCTTCTTATGGGGCCGCAGCATGCACAGATGGTGAAAGATTCGATCCAGTATGATCAGGTATAAAGAAATATAGATTATTCTTTCAAGAAAAATTTTGATTATCCCGAAAAACCCTTGAAATACAAGCACATTCGCAGGATTTCAGATTGATTTTACTACCAATTTACTACTTTTAACGGATTGCGCCTTGATATGCCGGAACATCTTGCGAGCATGAAACAACCCAATACAAACGCGACGCACTGGCGGCGCGGCACGTCGGCAATCACACAATTTCATATAGCACCGCACTGGCGGCGTTACCTTATCCCAACCGGGAAACAAGGAACGCCGCTATTTTTTTACCCTCATGTTACGCAGTAGGGGCAAAAAGAGTCTTGCTACACAAGGCTTTGCGGGTACGGTTTTCACAGGGTAAGGGATTGATACCTAAACCCTTAAAATCGCTGTTCTACCGCGTAACAAATATGCAGCAAAGGAGTTGATGAAGCTATGGCAGTTTTCCGCGTGGAGAGAAACACAGGATATACGGTTATGAGCAACCACCATTTACGCAACAAAGAACTTTCCCTAAAGGCAAAAGGGCTGTTATCGCAAATGCTGTCCTTGCCGGAGGATTGGGACTATACCCTTGCGGGACTGTCCTATATCAACCGGGAAAAAATCGACGCTATCCGCGAAGCTGTCCGGGAGCTTGAAAGAGCCGGATATATTCAGCGTTCAAGGGAGCGCGACGAGAAAGGACGCTTGCGGGGAACTGATTACATCATCTATGAGCAGCCGCCTAACTTGGATTTACCTACATTGGAAAATCCAACATTGGAAAATCCTACGCAGGAAAAACCTACGTTGGAAAATCCAATGCAATTAAATAAAGATATACAAAAGACTGACTTACCAAAAAAAGAAAAATCAAATACGGATTTATCAAGTAACCATTCCATTCCTATCCTTTCCCCTAACCCCTCTCCTTTGAGGGAAGAAACGGCAGAGCCGGAACGGAAAGGAACGGAAGCGGCAGACGCATACAGCGTGTATGAGGAAATCATCAAGGACAATATCGAGTATGAGCATTTTATCAAGCATACCAACATTGACAGGGAACGCTTGGACGAGATTGTGTCCCTTATCCTTGAAACTGTCTGCACCAAACGAAAGACAATTCGTATCGCCGGGGACGATTATCCGGCAGAGCTTGTCAAAGCAAAGTTTATGAAGCTGAACAGCAGCCACATTGAATTTGTCTTTGACTGCATGAAAGAGAACACCACGAAAATCCGTAACATCAAGCAATATCTGAAAGCGGTACTTTTCAACGCGCCCAACACCATTGACAGCTATTACACCGCCCTTGTCAACCACGATATGTACGGCGGCTATTAAAAAACAGGAGGATTTTAATATGACACAGAAAACAGGAGCTTTGATTTTTGATGAAACGGCAGACCGTTACGACATTCGCTTTGACCTTAACGACTACTACGGAGGATTGCATTGTGGGGATTGCCTTGAAGTGTTTGTACGCGGCAAATGGAAGCCGACCCGCATGGAGTACGGGGACAACTGGTATCTTGTCGGTGTGAGGGCTTCGGATTTGAACGGGCTGCGGGTGCGTATCTAAAGGCGGCATGAAAAATGTACGCCTTATTTTTATGCCCCGAAGCGGCACACCACCCTAACCAAACTATGAAAGGAGGGATTTCATGCAAGATGAAGTCAATGAAAAAGTCGTGTCTTTAGCAATCAAAACATCTAAGCTGACCGCCGAAGTGCTGCAAAAGGCTATGAAAGCCCTGCTTGCCAAAGGCAAAGGGCAGCTAACCAAAGCCCCGCATGGGAAAATCACTATGCGGCAGCTTATGAAGCAGGGAGAAAAGGTTTCCAACATTGAGATTACCGACCAAAATATCAAAGCCTTTGACCCTATCGCAAGGAAAAGCGGGCTTGATTACAACGTCAAGAAGATTGAGAACGGCAAGCCGCCGACCTATCTTGTGTCTTTTAAGGGCAAGGATATTGACGTTATGACCGAAGCGTTCCGGGAATTTACCGCAAAGAAATTAGGCAGGGATAAAAAGCCCTCTATCCGCAAGCTGCTTTCCACTCTGAAAGACAAGGCGGCAGCTCTGAACGCACAGAAGGACAAAGTGAAGAAAAAGGACAGGGAGGTATCGCTATGAAGCCGGAACTTAAAAAGCTGCTTATCCTAAATGCCCCCTATCTGCTCTTTGTCTATCTCTTTGACAAAATCGGACAAGCGGTACGCCTTGCGCCGGGGGCTGACCTTTCCGGCAAGGTGCTTTCCCTTGCAGACGGCTTTTCCGCTGCCTTTGCAACCCCGCTTCCGAGCCTTGCCCCTATGGATTTGCTTATCGGTATTGTGGGGGCTGTCCTTATCCGGCTTATGGTGTACTTCAAAGGCAAGAACGCGAAGAAATACCGAAAAGGTATCGAATACGGTTCAGCCCGTTGGGGCAACGCCGAAGATATAAAGCCCTATACCGACCCGGTATTTCAAAATAACGTGCTTCTGACACAGACGGAACGGCTTACCATGAACAGCCGCCCGAAGCAGCCGAAGTATGCAAGGAATAAAAATATCCTTGTTATCGGGGGAAGCGGCAGCGGCAAGACGAGATTTTTTGTGAAGCCCAACTTAATGCAAATGCACTCAAGCTACGTTGTAACTGACCCGAAAGGTACGGTTTTAGTCGAGTGTGGGAAGCTCTTACAGCGCGGCGGGTATCGGATAAAGGTGCTGAACACGATAAATTTTAAGAAATCCATGCGTTATAATCCCTTTGCCTATATCCGCAGCGAAAAAGACATTTTGAAACTGGTAAATACCTTGATTGCCAACACCAAAGGGGACGGGGAAAAAGCCGGGGAGGATTTTTGGGTAAAATCGGAACGGCTCTTTTACTGCGCCCTTATCGGCTACATTTGGTACGAAGCCCCGGAGGAAGAAAAGAACTTCACGACGCTGCTTGAAATGATAAATGCCAGTGAAGCCCGCGAGGACGACCCGGAATTTCAGTCCCCCGTTGACCTCATGTTTGAACGGTTGGAGGAAAAAGACCCGGAACACTTTGCCGTCCGGCAGTACAAGAAATTCCTGTTATCTGCGGGAAAGACACGAAGCTCTATTCTCATTTCCTGCGGTGCGCGGCTTGCCCCTTTTGACATTAAGGAGCTGCGCGACCTTATGGAAACCGACGAAATGGAGCTTGACACCATAGGCGACCGCAAGACCGCCCTGTTTGTTATCATCAGCGACACCGACGATACTTTTAACTTTGTCGTGAGTATTCTTTACACGCAGCTTTTCAATCTGCTTTGCGACAAGGCAGATGATGAATACGGCGGCAGGCTGCCCGTCCATGTGCGCTGTCTGTTAGACGAGTTTGCAAATATCGGGCAGATACCGAAGTTTGAAAAGCTCATAGCCACCATACGAAGCCGGGAAATCTCCGCGTCGATTATCTTACAGTCGCAAAGCCAGTTAAAGGCAATCTATAAGGACAACGCCGATACCATAGTCGGCAACTGCGACACCACCCTTTTCTTGGGCGGCAAGGAGAAAACCACCCTCAAAGAAATGTCGGAAATCTTGGGGAAAGAAACCATTGACAGCTTCAACACTTCCGAGAACCGGGGGCGCGAGGTATCGCATGGGCTGAACTATCAGAAGTTAGGCAAGCAGCTTATGACGGAAGATGAAATAGCGGTTATGGACGGCGGGAAATGTATTTTACAGCTACGAGGGGTGCGCCCGTTCTTCTCTGATAAGTACGACATTACAAAGCACCCCAACTATAAATATCTTTCCGACTATGACAAGAAAAATACTTTTGATATGGAAAAGCATTTAAGGCGCAGACCCGCCCTTGTGAAGCCGGACGAAGTATTTGACTACTACGAAATCAGCGAAAGCGATTTGCAGGAGGACACCGACCATGAATAGACGTATCAGAAAGAAAAAGGACAAGAAAATCACAGAAGCCATAAACGGGCTTGTTTCGATTGCTGAACGACGGGAACAGCAGCGGCAGGCTGCTATCCGGCAGTTTGTGAAACTGATGTTGTCAAGATTGGTTGACACATTTTTCTCAAGGACATCATGGACTATGCTGCTATACGCAGAGAATCATAGTATCTCTGTCGCTTGAGCATGGGAGGAAGACCACCATTGGTGGTGCAAATCCTCCGATTGTTCCAATAACTGATAAAGTATCTCCAGATTAGAGACTTCAGTTCGGACACAGTCAGGTTTTCACTGTTGTATCGGTCATACAATAATTCTGTCTTTAGACGCGCCCACATGCTTTCACAACGGGCATTGTCATGGCATCGACCACCGGCACTGTTCATACTTTGGATGATTTCATATTTTCTCAGGGTGCTGCGGTAAAGCTCACTGGTATATTGGCTACCTCGATCGGAGTGAAGCACTGCTCCTTGAATTTCAGGATATGCGATAAAAGCGTTTTCTACCGTATGCTGGCAAAGCGTTGCCTTCATCGTGGTTTCCATTGCCAGCCCCAGTACTGCTGAATCAAAACAATCGAAGATTGCCGAAACATAGAGTTTTCCATCTTTTGCTTTGATTTCGGTGATATCTGTCACGCATTTTTCAAGAGGCTTTTCTGATGTGAAATTTCTCTTAAGAAGATCATCCGATTTACGAGCCTCA
This sequence comes from Lachnospiraceae bacterium, assembly GCA_025758065.1. NCBI lineage: Bacteria > Bacillati > Bacillota > Clostridia > Lachnospirales > Lachnospiraceae > Lachnospiraceae bacterium. The sequence continues at coordinate 2,971,097 of CP107199.1, forward strand.
CGGTCTGCTTTCGTAATTCCTTTCGGATTACGCTTAGGACGATGACTGAGACCGATTTTTTCCATGACTCTATAAACGGTACGCTCACTGGGGATAGGAATGCCATCAGGTCGTTTAAGAGTTAATGCCTGGAACATACGTACACGTCCATAGGTGTCGTTGCAGACATCCTCAGCATGGATTTCAAGCATGGTATCTGCAAGCGTCTGGTATTTCCACGGACGGTCTTTTACGGACAGATATTTATAAAATCCCTGGCGGCTCACATGTAACATACGACAGTAAAAAGCCAGTTTTCCCTTGATGGTGCTATCGTCAGTCTTAATCGCAATGAATTTCATTCTTTCGGTCTTAGAGACTTCCGACGGCTCGCTGCGAAAAAAGCGCTGGCTTCTTCCAGAAACTCGTTTTCTTCTTTCAGACGACGAATTTCTTTATCCTGATCTTTCACGCGTTTTCGAAGCATGGTTAATTCCTCCGCAAGGCTCATGGCAGATTCTGGAGTATGGGCACCTTCTCCAATATCCAGTTGTCCGGTTCTTACGGCTTTAAGCCAGGTATGGATAGTCCCTTCAGGAATTCCTAATTCTTTAGCGGCTTTCGCACCACCGATTTCTTTTGCAAGCTTAACTGCCTGCACTTTGTATTCATGATCGTACTTACGTTGACTTCGTGCCATAGTTGGGCACCTCCTTATTCTCTTGATTATACTATGAAATCCTTGAGAATAGGCTGTCAACTTTATTTATACACCATCAAACGGTGTGAAGCCCTGTATGAGCAGCAGCGAAAAGAAAGGAGGAATTGACGCAGTAACAAAGAAAAAGACAACTTGCATGATACGCGCCCCTACAAAAATTCCTATCGCCCACACTGACAACTGAATACCGCCGCGCAGCAGACATTTAGGCAGCGCGGGGACTTATGACCGCGGCAGTTTGAAAACTGACCGCCGTTTTTTATGCCCTTTTACGGGCAAGCCGCATTTGCGGCAGAAAGGAGTTTTATGGAATTTTTCAACAGCGCAATCGGCGTATTACAGACTTTGGTTATCGCTCTTGGAGCAGGACTTGGCATTTGGGGCGTTATCAATCTCTTGGAGGGCTACGGAAATGATAATCCGGGCGCAAATGCTCATGTGCGGTAAAGTAATAAAAAGATTTAGGTAGCCGCCTTAACTATTCCTAAATAAGATAATATGCACAGTATTTTCTCGTAAATAGAAAATAAATTATTGCATTTTACCAATTATTATGTTAAAATGACAATGTAACAAAGAGCTATGTATTTTTAAGGAAAGGGAGGAACTTATGAATTTAAGAAAATCTATTTTAGCACTTTCAGTAGTAGCTGGAATTGTAGCTGCTCCAATGACTGTATTTGCCGCTCATACTCATAGTTGGGGTTCTCCCCAGTACTATGGATATGAAGATGAAATGCCTGGTATATATGATGACTGGGATAAATGTGCGACACGTCATGTATATAATTACAAACAATGTTTAATTTGTGGAGAAGTAAGCATTTATGAAGTTGAGACGATTGAAATGTCTCACAAATGGGTGAATGGTGCATGTGTATATTGCAACAAAGGTTACGCGAAAGAGATAAATTAACATAGTATCATTACCGGCAAGCTTATAATCAAAAAATAGAAAGCATTGAGAATATTTCAAAATTTCTTGAAAGTACTCTCAGTGCTTTCTTTGATAATATGAAAGGAGAAATAAATGCAAAAAAAACAACTTTCTGTATTAGTACTAATTATTTTATGCTTTTTATTAGGATGTAACAGAGAAACACCAAAAGATGAATCTCAACAAAATTATGAAGATGAATCTAATATTTCTAAAACAAATGGAGAAGAACTTGTAAATATAAACAGTGAATTGTTAGGTTCGACTCCTTTTGATATCCAAATCGATAAAACAGCATTGCAGACTAGAAAAGAAACAGAAACAGAAGTTACAATAAAGACAAATTTAACAGACTGGGGTTATACTGTTTCTTCTGAAAAAGGGAAAATATCTGATATAAATAAAAATTCATTCATATATATAGCACCTAAAGATGAGAGGGATGATACTATAAAAATACAATTATCGGACTATGAAAATGGCATATCATATGAATATACAATTCCACTTATTTTTGCGGGAAACAATGAACATTCTTTAGATAAATTCAAGGAAAATCTTTCAAGATTACCTAATAGTTAGTAAAGAGTCGATAGACTAAAGTACCACCATCCTCTTTTATTTCAACTGAATATCCATCCCGCCGCACCGCAGCGGCACATGAAGCAGTAAATCCGAAAAAGATTTGCTGCTTTTTTTGCGTCCATTTTTGGCAAATTTCCAAAAGTTCCGTATTAGACAGTGAAACCAAAAAAGGCTGCCATTTTTTTCAGACAGCGGGCAAAACGCAGCTTCCGAAACGCCTTATTGTCGGGAAAGACCGAGCCGCCGGAAAAGTTCTTGCCGGAAAGTCCGTCCATTCTGCTCTTTTGTGGTTTGTAGGGAGTAAGGGAAAAACGCCAGCCCGCAGCCTTTTATAAAAAAAGCTGGTTATAGATTTTCTGAAAAAGTGGCAGTAGCAAGTGAACGGCAGGCCGGCAGTTTCTTAGAGCAAGATTCTACCGAGGTGCCAAAATTCGCTTATCGCTCATTTTGCCCCTGCGGGAATCTTGTTGGGGAGTGCCTTCCCCAAACCCTGCTTATGCGGCTTGCGCCGCTGAAAAACCCCTCAAAATATTTTTCGGATTTTTCAAAAACAGTTCCGCTTCACACCCTGTTTTTCTCCTATTAGTGAGAGGACACCACGCACAGAAAGGAGGTCAACCACCTATGAAACGATACAACACGCCGCACCGCAGCCGGGTAGTCAAAACACGCATGACCGAGGAAGAATACGCCGAGTTTGCCCAGCGGCTTTCTGCTTACCACATGAGCCAAGCCGAGTTTATCCGGCAAGCCATAACCGGGGCAGCCATACGCCCCATCATAACCGTTTCCCCCATCAATGACGAGCTGCTTGCCGCTGTCGGGAAGCTGACCGCCGAATACGGGAGGATCGGCGGCAACTTAAACCAGATAGCCCGGACGCTGAACGAGTGGCACAGTCCCTATCCGCAGCTTGCCGGGGAGGTACGGGCGGCGGTTTCCGACCTTGCTGCCCTAAAGTTTGAAGTCTTGCAGAAAGTGGGTGACGCTGTTGGCAACATTCAAACATATCAGCTCTAAAAACGCCGACTATGGCGCAGCGGAAGCCTATCTCACATTTGAGCATGACGAGTTTACCATGAAAGCCACCCTTGATGAAAACGGGCGGCTGATACCGAGGGAGGATTACCGCATTTCTTCCCTCAACTGCGGGGGCGAGGATTTCGCTGTTGCCTGTATGCGAGCCAATCTCCGCTATGAGAAAAACCAAAAACGGGAAGATGTGAAAAGCCACCACTATATCATCAGCTTTGACCCACGGGACGGGACAGACAACGGCTTGACCGTAGACCGGGCGCAGGAGCTGGGCGAGCAGTTCTGCAAGGAGCATTTCCCCGGACACCAAGCCCTAATCTGCACCCACCCGGACGGGCATAACCACAGCGGGAATATCCATGTGCATATCGTCATCAACTCCCTGCGGATTTACGAAGTCCCGCTTCTGCCCTACATGGACAGACCAGCCGACACGCTGGAGGGCTGCAAGCACCGCTGCACCAACGCCGCTATGGAATATTTCAAGAGCGAAGTCATGGAAATGTGCCACCGGGAGGGGCTTTACCAAATCGACCTCTTGAACGGCAGCAAGGAACGGATAACCGAACGGGAATACTGGGCGGCAAAGAAAGGGCAGCTTGCCCTTGACAAAGAGAACGCCGCCAGAGAAGCCGCCGGACAGCCGACCAAGCCCACCAAGTTTGAAACGGACAAGGCGAAGCTGCGCCGGACGATACGGCAGGCACTTTCCCAAGCTGGCAGCTTTGACGAGTTTTCTTCCCTTTTGCTGCGGGAGGGTGTGACCGTCAAGGAGAGCCGGGGGCGGCTTTCCTACCTCACGCCGGACAGGACAAAGCCTATCACAGCCCGAAAGCTGGGGGACGATTTTGACAAGGCTGCTGTCCTTGCCCTGCTCACGCAGAACGCCCACAGAGCTGCCGAACAGACCAAAGCCATACCCGAATACCCTGCCGCAGTTAAAAAGCCGTTACAAGGGGAAAAAGCTGCAAAAACCACCCCGGCAGACAACACCTTGCAGCGCATGGTTGACCGGGAAGCCAAGCGAGCCGAGGGCAAGGGCGTGGGCTATGACCGCTGGGCGGCAAAGCACAACCTAAAGCAAATGGCAGCTACCGTTACCGCCTATCAGCAGTACGGCTTTTCCTCCCCGGAGGAACTGGACGAAGCCTGTTCTGCCGCCTATGCCGCCATGCAGGAAAGCCTTGCGTGGTTGAAGCAGGTGGAAAAGACGCTGAACGGGAAAAAGGAGCTGCAACGGCAGGTGCTTGCCTATTCCAAGACCCGCCCTGTCCGGGACGGGCTGAAACAGCAGAAAAACGCCAAAGCAAAAGCAGCCTACCGTCAGAAGCATGAAAGTGACTTTATCATAGCAGACGCAGCCGCCCGCTATTTCAGGGAGAACGGCATTTCCAAGCTGCCGAGCTATAAATCCCTGCAAGCAGAGATTGAAAGCCTTATCAAAGAGAAAAACAGCGGCTACAACGATTACCGGGCAAAACGGGAGGAGTACCGCCGCTTGCAGACTGTCAAGGGCAATATCGACCAGATTTTACGCCGGAGCGAGCCGCAGCGCAGAAAGGAGCAGAGCCATGAACGGTAATATCCCCCGCATGGACTACCGCCAGTACCGGGCAGCCCGCCGCCTTGTGCATGAGTGCTGCAACTATGACAGCGGGAACTGCCTGCTGTTGGAGGACGGCGAGCCTTGCGTGTGTGTACAGAGTATCAGCTATTCGCTGCTCTGCCGCTGGTTTACCGCCGCTGTCCTGCCCCTTGATGAAGCACTGGAAGCCGCCCTCTTGCGCCGGGGAAGCCGGAAACGCTGCGCTGTCTGCGGGGCGTTCTTCTTCCCAAAATCCAACCGGGGGAAATACTGCCCGGACTGCGCCGGACGCATGAAGCGGATAAACGCCGCCAAACGGAAGCGGAAACAAAGGGAGAAATGTCACGCTTTAGGGCATTTCAAACCCGCATAAATCAAGGCTTTTTTGGAGGGTGTCAAAGGGTGCGTGATACATTTATCCTTTTCCCTTAAAAACGCCCCCTAAAAGCGTAACAGAACCCACAGACAGACACCACAAGGAGGTGAACCCTATCGCTGATTATATGACCGCAGGAACGGAGCTGCCCGCTTACCTGCCTTACCCCCGTTTCCTGCTGGAAACAGACCTATCCCACACCGCAAGAGAGTTATATGCGCTGCTGTTAGACCGTTCCACCCTTTCGCAGAAGAACGGCTGGCAGGACAGCGAGGGACGGACATACATTGTCTACCCCATAGCAGAGATAGCGGAAATGCTGGATAAAGGCTGCACCACCATAAAGGGCGCACTGAACGAACTGGACGCTGCCGGGCTGCTGGAACGCAGACGGACGGGCTTTTCTGCCGCCAACCGTCTGTATGTGAAAGTGCCGCCTATCCCAGTGGTACAGTTTTCCGACCAACTGACGGACGGAAAACCGCCCCTCATAAGGGCGGGAAACCGACCAACTGACAGCCGGAAAACTGACCTTATGACGGTCGGAAAACCGTCCCCTAACCAAACTAATATAAACAACCTAATAGAGAGCCAAACAAAAGGAGCGAGTGAGGGGCAGCCCCCCGCCGCTTATGGCAGATATAAAAATGTATTTCTTTCTGACACAGAACTTTTGGAGCTGGAACAGGACTTCCCCGGCAAGTGGGAGTATTACCTTGACCGCCTTTCCTGCCACATCGCTTCCACCGGGAAGCAGTACCAGAGCCATGCAGCCACCATTTACAAGTGGGCGCAGGAGGACGCTGCCAAAGAGAAGCCAAAGAAAGGCATACCGGACTATTCATTCAAGGAGGGAGAAAGCCTATGACCGATACAATCCACAACACCATACTGCCTATGACCGACACCACAGCCGAGCCGGAGGATTACACCGGGGAGGACGGGCTTTTATACTGCGGCAAATGCCGGAAACCCAAAGAAGCCTATTTCCCGGAGGGCAAGACCTTTTTCGGGCGTGACCGCCACCCGTCAGAGTGCGACTGCCAGCGGGCAGCCCGTAAGGAACGGGAAGCCGCCGAGAAGCGGCGCAGCCACCTTGAAACGGTGGAACGGCTGAAACGGCAGGGCTTTACAGACAAGACCATGCAGGACTGGACATTTGCCAACGATAACGGCAGCTGCCCGCAGATGAAGAACGCCGCCGGATATGTGGCACGCTGGGAACAGATAAAGGACGGGAACTACGGGCTGCTCTTGTGGGGCAGGGTAGGCACTGGGAAAAGCTATTTTGCCGGGTGTATTGCAAACGCCCTCATGGAGCAGGAAGTCCCGGTGTGCATGACAAACTTTGCAGCAATATTAAACGACCTTGCCGCCAGCTTTGCGGGCAGGAACGAATATATTTCCCGCCTTTGCAGCTTCCCCCTGCTCATCATTGACGATTTTGGAATGGAGCGTGGCACAGAATACGGTCTGGAACAGGTCTACAATGTGATTGACAGCCGCTACCGGAGCAGGAAGCCGCTGATTGTGACGACCAACCTCACGCTGGAGGAATTGCAGCACCCGGAGGACACCGCCCACGCCCGGATTTATGACCGCCTGCTTGAAATGTGTTCCCCTCTCTGCTTTACCGGGGAGAATTTGAGGAAAGCCGCCGCACAGGGAAAAATGGAACAGCTGAAACGGCTGCTTGCCGGAAAGGAGATTTGCCTATGACCGACACCCAGAGAAACAAACGCCCTGCCCGCCGCCCGGACTGCGTGACCGAAACGAGGATAGGCAACACAATCCTTGTGGTGTCTGGCTTTTTCAAGGAGGGGGCGACCGACACCGCCGCTGACAAGATGATGAAAGTGCTGGAAGCAGAAGCCGCCGCCGGATATTTGACCTGTGATAAGCCTGATTGAAAAACCGTCATTTTTACCGACCGTAAAGAAGCAGATTTGACGCTTTTGCCGCTATACAGACAGCCGCCCCATGTGGTACAATCAAGGTACGGAATAGTGGGGCTGGCTGTCGGAAACGGAGGAATTTATGTTAAGACAGACCACCCAGCAACTCATTACCGCCCTTTACCCAAGACTGTCCCATGAGGACGAGCTGCAAGGCGAGAGCAATTCCATTTCCAACCAAAAGAGGATTTTGGAAACCTATGCCAAACAGAATGGATTTTCTAATCTGCGCTGGTACACCGACGACGGTTATTCCGGTGCGAACTTTCAAAGACCCGGATTTCAAGCCATGCTTGCAGACATTGAAGCAGGGAAAGTCGGGACAGTTATCGTCAAGGATATGTCGAGGTTAGGGCGAAACTACTTACAGGTGGGAATGTACACAGAAATGATTTTCCCACAGAAAGGTGTCCGCTTCATCGCTATCAATGACGGAGTGGACAGCGCACAGGGGGAAAATGATTTTGCCCCGCTGCGGAACATTTTTAACGAATGGCTGGTGAGAGATACGAGCAAGAAAATCAAGGCAGTAAAACGCTCTAAGGGCATGAGCGGAAAGCCCATCACAAGCAAGCCCGTCTATGGCTACCTCATGGACGAGGACGAAAACTTTATCATTGACGAGGAAGCCGCCCCGGTGGTACGGCAGATTTACAGCCTTTGCCTTGCCGGGAACGGTCCGACCAAGATAGCCCGTATGCTGACCGAGCAGCAAATCCCCACGCCGGGGACGCTGGAATACCGCAGGACGGGCAGCACCCGCCGCTACCACCCCGGCTATGAGTGCAAGTGGGCGACCAATACCGTGGTTCATCTGCTGGAAAACCGGGAATATACGGGCTGTCTGGTAAACTTTAAGACCGAGAAGCCGTCCTACAAGCTGAAACACAGCATAGAAAATCCCCCGGAAAAGCAGGCGGTTTTTGAGAACCACCATGAGCCTATCATTGACCGGGAAACGTGGGAACGGGTGCAGGAGTTACGCAAGCAGCGCAAACGCCCCAACCGTTATGACGAAGTGGGCTTGTTCTCCGGCATACTCTTTTGTGCCGACTGCGGCAGCGTCATGTACCAGCAGCGATACCAGACGGACAAGCGCAAGCAGGACTGTTATATCTGCGGAAGCTACAAGAAACGCACCGCCGACTGCACAGCGCACTTTATCCGCACTGACCTCTTGACCGCTGGCGTACTCTCCAATCTGCGGAAAGTTACCAGCTATGCGGCAAAGCATGAAGCCCGGTTTATGAAGCTTTTAATCGAGCAGAATGAGGACGGGGACAGACGCAGGAACGCCGCCAAGAAAAAGGAGCTGGAAGCCGCCGAGAAACGCATAGCCGAGTTATCTGCTATCTTCAAGCGGCTGTATGAGGACAGCGTAACCGGGCGCATATCGGACGAGCGTTTCACAGAGCTGTCGGCAGACTATGAAGCCGAGCAGAAAGAACTGAAAGAACGTGCCGCCAGACTGCGGGAAGAACTTTCCAAAGCGCAGGAAGCCACCGCAAACGCTGAAAAGTTTATGAATGTGGTACGCAGGCACACTACCATTGAAGAACTTACCCCTACTCTGCTGCGGGAGTTTGTGGAGAAAATCGTTGTCCATGAAAGCGTTGCCCTTGACGGGAAACGCCGGGGCAAGTTACGCAGACAGGAAATCGAAATCTATTATTCTTTTGTCGGCAAGGTAGAACTGCCCGACACCTAACCGCCCGACCTATCCGACATACCTCATGTGCCGGATAGGAACGGCAAAATTTTTTACACTTCTATTACTTCTTTATCACACATAAGCAAAATCACAGGGCATTAAGCAGTTCATGGCTAATTAAAGGGAGCAAAAAGAAAGGAAAAGCACAATCCAGACGGTATCAGCGGCAGGTTACAAGAATAAATTGTGATTTCACAAGATTGGTGTTATAATAAGAGAAAAGTTCCTGCCGGGGCAGCCGCCTCGGTGGTATGGATAGAAAGGCAGGAAAACAATATGCACATCAGCTATAAACCACTCTGGCACACACTGTTAGAGCGTGATATGAGGAAAGAGGATTTAAGGCTTGCCGCTGGTATGACAACGAATATGATTGCCAACATGAGCAAAGAGGGAAAGCACATCAGCATGGACACATTAGCCCGTATCTGTGAAACGCTGAATTGTGAGATTACCGATGTGATTGAGTTAGTACCAGACGAGCCTGCTTCCACAGGAGGTAAGGAACATGAGAGAATTGAAACCAAGAATAACGGAAAACGGAATTGATTATATCCTTGTCGGAGATTACTACATCCCGGACTTGAAACTGCCGGAGGAACACCGCCCTATCGGAAAGTACGGACGGATGCACCGGGAATATTTAAGGGAAGTCCACCCAGCCAGATTGAATACATTGATACTGACCGGAGAATTGTGGACATATCTTGCAGACCTGAACGAACAGGCACAGGAACGGTTAGACACTATCATGGAGCAGATGAAAGCCACCGAGGGCGTGACAGAGGAATTGAAGCGAACTCAACAAATGGAATGGGTGCAGCGTTGTAATAACATTCACAACCGGGCAGAAGAAATTGTTTTGCATGATATAATTTATTCATACGGGAGTAATTAAATCGGAGGTATATAAGATGATTGAAATTGTATTTGGTGAAAGTGCCTGTGGAAGTTTGAAAATTGCCCAAACTTACGGTAAGGGAAAGTATAGAGGAAGTGCAGTTTCGGTCTTTATGAGGCACGAAGATGGGAGTGTTCCATCTTCAGATGAAATGAAAGAAGCACAAATTCAAGCACAGGAACAAGAACATATTGCTTGGGAGAATGCTATTCCATTGGGAGGCAAGAGCAGTGATGTTTATTGTTTTGATATGGCTCTTAGTGTGGGAGATATTTCTGATAATGGAATTGGCGAACAGCGGAAAAATGTTCTCAAGAAAATGCTGTCTGTCTGGTTTGTAGAGGATTTAGACTATCAGGTTGAAGAAAAAATACAGAAAATTAAAACTACATTGTCTTCGGTTATTGAACGATATGTAGCTGGGGAAGAAGTTCGTATTTGGTATAGCTATAATCCGGATGAACTTTGCGGTATGTACTGGCTTATGAAACAACTTCGACCATTAAACTGTCAGACAACAATTTATTTGGTTAAGTTACCTGCCTGGGAATATGGAAAAGAAAATACTATGACATCCAAAATAGCATGGGGTGAGGTTTCTCCTGGCGAATGGGGAAAATATATAACTCTACAAGAAAAAGCTAAGCCTGTATTTCTTTCAGCTTGTGCTATGAAATGGAATCAACTTCAAAATGAAAATGCACCTTTGCGTGCAATGCTAAATGGTAAATTGCAAAGTGTTTCAGAAGATATATATGATAGTTTCATTCTTCGTGAAATTGCGGAACAGCCAGAGCAATTCAAAATGGCTATTGTTATAGGTAATGTTTTAGGAAAATATCAACTTGGAATTAGTGATGTATGGATTTCTAATCGCATTGATAAAATGCTTGAAGATGGTGTGTTGGAAATTATACAGGACGCACCAAAGGGAGAAACAAATTATCGCCGGATATTAAGAAAACGAATGAAATAATAACCACAGCAAGAACCGCTGCTACATGGAAGGCACCCCAACCATGCAACAGCGGTTTTTTTTACCGTTTTTTCCTCTGGCTGATAGGCGTTCCCATTTTCTTTGATTTTTTGAGAATCCGAATCAGCCAGCGAAATTCTTCGTCTGACAGATTTTTATAGTTGATACCGAGCTGCTTGCAGTAAAGGACAACCAGCTTTTCATCCCGGCTGCCCTTGAAATTTTCGACTGCTTCGAGATTTTCTTTCAATTCATCGGCAACGGTGGTCTGGGGCGCACTCTCACTGTCCTTTTTGTGGGCTTCCCGAATATCCCGGATAATCAGGTTGAGGTCATCCAGAACCATGTGACTGAAATACTCATCATCACTGATATGGGCGGCTTGCAGCACTTTCAAATGCGGGTCATCTTCGCCTGGGCGATACCGTTCAATGATTTCATGCCGGACGGTATCGACAAGTGCATTGAGGTTTTGAATCTGCATGGTAGCAATCCCGTCCACATAAATCTCAATGTCTGCAAGAAACTTGATGAAATCTTTATGTGTAGCAAGCTCACAGAGCAGACGGTTGTTAATCCGACCGCTTTTCAGCAGTGCCACCATCTCATCATTCAAATGCAGCTCCGTCAATGGTGTGTTGATCTGCTCCCTGTTCTCTGTCCGGCACAGTAGATAATCAACAGAGACCCCATAGAAGTCTGCCAGCGTGATAAGGTTGCCATGATTGATTTCCTTAAAATCCTCTTTTTCATAACTTCCAAGAGCTGATTTGGAAATGCCTGTCAGCTTTGATAGTTCTTCCAGATTTAAGCCTTTGTCCTTGCGGAGTTCCCAAAGGCGTTCCTGTATGCTTGTTGCTCCTTTCATGGGCGCACGCTCCTTTCCAATGGTTTCATTGCTGCCGCTTATCTGGATTATATCACACTTTCCGCAATCGTGGAAATTTCTGATTTTTACCCCTAATTCCTACTTTGTGGACATACGGCACAGGGCACAAAAATGTTCTATGATACAGGTAGTTCATCGATGGATTATTCCAATCGAATGACCAGCCTGTGTGGGATATGCTTCCCCGGCGATGTAGTGCCATGACTTTTGGCAGGGATGTGGAGGAACCCTGACCGAAACGAGCGTACCAAAGGGAGCGATACGCCGCTGTGAGATTCAGGGGAGGAACGACACCGGGGAGAACTGGCGAACTGACACCGAAATGATACCGAAACACGACAATCTGATAGGGGGATAGTCTACCCTATCGCTGATACTTCGGGAGATTTTAATCGGCTCTATGGCTGTAATTTTGCCGAAAATCGCCCCGAAACCATACACTAAAACGGGAGGAAACACAATATGCCGAGAATGAGCAAAAAGAGGAAGCATGAGCTTTCCTTTTACCTCAATGACCGGGGGCGTGTCACTTACAACGAATTATGCCGGAAATGCCAGCATGGGTGCAGGCAGAGCTTCCGGGCGGTTGTGATTGACTGCCCCCGTTATTTATCCAAACGAGCAAAGAAAAAGGAGGAACACACCGAATGAATTTTGAATTTATGACGATAGACACACCATTGCCGCCCTGTATGCCCTTTCCCAGAGCGTTGACAGGATTTCCAGTCAGCAGCACCGCAAAGGTCATGTACTGCCGGATGTTGGACGCTATGCTCTCCAAAGGTCAGGAGGACGAGAACGGAATCCTGTTTGTCTGCTTCCCTGTCACAGCCATTGCCGCAGTCCTGTCCCGCAGTCCCATGACGGTCAAGCGTTCTCTGAATGAACTGGAAACCGCCGGACTTATCATGCGGGTGCGTCAGGGCGTTGGAGAACCAAACAGGATTTATGTGCTGATACCGGGAAAGGAGGACGCTGCCCTTGCCTGATACCTCAAAGCTGGAAAAGCTCAACCGGGAGTTGGAGAAAAGCGAAAAGAAACTGCGGAAAGCCATCAATGATGAAAAGGCATTGCAGCACCAGTTAAAGCAGCTTACCCGAAAGGAACGGACGCACCGGCTCTGTACTCGTGGCGGTATGCTGGAAAGTTTTCTGCAAGAGCCGGAACGCCTGACAGATGATGATGTCATGCTGTTGTTGAAACTCATTTTTCACAGGCAGGACACGCAGGAACTATTGAAAAAACTGCTGGAACGGGAGAAGCCGGAAACCCCTTAGTTTACTAAGGGCGCAATTATACACCACCCAAAGGTTGGTGCATTGCGTTCTCCGAAGGCTCCTCGCCGGAGGGCTGTGATTTTCCGCAGTCAAGGTCTGCTCCAAATCATACAGGGGACGCTACGCTTCCCCTGCGCTGGCTGCCGCCAGCTACCCTTTTGTGGACTTGCCATCTGGGGACACCTTGCGCTGTAAGCTGTTCCCAGCCGACAAGTTTCATAAAATATGCTATCTTTTCGATAATCGATGAAGTATAATAAAGTCAGAAATAAATCAGGAATTTGAGGTCAAGGCTTAAACGGGAGGTTTATATGAAAAAATACCAATGTCCTTGCTGCGGATATTTTACCTATAATGTTCCGGCAAATGAAGATTGTGGGTATATCTGTCCCGTTTGTTTTTGGGAGAATGACCCATTCATTGCTTCTGATAACGAACCAAGTGACTCTAATCATGGAATAACGCTAAAAGAAGCGAAATCCAATTTCTCAAAATTTGGTGCTTGTGAAAAAGAAATGTTATGTTATGTCCGACCACCAAGAGATGATGAAAAGAAAATTTCATAGCAACAATGTCGAAGTTATGGAGGGAATAAAAGTGAAGGACACTGCTAAGAGAGCAATAGTTACAGTTATTGTGTTTGTTATAATTTATGTTTTATCTGGTCCAATTATCGGATATACAAACTACGATATGTATTTGAAAGGAATTGAATTTTTATCAGCGGTAATCGGAGCAAGATGTTACTGGATAGGAAGCAATAAAAAATAGTTCTTGAATTTGACAAAGGAGTTGGAAGTATGAAAAGAATAGGTACAGCATTGACTATCGTGTTCATCATCGCTGGATTTGCAATTTCCTTTTTTATTGGACACTATGTGAGCGACAAGTCACATACAGAAAGTCGAGCAGCACAATTTGATAAATATATTTCTCGTGCGATTGATACAATCAAAGATAAAGGTCTGTCCATTGATGGCGCCCCAGAAGCGATAGCCAGCAATATTTGGGTGGCACACGAATTTTGTGATAGCCCTGAAATTTCCGCAGAACTCAGCAATCTGTGGAATACCATTGTATATGAAAAAGATGTGCTTCTCGGTCAAGAAGATGTGTTGACTGCTCAACTGAAAGATATTTTGGAAAAATGTCAATAGTCTTTGCAAATTTTCTATTTATCATTCACTCATCGGGTCAACTTGTCCCGAACTTTTACAACTAAATACCCGCCGCCCACACAGCGGCACATCGAGCAGGAAATCTGAAAAAAGGTCTCCTGCTTTTTTTCTGCCCAAAATGAGGTGGTAAAACGCCACCCCATCCACCAATTAGCGAAAGGAGGAACACGAAATGCCCTGTCCACACAACGAAATCACGATTGTGCAGCGCAGCCAGCGGCAGTCTGCTGTTGCCGCCGCTGCTTACCAGAGCGGCGAAAAGCTGTTCTGTGAATACGACCAGCAAGTGAAGCACTACCCGGAAAAGCGTGGTATCGTCCACAATGAAATCCTGCTCCCGGCAAATGCCCCACAGGAATATGCCGACCGCAATACTTTATGGAACGCAGCCGAAGCGGTTGAGAAGCAATGGAACTCCCAGCTTGCAAGGCGGTGGGTGCTTACCATCCCAAGAGAAATACCACTTGACCAGTACGCTGTCCTTGTCCGGGAGTTTTGTGAACAGCAGTTTGTTTCCAAAGGCATGATTGCTGACTTTGCCATCCATGACCCCTATCCGCCGGGACACAATCCCCACGCCCATGTCTTGCTCACTATGAGGGCAATGGACGAACATGGGAAATGGCTTCCCAAGAGCCGCAAGGTTTATGACCTTGACGAAAACGGGGAACGGATAAAGCTGCCATCCGGCAGGTGGAAAAGCCACAAGGAGGATACGGTGGACTGGAACGACCAGAAGTATTGTGAAATCTGGCGGCATGAATGGGAGGTCATCCAGAACCGCTATCTGGAAGCCAATGACCGCCCGGAGCGTGTGGACTTGCGTTCCTATGCCAGACAGGGGCTTGATATTGTCCCCACTGTCCATGAGGGGGCGGCTGTCCGGCAGATGGAAAAGCGTGGTATCCAGACGAATATCGGCAACCTGAACAGGGAAATCAGAGCCACCAACCGCCTGATGAAGTCCATCCGGCAGCTTATCCAAAACCTCAAAGGATGGATTACCGAGCTGGGAGAAAAACGGAAAGAACTGCTTGCACAAAAAGCGGCGGAGGAAGCAACACTTCTTCCCAATCTGCTGATGAAGTATATGGAGATACGAAAGGAAGAACGGAGGGACTGGACAAGGGCTGGACAGAACCGAGGGACTTCACAGGACTTAAAGGCAGTCAGCGAAGCCCTGTCCTATCTCCGGCAAAAGGGGCTTTCCACTGTGGAGGACTTAGAAGCATTTCTGGAATCTTCCGGGAAATCAGCCGCAGATTACCGCAATCAGATGAAGCCAAAGGAAACCCGCAGCAAAGTGATTGACGGGATTCTTGCCAGCCGGACAGACTGCAAGGAATGTAAGCCTGTCTATGAGAAGTACCAGAAGATATTTTTTAAGAAAACAAAGGAGAAATTCAAACAGGAACACCCGGAGGTTGCCCGGTATGCGAAAGCCGCCGCCTACCTTGCCAAGCACCCGGACGATAAGGACAGTACCCAAAAGGAGCTGCAAGAGGAGCTGGAAAAACTTCTGGAAGAAATCGCAGAGCTGAAAGTACCACTGACCGAGGTACAGGAGGATTTGAAGAAGCTGCGGGACATTCGCTACTGGGTACGGAAAGTCACACCCGGCACAGAGGAAAGTAAAGAGCCGCCTAAGAAGCAGCCCATCAAGGAAGTCTTGCAGGATAAAGCAGACGAGAAAAAAGCACAAAGAACTGCCCCGGCGCAGACAAAACACAAACAACAGGATATGGAACTTTAACAGGCACTTGCCATTTTCAATCAGAGAATGTCAGGTGCTTTTCTTTTTTCAAGGAGGGATAGATTTGAATGTATTTGAAGCTGTGAAGCAGTCCGTTACAACAAGACAGGCTGCGGAGCATTATGGAATCCATGTAGGGCGGAACGGGATGGCTTGCTGCCCGTTCCATAACGATAAAACCCCAAGCATGAAGCTGGATCAGCGTTACCACTGCTTCGGCTGCGATGCGGATGGGGATGTGATTGATTTTACCGCCGCCCTGTATGGGCTGGGAAAGAAAGAAGCCGCCGTACAACTGGCACAGGACTTCGGGCTTTCCTATGAGGACTGGAAACCGCCGGGAAAGGCAAAAAATCCCAAGCCCCGGCAGAAATCCCCGGAGGAACAGTTTCAGGAAGCAAAGAACCGCTGCTTTTGTATTCTTGCCGATTATCTTCATTTGCTTATGGCATGGAGAAAGGAATATGCCCCGCACTCCCCGGAGGAAGCCTTTCATCCCCGGTTTGTGGAAGCCTTACAGAAGCAAGACCAAGTGGAATATCTGCTGGATGTGCTGCTCTTTGGGGAAATGGAGGAAAAAGCGGCTTTGATTACGGACTACGGAAAGGATGTGATACAGCTTGAACAGCGAATGGCAGAGCTTGCAGCCGCAGACGCAGCAAGAACTAAAAAACACCATGAACGCCATGCAGCCGCCACAGAGCGTTGAGGAAATCAAGGCGGGGCTGGAAACTACCGAGAAAGGCGGTGTCCGTCAGAGCATACGGAATTGCCTGACCGTATTCCAGCGTGACCCTCTGCTTTCCGGGGCTATCGCATACAACATCCTGACCGACCGCAAGGACATCATAAAGCCCATCGGTTTTCACAGAGAAAGCACCGCCCTGAATGATACGGATATGAAGTATCTGCTTCTTTATCTGGAAGAAACCTATGGGCTTACCAATGAGAAAAAGATTGATAATGCCATCGGGATTGTGGCGAATGAAAACAAGTACCATCCCATCCGGGACTACCTAAGTGCCCTTGTGTGGGACGGGACAGAACGAATCCGTTTCTGTCTGCGGCACTTTCTGGGGGCTGACGCAGACGATTACACCTATGAAGCGTTGAAGCTGTTCCTGCTGGGTGCAATCTCACGAGCCTTTCAGCCGGGGTGCAAGTTTGAAATCATGCTTTGTCTGGTAGGCGGTCAGGGGGCTGGAAAGTCCACATTCTTCCGTCTGCTGGCAGTCCGGGACGAGTGGTTCTCCGATGATTTGCGGAAGCTGGACGATGACAATGTGTACCGCAAATTTTTGAAATTGACATAGTATAGAACATCTGCCGGACGACGGCAAAGAAAAAAAGCCGTCGCAACGCAGACAGGTTTTCACGCGCCTATTCTATTTCGGCGGCTTTGATTTTCAGAGCCGCCGTTTCTTTTTATCTATCTAAATTCTAACGATAACTCTCCTACTAGATAAAGACATGGCGGTATCAAGGAGGTATCGTCATGTCCTTTTTCCTATGCCCTAATAGACTGTTATCAAAAAAAGCCATTACCCGCCAACGGGTTATTCTGGCTACATAGATGAACTCACAAATCATACATATACTTTTGATAATTCCTTTGCGCCTGTCTGCAATTTGCAGACGGGCGCATTTTGTATTTTATCAAAAAACTTTTTCAAAAAATTTCTAAAACCAACGTCCATTTTGAAGTGCGTTGGTTTGAGGGTTTACGAAAGGGGACATTTCAAACTCCACCGCTTTCGCGGCAGCGAAAGGAGGTGAGAACATGAACGAGCCTATTCGTACCCAATGGCAAATCCGTTGTGCTTTTAACGGCTTTTGCAAACTGGCGTTGAAGCGAGAAGCTATGAATGCCCACAGGGACACAAAGCAGCGACAATTACGCGAGGTTACTTTTTCTGACCTGTCGCCACTGGAAGAAAAACAGCTCTACGTCTGCGACGAGTATTTTGCAGATGATGAAGCAGAACAGTCTTTCGTTGTCGGCGGCAAAGAAATTACTGCGAAGCTGCTTGCCGAAGCCCTGCACAGTTTGCCGGAAGAAAAGCGGGAAACCGTACTGCTGTATTATTTCTTTGACATGAGCGAACGCGAGATTGCAAAGTTTTGTAATCTGTCAAGGACAACGGTACAGTCCCGCCGGACAAGCTCAATGAAGCTGTTAAAACGCTATTTGGAGGAAAAAGCCTATGACTGCACAGATTAGTAAATCAGAACAGGACGAACGCGGCTTGTTGCCTTACCCGGTAATCATAGCCGCTACTAAGGGCGACCCGGAAGCTATGAACATTGTCGTACAGCATTACGAAAGCTACATAGCGTCCCTGTCTATGCGAAAGCTGCGTGATGAGCGCGGAAATATCTATTGGGGCATAGATGAGGATATACGCGACCGCTTGCGTTCGCGTCTTATGCGGGCTGTCCTTTCATTCAAGGTTTGAGATAACCACAAGCAG
This sequence comes from Lachnospiraceae bacterium, assembly GCA_025758065.1. Lineage (NCBI taxonomy): Bacteria > Bacillati > Bacillota > Clostridia > Lachnospirales > Lachnospiraceae > Lachnospiraceae bacterium. Next base: position 2,989,427 of record CP107199.1, read on the forward strand.
CGTCCCCCTTTCCGCTGCCTGTTGACTTGACCTTACTTGCTCTTTGACAAAGAAAGCGACGCAAGATAACGGCGACGCAGTATAGGGCAAATCGGATACGTCCTTTTTGCGTTGAGCCATACGGCAGGTGCGCCATGACGCTTTTCTTCTATTGGAGAAAGTCGAGCGACCACCACCACGCCGGGGAACAAGTGTAGCGGCTTGTGGGCGACGACACGCACTAAGGGTAGACAAGCCTTTATAGCCATAGTCCGAGCGTTAAAAGCGTCGCAGGCATTGGGTAGAGCTGCCTTAACGGGCAGGGGTGGAACTCCCGCGAGGTTGTGCTAACAGCCGTCCGATTAAAGCCCCTTTTACTATTCACTTTTCCTAATATTGAAAGGGGGACGATACTATGAGTAACGCCGACGTGCCTATTTGGGAAAAATACACGCTTACGATAGATGAAGCAGCTAAATACTTCCGTATCGGAGAAAACAAGCTGCGTAAATTAGCCGAGGAAAATCCTGCCGCCGGGTGGGTTATTATGAACGGCAACCGTATTCAAATCAAGCGCAAACAGTTTGAAAAAATGATTGATACCATAGACACAATCTGATAGTGAAATTGAGCCTTGAATGTGCTATAATGGGATAAGCATATCAAGGCTCTTTCCGTCTTGGAAAGGAGCATTGAAAAATGTCAAAGAAAAGACGTGACAGCAAAAATCGAGTTTTGCGGTCGGGAGAGAGCCAGAGAAAAGACGGAAGATATGCTTACAAATATATAGATACCTTTGGTAATCCGCAGTTTGTGTATGCGTGGAAGTTAGTACCTACGGACAAGACCCCTGCCGGAAAGCGTGAGGATATATCCCTACGAGAAAAGGTAAAAGAGATACAGAAAGACCTTGACGACGGGATAGACACCATAGGCAAGAAAATGACGGTCTGCCAACTTTATGCAAAGCAGATACGCCACCGGGGAAATGTAAGGTACAATACGAAAAACGGACGCAAGCGGCTGATGAAGCTACTGGAAGAAGATAAACTTGGGGGCTGCCCGATTGACAGCGTGAAGCTGTCCGACGCGAAAGAATGGGCAATCCGCATGAAAGAAAAAGGAATTTCCTATAAGACTATCAGTAATGACAAGCGTTCCTTGAAAGCTGCCTTTTACACAGCGATACAGGACGATTGCATAAGGAAAAATCCTTTTGACTTCCAGTTAAACACTGTCATTGAAGATGATACAGAACCAAAGGTTCCGCTAACACCAGCGCAGGAAGAAAGTTTTTTGTCCTTTGCTCAAAATGACAAAGTTTATCAGAAGTATTATGACGAGCTTATTATTTTGCTTGGGACAGGGCTTCGTATCTCTGAACTTTGCGGGCTGACCGATACTGACATTAACTTTGAGAATAGGATAATCAATGTAGACCACCAACTTTTAAGAAGTGCGGAAACAGGATATTACATTGAAACACCAAAAACGAAAAGCGGTATTCGTCAAATTCCAATGAGCGAAAAAGTATATGAAGCATTTAACCGAGTGCTGAAACGGCGCAGGGGTGCAAAAGCTGTTACTATTGACGGTTACAGCAACTTCCTTTTCCTCAACCGGGACGGCTACCCGAAAACAGCTACCAATTATGACGGTATGTTTAGGGGGCTTGCAAAGAAGTACAACAAGTACCATGAGGAAGCTCTACCGAAAGTAATGACACCGCACACCTTACGTCATACGTTCTGTACCAACATGGCAAATGCCGGAATGAACCCGAAAGCATTACAGTACATTATGGGACATTCCAACATTACTATGACGCTGAACTATTACGCACACGCTACTTTCGACAGCGCAAAAGCTGAAATGCTGCGGATAGCAGCTTAGTAGTAAATCAAGGTTTTACTACTTCTTTACTACTTTTGAAAGCAAAAACCTAAGCGGATATAAAAATATATGTGAGTTTCTTCCGATACGAAAAATGCCGGAAAAGCCTGTAAATACGGGCTATACCGGCATATAAGAACTTCTAAAAAGATAATCAAAATTCATATCTAATTTTATATTAAAATATGTCATAACAATAATAAGAAAGAGACTGCACGGATAAAAAGTGCAGTCTTTTTTCTATACAATAACTGGAAAAAAGAGGGAATGCCATTGACGTTTGAAGGTGCCAGATTACCGGCAGATGCGTTTGAAGAAATGGTCGATAAGGCAACTTATGGAGATATGATCCCGGTAGGTAATTTTGTAAAGATCGGAAAATCTCAGATGATTGATATTTATAAACTGTGTACAGAAAGAAAATAATAACATAAATAGTATAAAGACTGCTGTATAACGGAGAAAATCCATTTTGCAGCAGTCTTTTAATTGGTATAGAAAATAATATAAGAGTTATTGGTAAAAACTACATGGAGATCCATCCAAATGCATTTGCAACAGAACTGATAAGGATAATAGCTGCAAAGACAGGACACAGATATTGGATCATAAAAAAGAAGATCTTCTTTCTACGGAATGGTTTTCCCTCCAGTGTGACTTCTTCTTCAATCTTTTTTACACCGATGACCTTGGAAACCAGAAGGCAGGTGGCAATAGCTGCGATGGGCATCATCACAGAATTGGTAAGAAAATCAAAGAAATCCAGAAACTGCATGCCGATGATGGTTACGTTTGCCAGTGGTCCGTATCCTAGGCAGGACAAAGAACCAAGGGATACCATGATAACTGCCATAACAATGGTAGATTTTTTACGTCCCCAGTACAGCTCATCTTCAAAGGTAGAAACAGCACTTTCTGTCAGTGCAATGGAGCTGGTCATGGCTGCAAAGAGTACCAATAAGAAGAACAGGATACCAATGCCGGTTCCAAGGCCCATATTGGCAAATACTTTTGGAATGGTAATAAACATCAGTGCAGGTCCGGCTTTAAGTGTATTCGGATCACCTCCTGAGAAAGCAAATACAGCAGGGATGATCATAAGACCGGCCATAATAGCGATAGCAGTATCGAAGATCTCTACATTCTGGGTAGAATCCTCAATAGACATATCCTTTAACATATAGGAGCCGAAAGTAACCAGAATGCCCATGGCAATGGACAGTGAGTAGAACATCTGGCCCATAGCGGAAACTACGGTCATCCAGGAAAAGTTTGCCAGGTTTGGTACCAGAAAGTATTTAACGCCTTCCAATGCACCAGGTCTGGTAACAGAATAAATGGCAATGATCACAGAAAGCACTACCAGAACCGGCATCATAAATTTGGAAACACGTTCAATGCCGTTTTGTACACCTGCATAAATAATGCCCAGAGTACAAAAGGTGAAAACAATAAAGCAGATCTCTGTGGAAGCCCCGTTGGAGATAAAAGCGGAAAAATAAGTATCCGAAGCCAGAGCCTGTGTCTGTCCGCTAAAATAGCCCACCAGATATTTAATGACCCATCCACCAATTACGGAGTAGTAAGGAACGATCAGAATCGGGATAATGGCATTGATCCAGCCGCCAAGAGACAACCATTTAGACTTCCCAAAGCTTTGGTAAGCACCTACAGGACTCTTTTTTGTCATGCGCCCTAAAGACGTTTCTGCTATGATCATGGTGTAGCCAAAGGTAAGGGCCAGAATGATGTAGATCAGTAGAAAGATACCGCCGCCATATTTGGCAGCTAGGTAAGGAAAACGCCAGATATTGCCAAGTCCTACGGAAGCTCCCGCTGCAGACAGGACAAATCCGAGCTTTCCTGAGAACGTACTTCGCTTGTTTTTGTTCATGTGATTTAACCCCTTTATTTTGTATAATTTGATCTTTATCTGAACTAGTTTATCATAAGAAGAGGTAAAAAGCAATTAGGGACATCTGCTTCCAGAAAACCTGAAAACCGGCAGAAAAAAACGCCTGGATTTACGCAGGCGTTTTAGGAAAATACAGGTAGTGATCAGATCACAATTATCCTTTTTTCCAGGTGATCTTCTTTTGGATCATCTTGTTTAATGCTACATGGCGGATGGGCTGCCTTTGGATATCTGTTCCGATAAATACAGCCTTTCCTGTTTTTAATGGCTCACAGCCTGTAATACCGTAGCGGCTGTCAGCCACATCAAACTGGAACCAGTGTGATCCCGCAGGAAGCTGGCCTTTGGCACGGAATACATTTCCGAATTGTCCGCGGATCAGGTCCTCTAAAAATATCAGGAGAGATTCCGGGGAAGCAAAATAAGCATTTTCAATGGAAAAGGTATCAGGCAGTTCTTCACTTTCAATAGCTTTGGATTCATAAATCTGTCCGTCATAGCCTGTTTCAAGAATCCGCAGCCAGTCTTTTTCAGGAAGAGAAGAGTAGTGGTCTGTATAAATAGTGGCGGTGGGATTTATTTTGGTTAAGATCTGTCTGGCTTCTTCTTTTTCTTCCGGTGAAGCCTGTTCAGATTTTGACAGGAAAATAGTTCCCGCTTCCCGGATCTGGTTTTCGTAGAGAGCAGGATATTCTTTTAAATAACGTCTGCAGCTGTAAATATCTGCGATGGTTACAGGAGATAAAATGGAAATCCGCTGATATTCGATCTTTTTTACATTTTCCAGTACATTGCCTAACATGCCTACACCTGTTGGTTCGATCACCAGATATTCAGGATCAATGGTATTGGCAATAGAAAGGACGGACAGGGAAAAATCTCCTTTAGCGGAGCAGCAGATGCAGCCTTCTGTCATTTCCCAGATATTAACAGGGCTTTGGCCTTCTTCTGCACGCAGACGGTCTGCGTCAATGCCGGCAGTGCCGTACTCATTTTCAAGTATGGCAAAATCTTTTCCGGTATGTTTTGCGAAAGCTTTAATAAAAGTAGTTTTTCCTGCGCCCAGAAAGCCGGATACGATCAATATTTTCATATGATAACCCCTAAATCCCCGATTCCCAGAGTCAGAGCTCTGTTTTCTTAATTTTCTTAAAATAGTAGAATAATAGTAGAACAAGAACGCGCCAATGGCGCGTTCTCATAATAAATCAGACTGTTCAGTCATTCAATTTGTTATTCTTCGATCACAACAACTGGCTTGATAAGTTCAGCTGGCTTGTCTCTCATAAGGAACAGTGCTTCTTCCAGGTGATCCCAGCCTTTGAATACGTGAGTGCTTAATGGGGAAACATCCAGTTTCCCAGCAGATACTAAAGCTCCCAGTTTTTCCATACGTAAACGTCCGCCTGGCATTAAACCACCATTGATCTGCTTATGGCCCATACCTACGCCCCATTCAGTACGTGGGATATCAATGGTATCACCGGAGCCAAGGTAGTTTACATTACCGATCTTGCCGCCTGGCTTTAAGCACTTAACGGCTTCCGCAAAGGTTTCAACACCGCCGCCGGCGATCACAACCTTATCAACGCCCTTGCCGTCTGTCATATCCATAACCTGTTTCCAGATCGGGCCATTTTTGTAGCTTATGAAATCAGTAGCACCGTACTTCTTTGCAGCCTCTACGCAGACAGGACGGGTTCCTACTGCGATGATGCGGGAAGCGCCGCGCATGTTGGTTCCTGCTACGGACATAAGTCCTACAGGTCCGATACCAACTACCAGTACAGTATCACCAAACTGGACATCTGCTAACTCAACGCCGTGGAAGCCGGTAGGAACCATATCAGACAGCATACATGCATCGGTTGGGCTGATATTGGATGGCAGTAGTGCCAGGTTTCCGTCTGCATCATTTACATGGAAATATTCAGAGAATACGCCGTCTTTGAAGTTGGAGAATTTCCAGCCTGCTAACATGCCGCCTGAGTGCATGGAGTAGCCGGCCTGAGCCTCTAAGGAGTTCCAGTCAGGAGTGATAGCAGGAACTAATACACGGTCGCCAGGCTTAAAATCCTTTACCATAGAACCAACTTCAACAACTTCTGCACAGCACTCGTGCCCTAAGATCATGTTGTGACGGTCGCCGATAGCGCCTTCCCAGAGAGTGTGCACATCGGAGGTGCAGATGGCAACTGCTAATGGCTTACAGATGGCATCCATTGGTCCACATGCAGGACGATCTTTCTCGATCCATCCAGATTCTCCGATTTTTAACATTGCATAACCCTTCATAAATAATGTTCTCCTTTCAGTGATGCGTTATATAGTTTTGTTTGTTAAAAAAATATCATCTGATAGTTAAAAATATATCACTAAAAGGTCATAAAATCAATGGATACTTTATAGGCATATTTCACAATATTTTGAGTATCTTTTTAGAACAAATGCCAGAAAAGTTATTAAAAGGTATCTTTAAAGCAGATAAGGGATCGTCAGTAAAGGTCATGAAACAATTTTAAAGCAGAAGAGATACTAATGCCAAAACGGTCACATCCGGCTTTTTCCATAGCACGGATGGTTTCTAAGGTCCTGATCCCGCCAGCGGCTTTGATCTTAATCCGCCCTTTCGCTGCATCTGACATAAGTTGTATATGGGAGAGGACAGATGGGTGGGAAGGATACCAGCCGGTGCTGGTCTTTACATAGTCTGCTTCGGCCTGAATACATAGGTTTACAGCACGATGGATCTCTTCTCCTGTCAGCTGGGGGGCTTCGATGATGACCTTTAAGATATCTTTGCCTGCTGCTTCACGGACAGCAGCAATATCTTCCAGTACATATTGGTCTTCATGGCTTCTTAAGGCTGTTAAATTCATAACCATGTCCAATTCCTCACATCCGGCTTCACGCAGTTCTTTTGCCTGTCTGTATTTCTGGCTGGTAGTATCCCCGCCTCCGGGAAAGCTGATGACACCACCGGCATGGATATCCGGATAAGGGGCAAGTTTTTCTGCCACATAGGATGAAAAAGCGGGCAGTGTAAAAGCAGCAGCAAAGCGGCAATGTATGGCTGCTTCTATCATGGCGTCGATCTCATCGCGGGTGTGAAATGCCTGGACACAGCTAATGTCGGTTTTTCTTGCAAGTTCTGTAAGGCGCATATTATTTGCTCCTTCCTTTTCCTGAGATTTCGGCTTCATATTGGCTGCCGATGATACGTACATGGTCGATACTTACCGGTGTATCTTTATAATAGGATATACGCCGGATCACTAAAAGAGCGGTTTTAGGTTCCACGTCTAAAACGCGGGCTTCTAAAAAGTCTGCAGATTTGGCAGAGATCTTATCTTTGGTAGAGTCAATGAACAGGTTATAGTTTTCCTCCAGAAATTGATACAGAGCCACAAAATGACCGCTGTGATGTTCGATGCCTGGAACCTTTGCATATTCAATATAGTTTTCCATTAAAGTCACAGGCCGGCCATCTGCCAGCTGTAAACGCTGGATGCGGGCAACAGGCGTTCCTTCTGGTATAAAAAGGTCTGTGGCAATATCCCTGGAAGCCGGGATAACGTCGATCATCATGCTTCCTGTAGTCACATCATGGCCACGCTTTCGTAAGGACTCAGTTACAGAAGTTACCTGATTGTAATTCTGGGTAGTGCGGGTATCCATGACCATGGTGCCGCAGCCCTGGCGGACACTTAAAATGCCTTCATCAGAAAGAAGCTTTACTGCCTTTCGGATAGTAGTGCGGCTGACCTGATACAGGGTTTCAAGCTCCTGCTCTGTGGGAAGAAAGCTTCCCGGCGGGTAGGTGCCGCCTTTGATGGCAGATTTTATTTTATCGTATATTTTTATGTAGATCGGTTTGTTTGTCATATTGCGTTCCCCCTGTGTGTTTCTTCTGCCTGCCTGGACAGGTTTCATTTATTGATCGTGCCGGATTTCAGACTTTTTGATCCCAACATCAGTATTATATATATATTGCAGAAAAAACGCAAATTCTGATACCGGTACATCGTTTTCGAAATAACTATGCCACTCGCTTGTCTGCGGATCTGATCGCACAGGAACTGTACACTCAAATCCGCATCCTGCGTGATCAGTACAGTTATTTACCAAACGATGTACTGGTCATGTGACCCATAAACAATAACAACCTTAACTATTGACGCTGCTGGACAGGATTTATATAATGGTGTAGATACAGAAAGATTCCGAGAGAACATTAGAGTCAACAAGGAGGAAAATTATGGATTATCCGGATAAAGATCAAAGATGGGTATTTCATGGAAAAACTGAGGCGCAGGAGATGGATCCGGGAGTAGTGCGCCGGATTTTAGCTTATTGTAATGATGCTATGTGTGTGGAGAATACCTTTAAAAAAGGGGCCATCGGTGCGTTGCACAATCATCCGCATACCCAGATCACCTATGTGGCATCTGGTAAGTTTGAATTTACCATAGACGGAGAGGTGCATACAGTCAGTGCAGGAGATACGCTGCTGAAACAGGATGGGGTAATGCATGGCTGTACCTGTCTGGAAGATGGTATTCTGATCGATATTTTTACTCCAATGAGAGAGGATTTCCTGTAAGATCAGGCTGTAACATAAATTTCTGAAAGTTATCAAAAAATACTAGCCTTTTTTTTACCTCCATGCTATAATGCTAACTTGAAGTGTAGCGCCCTCATGGATATGGGCGAATCACATATATTTTCAAGGAGGAACCCGTAGAAATGAGTGTACAGGTAGAAAAATTAGAGAAGAATATGGCAAAACTGACTGTAGAAGTCAGCGCTGAGGATTTTAAGGCTGCGATCAAGAAAGCGTTTAATAAGAACAAGAACCGCTTCTCCATCCCAGGCTTCCGTAAAGGAAAAGCTCCTCAGGCTATGATCGAAAAGATGTATGGCGAAGGCGTATTCTATGAGGATGCAGCTGATGAAGCGATCAACGCTTCCTACGCTGAGGCTATGAAGGAAAGCGGACTGGACATCGTTTCCAGACCAGAAGTTACCATCGAAAAGATCGGCAAAGATGAGCCATTTGTATACAGTGCATTAGTAGCAGTTAAGCCAGAAGTTACTTTAGGACAGTACAAGGGCGTAGAAGTAGAGAAGGCTGACGCTTCTGTAAGTGCAGAGGATGTTGAGGCTGAATTAAAGAAGGTTCAGGAGCAGAACGCAAGACTGCTTACAGTTGAAGACCGTGGAGTAGAAGACGGCGACCAGACCGTTATCGACTTCGAAGGCTTTGTAGACGGAAAGGGCTTTGAAGGCGGAAAGGCTGAGGACTATCCATTAACCATCGGTTCCCATTCCTTTATCGATACCTTTGAAGAACAGCTGATCGGCAAGAAGATCGGTGAAGAGTGCGAAGTAAACGTAACTTTCCCAACCGAGTACCATGCAGCAGATCTGGCTGGAAAGCCAGCTACCTTTAAGGTAACTGTTAAGGAAATCAAGGTAAAAGAACTTCCAGAGTTAAATGATGAGTTCGCATCTGAGGTTTCTGAATTCGATACATTAGATGAGTACAAGAAAGACGTTGAGAAGAAGTTAGCTGAGAAGAAAGAAATCGAAGCAAACTCCAAGAACGAAGACGCTGTAGTTGCTAAGGTAGTTGAGAATGCATCTATGGAGATCCCGGACAAGATGATCGATGCCCAGGCAGAGAACATGGTTCAGGATATGGCCCGCCGTATGCAGAGCCAGGGACTGTCTCTGGATATGTACTTAAAGTACACAGGTATGACTGTAGAGCAGATGAAGGAGCAGGCTCGTCCAGATGCTGAAAAGAGAATCCGCACCAGACTGGTTCTGGAAGCAGTTGCCCAGGCTGAGAACATCCAGATCTCTGATGAGAAGGTTGACGAAGAAGTAGCTAAGATGGCAGAAGCTTACAAGATGGAAGTTGACAAGTTAAAGAGCTACATGAGCGAAAGCGATATTAAGCAGATGAAGGAAGACTTAGCTGTACAGCAGGCAGTTGATCTGTTAGTAGCAGAAGCTAAGCTGGCTTAATCAATTAAAATAATCTTACTAAAGAGACCGGGGGGATTCTCTGCAGAGAGTCTCCTTGGTTTTGTATATTAAACATATATCTGGGAAAAATTCCCACTATGGGGTCAAAAACAGATATAAAGATCATAACGGAGGATGGTTATATGAGTTTAGTACCTTATGTCATTGAGCAGACAAGCCGCGGTGAGCGCTCTTATGATATTTATTCCAGACTTCTTAAGGAAAGGATCATTTTTCTGGGGGAAGAGGTCAATGACACTTCCGCAAGCATTATCGTAGCACAGCTGCTGTTCCTGGAAGCAGAGGATCCTTCTAAGGATATCCATCTGTATATCAACAGCCCAGGCGGTTCTGTATCTGCCGGCTTTGCTATTTACGATACAATGAACTACATCAAATGTGATGTATCCACGATCTGTATCGGCATGGCAGCAAGTATGGGCGCTTTCCTGCTTTCCGGAGGAACAAAGGGAAAACGTTTTGCACTGCCTAACTCTGAGATCATGATCCACCAGCCTTCCGGCGGTGCCAGAGGACAGGCAACGGAGATCCAGATCGTTGCAGAAAACATTTTAAAGACCAAGAAGAAGTTAAACGAGATCCTGGCTGCCAATACAGGCAGAAGTTATGAAGAGATCGCCCGTGATACAGAACGTGATAATTACATGACTGCGCAGGAAGCAAAAGAATATGGTCTGATCGATGAGATCCTTGCCCGTCATTAATTAATTACAGGGATATATATGGATTCGGATATGAAAGGTTAGGTACAGTATAGTATGCCAATTAGACCAGATGACACGATCCGCTGTTCCTTTTGCGGAAGGACACAGGATCAGGTTAGAAAAATGATCGCCGGTTCCGGTAATCATAATGTATTTATCTGCGATGAATGCATTGAATTATGCTCTGAGATCTTAGAGGAAGAGTTAGGAAAACAGGAAGAGGAAGAAGTAGAAGAGGAAGCACCTCTTTTTAATGACATCCACCTGTTAAAGCCTAAGGAGATCAAAGCATTTTTGGATGAGTATGTAATTGGCCAGGACGATGCAAAAAAGGTATTGTCCGTAGCTGTTTACAATCATTATAAAAGAGTTACATCCTGTCAGCATATGGATGTGGATGTACAAAAGAGCAATATTCTGATGATCGGACCTACAGGTTCAGGTAAGACCTACCTGGCTCAGACTATGGCAAAGATATTAAACGTTCCTTTTGCCATTGCTGATGCTACCTCCCTTACAGAGGCAGGTTATGTAGGTGAAGACGTGGAAAATATCCTGTTAAAGCTGATCCAGGCTGCAGATTATGATATTGAACGTGCTGAATACGGTATCATCTATATTGATGAGATCGATAAGATCACCAAGAAATCAGAAAATGTTTCTATTACAAGAGATGTATCTGGTGAAGGCGTGCAGCAGGCTCTTCTTAAGATCTTAGAGGGAACAGTTGCCAGCGTTCCTCCCCAGGGTGGAAGAAAGCATCCTCATCAGGAACTGATCCAGATCGATACCACCAATATCCTCTTTATCTGTGGTGGTGCTTTTGACGGTTTGGAAAAGATTGTAGAGCAGCGTATGAGTGCAGGCTCTATTGGATTTAATGCAGAAGTAGTAAACCGTAATGAGATGGATATTGATGAGCTTTTACGGAAGGTAGAGCCAAGAGATCTGACTAAGTTTGGCCTGATCCCTGAATTTATAGGCCGTGTTCCGGTTATGGTATCCTTAGAGCAGCTTACAAAGGAAGCAATGGTAAGAATCCTTTCTGAACCGAAAAATGCCCTTACCAAGCAGTATAAGAAGCTGTTCGAGCTGGACGATGTAAAGCTTGAATTTACACCAGATGCGCTGGAAGAAGTAGCAAATCTGGCAGTAAAGAGAAAGATTGGTGCCAGAGGGCTGCGTTCCATCCTGGAAAATGCTATGATGGATCTGATGTATGAGATCCCGTCTGACGATACAGTAGGTATCTGTACTATTACAAAAGACGTGATCGATAAGACAGGCGGGCCGGAACTGGTATATCGTGATGCAGCTCCGACAACTGCCCGTAAATCTGTTTCAAACAGACTTCGCGGCGGAAAAAAAGGAGAGATCGCCTGATATAGACTATGGGAAACGCGCTGTAGCTCGTGGCCTGCGTAAATAAGGGGGCTGTCGTAAAGTAATCTTATTTTGCGGCATGCCCCTTTTTGACATATTGAAAGGTGCATAAGATAGAATGGAAGAACAAGTAATAATAATGCCTACCGTGGCCTTGCGTGGTATGACCATTTTGCCGGGTATGGTGCAGCATTTTGATGTAAGCAGAAAGAAATCCATAGCAGCGGTAGAGAAAGCTATGTTAGGAGATCAGAAGCTGTTTTTGGTCAGCCAGAAGCGGCCAGAGATACCGGAACCAGAACTGGATGATCTGTACCAGATCGGTACAGTGGCTGTTGTAAAGCAGCTGGTAAAGCTCCCTTCTAAAAGCGTCCGTGTCCTGGTAGAAGGACTGGATAAGGCAGAACTTCTCTGTTTTGATACAGAAGAACCCTATCTTATGGGTGAGATCAGTCTTTTAGGGGAAGAGGAAGAAGATACAGAGCCTCTTGCCAGAGAAGCCATGTTGCGTATTTTAAAGGACAAGCTGGAAGAATATGGGACTGTAAACCAGAGAGTTGCCAAAGAAATCCTTCCGTCCCTGCTTCTTATCAGTGATCTGAAGGAAATGTTAAAGCAGATCCCGGTTCAGATGCCATGGGATTATACCGTATGCCAGGCGATCCTGGAGTGTACGACCATGTCCGGTAAATATGAGGCAGTTCTCCAGACTCTCATGACAGAGATGGAAGTTTACCGCATAAAAAAGGAATTTCAGGAGAAAGTAAAAGCAGATATTGACCAGAACCAGAAGGAATATATCCTGCGTGAACAGATGAAGATCATCCGTCAGGAGTTAGGGGAAGATAATCCTCTGTCTGATGCAGATGAATACCAGAAGAAGACAGAAGAGTTAAAGGCAGACAAAGAGGTAAAGGAAAAGCTGTTAAAAGAGATCGGCCGTTTCCGTACCATGCCTGCAGGAAGCCAGGAAGCAAATGTACTGCGTACTTACATAGAAACTCTTTTAGAACTTCCGTGGAAGAAGGTTTCTAAGGATAATGAAGATATCAGCCATGCAGAAAAAATCTTAAATGAGGATCACTATGGCCTGGAAAAGGTAAAAGAGCGTATTTTAGAGTATCTGGCAGTACGTTCCCTTACAAAGAAGGGCACAAGCCCTATCATTTGTCTGGTGGGTCCGCCAGGAACAGGAAAAACATCCATTGCAAGATCTGTTGCAAAGGCATTAAACAAAAAATACGTGCGCATCAGTCTTGGGGGTGTACGTGATGAAGCAGAGATCCGCGGTCACAGAAAAACCTATGTAGGAGCTATGCCGGGCCGTCTGGTAGATGGATTAAGACAGGCAGGAGTTGCTAATCCTCTGATGCTTCTGGATGAGATCGATAAAGTAAGCAGTGATTATAAGGGAGATACTTCGTCTGCACTGTTAGAGGTTTTAGACGGGGAGCAGAATGTAAAGTTCCGTGACCACTATGTAGAGGTTCCTGTAGATCTTTCTCATGTGCTGTTTATTGCAACAGCCAATACCACACAGACCATACCGGGGCCATTGTTAGACCGTATGGAGCTGATCGAGGTCAATAGTTATACTGAAAATGAGAAATTCCATATTGCAAAGGATTATCTGGTAGGAAAACAGGTAGAGCGTAATGGTCTTACACCACAGCAGATCGTATTTTCTGATAAATGCCTGGAAAAGATCATCCACAATTATACCAGAGAGGCCGGTGTACGGAATTTAGAGCGCCGGATCGGGGATGTATGCCGGAAGGCAGCCAGAAAATATCTGGAAAAGAAGCAGGGACCGATCCGTATTAATGAAGGAAATCTTGAGAAATATCTTGGCAAAGAAAGAGTTTCTTTTGAAGATGCCAACGAAGAAGATGAAGTAGGTATCGTAAGAGGTCTGGCATGGACCAGTGTAGGCGGAGATACCTTGCAGATTGAGGTAAATGTGATGCCCGGAAAGGGAAACCTCCTTATGACAGGCCAGATGGGGGATGTAATGAAGGAATCTGCCCAGATCGCACTTACCTTCGTGCGTTCCATCTGTCCGGATTATAAAGTAGCAGATGATTACTTTGAAAAGCATGATCTGCATATCCATATTCCGGAAGGTGCAGTACCCAAGGATGGACCGTCTGCAGGCATTACCATGGCTACGGCTATGCTGTCCGCTGTTACAGGACAAAAGGTAAAAGCAGAGGTTGCCATGACTGGTGAGATCACCTTACGTGGAAGAGTTCTTCCTATCGGCGGCCTGAAAGAGAAGATCCTGGCAGCCAGGATGGCCCACATGAAGAAGGTTCTGGTCCCGGATAAAAACAGGCCGGATATGGCAGAGCTTTCCAGGGAGATCACAAAAGGTCTGGAGATCGTTTACGTAAAAACTATGGATGAAGTAATAAAGGAGGCGTTTGTATGATCATCAGAGATGTAAATCTGGAAACCGTCTGCGGTGTTACCAGCAAACTTCCGGACAATACATTGCCGGAGTTCGCTTTTGCGGGAAAATCAAATGTGGGCAAATCCTCTTTGATCAATGCCCTGATGAACAGGAAAGCCTATGCAAGGACGTCTTCCCAGCCTGGAAAGACGCAGACCATTAACTTTTACAATATCAATAAAGAACTGTATTATGTGGATCTTCCTGGATATGGCTATGCTAAAGTTTCTTTAGAGGCTAAGGAAAAATGGGGCAAGATGATCGAAAGGTATCTGAAAAACTCTGCCATGTTAAAAATGGTATTCCTTCTCATTGATATCCGTCACGAACCATCTGCCAATGATAAGATGATGTATGACTGGATCATTTACAATGGTTATCATCCGGTGATCATTGCCACAAAGCTGGACAAGATCAACCGCAGCCAGATCCAGAAAAATGTAAAAATCGTGCGTCAGGGTCTTGGAATGGAAAAAGGCGGCATCATTATCCCATTTTCTGCTGAAACAAAGCAGGGAAGAGAAGAAATCTGGAAGCTGATCGAGGATACCATGGCAGATACAGCTATGGATGCCCAGGCAGAAGAAAAAATAGAAGAATAAAAACAGGCATATAAAAACACGACCGTGAGAAAAACTTCGGCCGTGTTTTTAAAATTAAGACAGCAGTGTGTGCATCACATGAGAATAAATCTCCTGGCTTTTGCGCCTCCAGGCACCGCATACAGCTTCAGCCTGTTCTTTGTCCGGAACGGAAAGATCCAGACCAATGAGAACGGCTTTATTTTCACGTACTTCACAATGGACAATATAGTCCTGATTGGTCCCTTTATAAAAATCGGCAGTGGTGCCCACCTCTTCACGCAGGCGGAATTTATTTTCCTTTAAATACTCATCCATATCGCTGATGATAGCAGGTGAGATATTTTTGCCAAAGAAATTTAAGGTTTCTTCTCCTTCTTTGGTAATGTCATAGCGGGTGCTGGAGTGGCTGGCTTCTTTGTGTATCAGCCCGGCATCCTCTAATTCATTTAAGGCCTGCTGCAGTGTGAAATAGGTTGTATAATCATGCTCTGTAAAAAAGCTGGTAAGTTGGGCGTTGGTAAGAGGAAAGTTTACCTGCTTTAACAGATACAGGTTCATCAGTTTATATAAAGTCATAGGTTCCGTAAGCATTGTTCCACACTCCGTTAAAAGATTTCCAAATATTCTTATTTATCATAACAAGTTTGCTTCTTTAAATCAAGACAGATTTCACTTTTAAAACAGAAGGAATTGTGGTATCATGGGAATACTGGGATTGCGGGAGTGCGAAACACGCAGCGGTCCCGTATTCGAGAAACTGACAGATAAATGTTCTCTAGGAGTCTTTCCTGCACCTGCTTTTGTGGCTGATTTTCCGCCAGTCGCACCCGAATTTCATCAATGTACGCACCGCGTACACCTCAGAAATTTGGGCACAACTGACAAAAAATCTTCTCACAAAATCAGGCACAGAAAGATTCCGAGAGAACATATAAGATACAGGTGGTAGTATATGAGAGAACGGATCAACCGCCTGGCCCGCGGGATCATTGACAGCAGCGTGCCAGAGCTGGTAATAAAGCCAGAAAGGATCGAAGGGATCCTTTCGCCGGGAGAGTCCGTGCGGGGAGAGTTTTCCGTTCAAAGCGGAAATGACCTGTATATCAAAGGACTGGTATATACCGGAAATGAGAGGATAAAGGTTGAAAACGAAGCCTTTGGAGGCCTTCGCAATCACATTATATATGACATCGACACCTGCTATTTAGAGGATGGAGATACGATAAAGGGATCTTTTTACCTGGTCACAAACGGAGGCGAGAAAGAGATTCCTTATTCTTTGTGTGTACAGGCAGGAAACAGGACAGAAAGCCTGACGGGTTTAAAAACCCCCAGGGACTTTGCAGTTTTGGCAAAGAAAAACTGGGAACTGGCATTGCGCCTGTTTGAATACCAGGACTTTATAGAAGCACCATTTATGCAGGATGTGCAGACCAGGACCGTTTATGAGGGCTTAAAGGGACGAAATGGGCGCAACAACCTGTTAGAAGAATTTTTAGTTGCACTTCATGTAAAAGAACCGGTTTCTTTAAAGGCAGATGTATCCAGGCTTGTATTAGATGCTCCCCAAACGGCAGCAGAAAATGTAATACAGCTGGCTGCCAGCGGCTGGGGATATGCAGAGGTCCAGGTGGAGGCAGATGGAAGCTTTCTTTCCATTGAGAAAAATGCTGTGACTACCCATGAGTTTGACCAGGATAGGTACCAGATCCGGTACCAGATCTTTCCCCAGTATCTCCACGGGGGAAGGAACTTTGGGGCAATACGTATTAAAACCTTACGCCAAGAATTCGTTCTTCCTATAGAGGTAGTAAAAAAAAGCACCCAGGGCTCAGAAGGAAGAGAAAAGAAGAGTGCAGATAAAGCTTCTGTTTATGAATACAGTAAGCTGCTTTTACACCAGGAATTTACATTAGAAGCAGATCAGCAGTTAAACAGAACTTTGATGAAAAAAACAGAAAATCTGCGTGTCCGGCTTCCGGAAGATATAGAGGTGCGCCTTTGGAGGACAGACCAGCTTTTAAAAAACGGCAGAAAGGATACTGCTGTTTCAGCACTTGCAGAAATGCGGGATGCCGTATTAAAATGCAGGGACATAAAGCCGCAACTTTACTGTTATTATCAGTATCTTGAGCTTTTAAATGAACCTTCAGAAGAAAAAAATGCAGGACTGGCCCGTTATATACGAAAACTGCTTTCTGAGACCAGAAGGACAGATGGACAGCTGTTTCATCTGCTGGTAAAAACAGACAGAACCTGCCTCCAGAATCCGTTAGAGCTGTATGAACAGATGCGTTCTATGTTTGGGCATGGCTGCAGAAGTCCGTTTTTATATGGAGAGGCATGCAGGCTTTTAAATATGTATCCGGATCTGTTTGTGAAAATGGGAGATTTTGAGGTACAGCTTTTATTAAGCGGACTGAAAAACAACTGGCTGAGTAAAGAAATCTCTTTAATGGCAGCTGTATTTTTGTCCAATGTAAAATATTATCACAAATTATTAGAGCGCCTGACAGCAGGTTTATATAAGGCTTACCCGGAAATGAAGATATTGGAAGCTTTGTGCAGTCTTCTGATCCGGGGAGACCGTAGGGACCGTTCTTCCTTTAACTGGTATGAAAAGGCTATGAAGGCCCATATCAATCTTACAAGGCTGTATGAATATTTTCTGTATTCTCTTCCAGAGGATTACGGACATGCCCTTCCAAAAGAAGTGCTGTTATATTTCTCTTATGACAAGACCCTGGATCAGACGAGCCGCAGCGTTCTCTATAAAAACATTTTACAGTATGTAAATCCGTCTACCCAGGTTTATCAGACTTATGTGCGGGAAATGGAACAGTTTGCTATGGAGCAGCTGTTTGCAGGAAGGATGAACAGTGCATTGGCAGTTATTTATGAACATATGCTTTATAAAGATATGATCGATGAAAAGACTGCGGCGATTCTTCCCAGAGTATTATGCTCCAGTCGTGTAAAATGTGAAAACAGTGCCATGAAATACGTGATCGTCCGTTGCGAGGAGCTGGGGGGAGAAGAGGCATTTTTACTGGAAAATGGAGAAGCCTATGTGCCGGTAGTGTCTAAAAATACAGTGCTGTTCTTCCAGGACACGTATGGTGGCCGCTATTTGAACGTCAGCTGCAGGCGTCTTCCTGCTATGGATAAAAAAGAGTTGCTGGATCAGTGTTATGAGGTATATCCGGCTCATCCGGTACTGAAGCTGCGTGCCTGCGAGACAGTAGTAAAAAAAGGTGTTGAAACAGAAGCAGATGTGCTGCTTTTAGAGGACACTTTAAGCCAGTTAAAGTTAAATCCTGTTTATGAGAAAAAGCTTCTGGGTCTTGTAACAGACTATTACTGTAAAAAGGCAGCTTCTGATGCAGAAGGAGAGGAAGAACGCTGTACTTTCCTTCTGCAGATGGACAAATCCCTGCTGGACAATCAGACCCGTGGGAAAATATGCGAAATACTGATCAGCTGTAATTATCTGCGGGAAGCCTATGATATGCTGGTAGATTATGAGATTGAAGATATTGACCCGGGAAAATTGCTGGATCTGTGTACGCGTATGATCCTTTTACAGCTATTTGACCAGGATGAACATCTTTTATATCTGGCAGCAAGGGTATTTGAGGCAGGAAAGGCAGACAGCGTGATCTTAGATTACCTCTGTGAACATTATAATGGCACCACAGCCCGGATGTATGAGATACTGATCCAGGCAGTAGGAGCCCATGTGCAGACCTATGATATGGAAGAACGGTTGCTGGCCCAGATGCTTTTTACCGGCAGCTGTGCCCGGATGGATTCGGTTTTTGAACTCTACATGAAACGGAAACAGACCAGGGAAAGCATGGTCAAGGCTTATTTTACCCAGAAATGCATCCAGTATTTCCTGGAAGGAAAAGAAATCGACCAGACGATTTTTGGATATCTGAAAAATGCAGTAAATGCTAGCCTGAATAAAGAAAAAATACCTACCATTTATCTTCTGGCTCTTACCCGGTTCTATGGGGAGCAGAAGGAGATGGAGGTCTCAGAAGAAGAGAAAAAGCAGCTTCAGATGATGACAGATATTTTATTAGAAGGGGGAATGGTGTTCCCTTATATGAAAGAGCTGGCCCGTTTAGTGTCTGTGCCTGAGGACATTATGGATAAGACGATCCTTGAATACCGGGGCGATAAAAACAGACAGCCATGGATCGAAATGCGTATTCTTCCCCAGGAAGAGCATTTTACAAGAGAAGAGATGCGTCGCGTTTACCAGGGCATTTACATAAAAGAAATGACCTTATTTAAGGGAGAGACTCTGGAATATCAGATCTATGAGCGGAGAGAAAGCGGCGCCGTTCTTGTAAAAGAAGGTCGTGCAGTCTGCGATCTGAAGTCAGAAGGTAAAGACAACAGCCGTTTTGCCTGCTTAAACCAAATGTCAGAAGCACTGGCACAACAGGATGCTGACGGACTTTTAAAGGCAATGGAAGATTATGTAAAAAAGTCTATGGTTTTAGGGATTTTATTTCCGGTGAAATAAGAACATCGCCGTTGCAGTTTAACTGTAACACATTGTCAGATAGAGAAGATAAAATGCACTAAATGTACTCTCGGAATCTTTTTGTACTTGATTTTGCGAGAAGATTTTTTGTCAGTTGTGCCCAAATTTCTGAGGCGTACGCGGTGCGTACGGTGATGAAATTTGGATGCAACTGGCGGAAAATCGGCCGCAAAGGCAAGTGCAGGAAAGACTCCGAGAGTACATACTAAGTACAATGGAGGAAACGAATAGATGGAAGGACTTGTAATAGGGCTGGATCTGAATGATGACTATTCCCAGGTCAGCTGCAATGAAAAAGAAAAGTCCTGGACAGTTCCTACGGTGATCTGCCGCAGAAAAGAAAAAGAAACCTGGCTTATAGGGGAAGAAGCTTATGCAGCCACTCTTCTTGGCGAGGGGGTCATTGTAGATAAACTGCTGAAAATGGTCCGCAAAGATGGTACTTCTACTATAGGAGGCATCTGCTATACAGGAATGGATCTTTTAAAAATATTTTTAAAGAAACTGCTGGAATATCCCTTTAAAGAATTTCATACAGATGAGGTGGCCCAGCTTGTGATCACCATGCATAAAACAGATGCAAGAGTTACGGATTGCCTGATGTATTGCGCTGATCATCTGAATATCCCCAGGGACCGGGTCCATGTGATCAGCCATACAGAAAGCTTTGCTTACTATGTTTTAAGCCAGAGAAAAGAACTTTGGAGCAATCAGGTAGGCTTATTTGAGTTATCAGAAGACAGGCTGTGTTATTATGAAATGAAGGTGCAAAGAGGCATGCGCCGCAACATGGTCCAGGCAGAAGCCCAGAACCAGGAGGAAGCCTTTGATCTGGATATTTTAAATTCCCCTTCCGGAAGTAAGCTGGCAGACCAGATTCTTTGTTCCTGTGGGGAAAAATTATTGGAGAAAAAGCTGTTTTCTACTGTATTTCTTACTGGAAAAGGTTTTGAACGCCAGGACTGGGCCACCGGCTTTATGAAGCTTGCCTGCAACCGCAGAAGAGTGTTTGTGGAAAATGTATTATTTTCCAAAGGAGCAGCTGTTAAAGCAGGTGACTATCTGGCACAGGGAACAGAATTCCCCTATGTGTTCGTCTGTGAAGGACGTTTAAAGGCAGAGGTAGCTTTAAAAGTGATGCGGGCCGGGAAAGAGATCTTGCTGGCAGTAGCTTCTTATGGGGACAACTGGTATGAGTCAAAAAGCTCACTGGAGCTTATTATAGATGACCAGAAGGAAATCGAGTTTATCATTTCCCATCTGGATTCCCGAAAGAAGCGGATCGTTTCCGTGCCTCTTAGCGGATTTCCGGAGCGGCCAAGACGTACTACAAGGATCCAGATGAATATTGGATTTACTGATGAAAATACCATGGCAGTGGTGATCCGGGATAAAGGCTTTGGGGAATTGTTTCCAGCCAGTGATACAGTTATCAGACAAGAGGTGATCCTATGAGTTTATTGCTTTGCAGAAGGGAGAGAGTAAAACATCCCTTTTATATCGAAGTGCTGGGAATCCATATTTATTCCTCCCAGGAGCTTTGCTATGTGATCTATCATCACCCCTTATTAGTGATGAATGATTTTGCAGATGCCTCTTTGTTTTCCTTTATCAAAAATGAGCTGGGACTTGGTTTTTTAGCTGGCCGTATGGAAAAGCTGATAGAAGCAGGGGGAAAGCCGGAAGAGGCTTTATATCTTTTTCTTGCAGAATGTGATTATTACACGGAAAAAGAAGCCCAGAAGTTCAAGCAGACAGCAGCATCGTACAGGAATCTGCCGGAACATGCCTATGAAAAGGCAGTGGCTGATTATCTTTTTTCCGGAAAACAGTATGGAAGAGCGGTGCAGCGCTATAAAGGGCTTGTGGAAGCAGAGGAAAATAAAAAGAAAGAGAAAAACTTCTGGTCAGAAGTTTACCAGAACTTGGGTGCAGCTTATGTCCAGATGTTCCAGTTCCATAAGTCTTACAAGGCATACAATACTGCTTTTAAGTTAAATGAGGATCCCCGGATTTTGGAAAAGATTTATTTGCTTACCTGTTTTACTCCAGGTCTCTCTGTTGATGAAAGTTATGAATCATTATTTAAGCCGGAGCTTAAGGAAGAATGGAAGCAGAAATTAGCCCAGGCGGAGCTGACCGCAGGACAGGCAGAAGGTTTAAAAACGCTGCGTGCTATGTGGAAGCAGGATCCGGCAGGTCAGTTAGAGCGTGCAGGACGTCTGGTGGGAAAATGGAAAGATGAATACAGAGTTACACAGGGGTAAGAACCAGGAGGCATAAGATATAAAATGGCATTTCAGACAGCAAAGGAATACTTGGAAAAAAGAGGCTTTGACCACAGGATAAAGGAGTTTGATGTCTCCAGTGCAACAGTAGAACTGGCAGCAGTGGCAGTAGGCTGCGAACCGGCCCACATTGCAAAAACACTGTCCTTTTTAACAGGAGAAGGACCGGTCCTTATTGTGGCAGCTGGAGATGCGAAGATCGACAATCACAAATATAAATCCTTTTTCGGTGTAAAAGCAAAAATGCTGACCGTAGAGCAGGTGGCAGAACTGATCGGCCATGAGGTTGGGGGTGTATGTCCTTACGGTATTAAAGAGGGCGTAAAGGTGTATTTAGATGAGTCTTTAAGGCGCTTTGATGTAGTTTATCCTGCATGTGGAAGCAGCAACAGCGCTGTTAAGCTGTCTATCCCGGATCTGGAAAAGTCCTGTGACTTTGAACAGTGGGTGGATGTGTGCAAACTGCCTCAGTAACGGTGAACATGACCGTATTATGAAACTTTTCTCTTGACAAAACCAGAAAAAATACGTATGCTTGAAAACAGCAGTATAAAAAACGGTGATGAACAAGAGGAGTACATTTTTAAGACCCTCAGAGAAAGCGGCTCACTGGCTGAAAGGCCGCTTGGGAATACTTAAAAGTGGAAGGTAGCTTGTGAACCGGACAGGTGAGAAAGATACATTAGCCTGTTCCGTTGGCCCGCGTTAAGGGAGAGAGCAGGAAAGATTATGATATAGTTTAAGCTTTCGTGTTCCGTGAGATGACCGATGTGTGCTATGAAGATACTGGTCAGATCAAAGGTGGTACCGCGATATAGTCGCCCTTTGCTTCCCCTATGGGATGCAGAGGGCTTTTATTTTTTTAAAGGAGAATGCAGATGAAGGAACTGGAAAAGACCTACAATCCGGCGGAAATTGAAGACCGCCTCTATGACAAATGGCTGAAGGGAAAATATTTCCACGCAGAAGTAAACAGAAGCAAGAAACCATTTACCATTGTTATGCCGCCGCCAAATATTACCGGCCAGCTGCATATGGGACATGCACTGGATAATACCATGCAGGATATCCTGATCCGTTATAAGAGAATGCAGGGATACGAAGCATTATGGCAGCCAGGCACTGACCATGCAGCCATTGCAACGGAAGTTAAGGTTATTAACAAACTGAAAGAAGAAGGGATCAGCAAGGCTGACCTGGGAAGAGAAGGCTTCTTAAAGGAATGCTGGAAGTGGAGAGATGAATACGGCACCCGTATTGTAAAGCAGCTCCACAAATTAGGCTCTTCCGCTGACTGGGACAGAGAACGTTTCACCATGGACGAAGGCTGCTCTGACGCAGTTCTGGAAGTTTTTATCAAATTATATGAAAAAGGATATATTTACAAAGGTTCCCGTATTGTAAACTGGTGTCCTGTATGTAAGACTTCTATTTCTGATGCAGAAGTAGAGCATGTAGAGCAGGAGGGAAATTTCTGGCACATTAACTATCCGGTAGTTGGAGAGCCAGGACGTTTTGTAGAGATCGCAACCACCAGACCTGAGACTTTGTTAGGTGATACTGCAGTTGCTGTCAATCCGGATGATGACCGTTACAAGGATATTGTTGGAAAGATGCTGGAACTGCCGTTAACCAACCGCCAGATCCCTGTTATTGCAGATGAGTATGTAGACAAGGAGTTTGGTACCGGCTGTGTTAAGATCACACCGGCCCATGATCCAAATGACTTTGAGGTTGGAAAGCGCCATAACTTAGAAGAGATCGTTATCTTAAATGATGACGCTACTATCAATGTGCCTGGACCATACTTCGGCATGGACCGTTATGAGGCAAGAAAAGCCATGGTAGCAGACCTGGACAAAATGGGCCTGTTAGTAAAGATCGTTCCTCATTCCCACAATGTAGGTACCCATGACCGCTGTAAGACTACAGTAGAGCCTATGGTAAAACAGCAGTGGTTTGTAAAAATGGACGAAATGGCTAAACCTGCCATTGAAGCTTTAAAGAACGGCCAGTTAAAATTCGTTCCGGAAAGCTTTGGAAAAACATATCTTCACTGGTTAGAGAACATCCGTGACTGGTGTATTTCCAGACAGTTATGGTGGGGCCACAGGATCCCTGCATATTACTGCCAGGACTGCGGCAATGTTGTAGTTGCAAAAGAAGCACCAGCTGTATGCCCGAAGTGCGGAAAGACTCATTTTAAACAGGATGAGGATACTCTGGATACCTGGTTCTCCTCTGCATTATGGCCATTCTCTACTCTTGGCTGGCCAAATAAGACAGAGGACCTGGATTATTTCTATCCGACAGATGTACTGGTAACAGGATATGATATTATCTTCTTCTGGGTGATCCGTATGGTATTCTCCGGTATTGAACAGACTGGCAAGTGCCCATTTAACACTGTTCTCATCCATGGTCTGGTAAGAGACTCCCAGGGACGTAAGATGAGCAAATCCCTTGGAAATGGTATCGATCCTCTGGAAGTTATTGACAAGTACGGTGCAGATGCGCTGCGTATGACCCTGATCACCGGCAATGCCCCTGGAAATGATATGCGTTTCTACTGGGAGCGTGTAGAAAACAGCCGTAACTTTGCAAATAAGGTATGGAATGCTTCCCGTTTCATTATGATGAATATTGAAAAGGCAGCTGATATTTCCGGTGTTACTGAAGAAGACCTGACACTGGCAGATAAGTGGATCCTTTCCAAGGTAAATGCACTGACTAAGGATGTAACAGAAAATCTGGATAAATATGAATTAGGTATCGCTCTTCAGAAGGTATATGACTTTATCTGGGAAGAGTTCTGCGACTGGTACATTGAAATGGTTAAACCAAGACTGTACAATGAAGAGGATGAGACTAAGGCCGCAGCTATCTGGACTTTAAAGAACGTACTGATCCAGGCATTAAAGCTGCTGCACCCATTTATGCCGTTTATCACAGAGGAGATCTTCTGCAATTTACAGGAAAAGGAAGAGACAATTATGCTTTCTGACTGGCCTGTATATAAGGAAGAGTGGGCATTTGAGGCAGAGCATGAGGCTACTGAAACTATTAAAGAGGCAGTAAGAGCCATCCGTAATGTGCGTACATCCATGAACGTTCCGCCAAGCAAGAAGGCAACTGTTTATGTAGTATCTGAGGATGATGCTGTATTAAAGATCTTTGAGAACAGCCGCAGTTTCTTCGCATTCTTAGGCTATGCCGGCGAAGTCATCCTGCAGAAGGATAAAGCAGGCATTGGTGAGGATGCAGTTTCTGCAGTTATCCACAAGGCAGTTATCTACATGCCATTTGCAGAATTAGTAGACATTGAAAAAGAGATCCAGCGCTTAAAGGCAGAGGAAAAACGTCTGGAGGGCGAATTAAAGCGTTCTCATGCTATGCTTGGAAATGAGAAGTTTGTAAGCAAGGCTCCACAGGCCAAGATCGATGAAGAGAAGGCAAAACTGGAGAAATATACCCAGATGATGGATCAGGTAAAGATACGTCTGTCACAGCTTGAAAAGTAAGTTTAAGTTAATGAAAACGGCCCGGATGGCAGTCTATTTGCCCTTCGGACCGTTTTGCCAAGCAGAGAGGAATAGGGTATGGAAGCACAATGGGAAGGAAATCTTGATACGTTTGGCGGTTTTGCTCTTTCTTTTGATGGTCTGTGTCTACGGGATGATGGAAGCCGTTCCAGAAAGGTCTGGAATCTTTTAAGCTACCTTATTTTAAACAGAGAACGGGATCTGGGGGTGGCAGAGCTTTACCAGCTGCTGTGGCAGGATAAAGATGAGGAAAATCCTTATGGAGCCTTAAAAACACTGGTATTCCGCGTTCGCCGCCTGTTAGAAGAAGCCGGTTTCCCGGCAACAGCTATGGTACTTAGCAGTAAAGGCATTTACCGGTGGAATCCGCAGTTGTCCATGAAAGTGGATGGAGAAGAATTTGAACATTTAAGTAAGCTGTGTCTGGCAGAAGCGTTTGATATGGAAACAGGAAAAGAGCAGTGGAAAACTGCACTTTCTCTTTATAAAGGAGAATTTCTTCCAGGAGCCGGTGATGCTGCCTGGATGAAAGAAAAAAGAGAGTTTTACAGTGGCCTTTATAAAAGGCTGGTGCGTAAAGTGTGTCTATGGCTTCTTGAAACAAGGCAGTATAAAGAGGCAGAACAGATCGCAGATGCAGGTTTAAGTCTTTATGAATACCAGGAAGAATTTGAAGGCTGCAAGATCTTAGCTCTTTACTACATGGGACAGGTGGAAGCCGCTTTAAACCGGTATCTTATGGCAATGGACAAATTTTATAAGGAACACCAGCTTACACCTTCTGATCAATTTAAGGAATTGTACCATCTGGTAAGCACCAGTCATTTAGAAGAGCCAAAACCATTTGAGGATATTGCTGCAGAATTATCAGAGCCGGAAATCCCAACAGAGAAACAGACAGAGAACCGTTTCGGGGCTTATGAATGTGAGTATTCAGTCTTTAAACGTCTGTTCTGGCTGGAACGCAGGGCAGTGGCCAGAAGCGGCGAGTCCGTATATTTGTGTCTGTTGAGTATAGAACGGCCAGATGGCAGAAAAATGAAGGCGGATGTGTTAGGCAGGGCTGCAGAACGGATGAAGATGGTGATCCAGGGTTCCCTGCGGGCCAGTGATATTTTCTCCCGTTATAGTGTGAGCCAGTATGTTGTACTTATCCCTGCTGCGACCTACGAAAACTGTGAGGCAGTGATGGAGCGGATCACGCGGGCCTTTAACAAAGGGTATGTGCGCAAAGATGTGGCTGCAGTAAGCCGGATCACAGCGGTTTTTCCTGCGGACCGCGAATGCTTTTGACCTCTCTGATACTGAATTGCTACGTGCATTGCACTCCCTCAATATAAAAAATTTACATAGGATTAATTAAAATGAAATTGAAAAATGCATTGATATTACTTTTGACAGCTACCATCTGGGGTGTTGCATTTGTTGCCCAGAGTGTAGGAATGGATTATGTACAGCCTTTTACTTTTAATGGGGTGCGAAGCATCATCGGCGGTCTTGTGCTTATCCCTGTGATCTTTGTCCTGGATAGAAAGAAGAAGGCAGAAGAAAAAGATTATAAGGCACCAGGCGACAGAAAAACGCTGATCTTAGGCGGTATCTGCTGTGGTGTTGCTCTTGGTATTGCAACTAATTTACAGCAGTTTGGTGTAATGTATACAAGTGTGGGAAAGGTTGGCTTTATTACTGCCTGCTACATTATCATTGTGCCGGTTTTAAGCTTGTTTTTAGGTAAAAAATGCAGTCCGGCTGTTGCAGGAGCAGTTGTTCTTGCTGTTGCAGGTCTTTACCTGCTTTGCATGTCAGGAAGTGACCGGGGAATCCAGAAGGGTGATTTCCTTGTTATGATCTGTTCCTTTATTTTCTCTATCCATATTATGATCATTGACTATTTTTCACCGGCAGTAGACGGAGTGAAAATGTCCTGCATCCAGTTTTTGGTAAGTGGTGCTATTTCATTGGTAGGTATGCTGATTTTTGAAGAACCGCACATTACACAGATCCTTATAGCATGGAAGCCTATTCTTTATGCAGGTGTTATGTCCTGTGGCGTGGGATATACCTTACAGATCGTAGGACAGAAGGGGGTCGATCCAGCCAGTGCTTCTTTGATCTTAAGTCTGGAGTCCAGCATTTCTGTACTTGCAGGCTGGCTGCTCTTAGGACAGAAGATGACAGGAAGAGAGATCCTTGGCTGTGTTCTTATGTTTTTAGCTATTGTGCTGGCACAGGCGCCGGACGTTATTTTAAGTCGAAAAAACGGGGGAAGATAGAGTTGCGGACCCTGTAAAATTCGTATACTATGGAAGAGGATCCTGTTTTGTAAATATGATCCTGGAAAGGACTTGGAAAAATATGGAAGAGACAGGTGCGAAAGATTATCTGGACCAGCTTCCTATGTGGGCCAATAAGAAAAACTCTTTAAAAGATATCAGGGTATTTTTAGACCGCATGGGGGCACCGGACAGAAAGATCCCGGCAGTCCATGTAGCGGGAACCAATGGAAAAGGTTCTGTATGTGCTTTTATGACCTCTGTATTAAAAAAAGCCGGTTTTCGTACAGGAACCTTTATTTCTCCTCATCTGGTGGAAATCCGGGAACGTTTTCTCATAAATGGGGAGCTGGTGGAAAACGGGATTTTTGAAGAGGCTTTCAGGGAAGTAAAAAAAGCGGCAGAGGCTATGATGAAAGAAGGTTTTTGTCATCCTACTTTTTTTGAGTTCCTTTTTTATATGGCAATGGTGATCTTTGCAAAAGAAAAGGTAGATGTGATGGTCATAGAGACTGGTCTTGGAGGCCGTCTGGATGCTACTAATGTGCTGGAAAAACCGGCAGTCTGTGTGATCACTTCAATCAGCAAAGATCATATGCAGTATCTGGGTACCACCATTCCTGAGATTGCAGGGGAGAAGGCTGGTATCATTAAAGCCGGTGTGTCTGTGGTATTTGATGATTCAGATGCAGAGTCTGGGGCAGTGATACGCAACAGGGCAAAGAAGATGAATGCACAGTGTTTTCCTGTGTCGGATCTTCTTTATGAGGCAGTGAATGGTGCCAAAGAGGGAAGTGACTGCCTTTGTCTTAAAGAAAAAGAAGATTATGGACAGGCTTCTGGTCTTGACTGTTCAGAACTTGTTTTTATTGTTCCTTTTGAAGCACCTTATCAGGCTCAGAATGCATTTCTTGCTGTGACAGCTCTCCGGGTTTTACGAACATACGGCGGTATTTTTGAAAGGTTGGCGGATGAGGTGATCCAGGATGGGATCAGGGAAGCACGCTGGCCTGGAAGAATGGAAAGAGCAGCTGAAAATATTTATCTGGACGGAGCACACAATCCGGGGGGGATCGCAGCTTTTATTCAGGCAGCAGGAAAGATCCAGGAAAGAACCGGTAAAAAACCATGGCTTCTTTTTGCAGCTGTGTCAGATAAAGAGTATGAGACCATGGCAAAAGAACTTTGTGAAGGTCTTGACTGGTGCGGCATTGGTGTGGTACATATGAACAGTGACAGGGGGCTGTCAGCAGAACGGCTTTCACAGGTTTTTAAGAAATATGCCTCCTGTGATGTAGTTTCTTTTGAGGATACAAAAACTGCTATCAGCCAGATGAAGCAGACAGCAGGAGGGGGCATTTTATTCTGTGCAGGCTCCCTGTACCTGATTGGAGAGCTGAAGGTTCATCTGGAGGATGAAAGGAGCAAGATACATTGATCGATTTTGAAGAAGAAATAGAACGTTTTAAGCCAAGTCTGGACGTAGAAGCGGTAGAGGATGCCATTGTAAAAAGCGACCTGACAGATATGACAGACATTATGATGGAACTGATCAAGGAAAGAGACGGAAGTAAAAGATGATGGATATTGCAGCAAAAAACAGACAGGTAGCCAACAGCTACTATAATCTGGGGCTGGAAAAGGCGAAAATACGGGATCTTTCCGGTGCAGCCCAGTGCCTGAAAAAAAGCCTGCATTTTTCCAAATACCAGACAGATGCCAGAAATCTCCTGGGTCTGATCTATTATGAAAATGGGGAAGTAGCAGATGCACTGGTACAGTGGGTCATCAGCTTAAATTTACAGCCGGAAAATAATCTTGCAGATCATTATTTAGATGAGATCCAGCGAAAACCCGGACAGTTAGAGGCAGAAAGCCAGAATGTGAAAACCTTTAACCAGGCTTTGTGGCATGCCCAGAACGGCAGTGATGATCTGGCGATCCTTCAGCTGGCCCGTGTGGTTGGTGCAAAGCCCCACTTTGTGAAGGCACATTTGCTTCTGGCCCTTTTGTATATGCGGAGGGAAGATTATAATAAGGCGGGACGGTCTCTTTATAAGATATTACAGATTGATAAGAGCAATCCAAAAGCCTTGTATTATATGTCTCTTGTAAAACAGAATACTGGCCGGGCAGATGCGGAAAAGAGGAAGATGATCAAGGCATTTTCCCACAGGCAGATGCAGGATGATGATGTGATCATTCCCAATACTTACAAGGAAAATACAGGTCTTTCTACGGTATTTCACATTATCATCGGTCTTATTTTAGGTCTGTTTGCTTTCTACGTGCTGGTGCTTCCTGCAAGAGAGAGCAGTTTAAACCGTACCAGGGATGATGAGCTGATCGGCTATATGCAGCAGCTGAATAATGCAAACCAGCAAAATGATACGCTGCAGCAGAAAAATGATGAACTTACTGCCCAGAAGGAAGAGGTACAGAAAAAACTGGACGAGCTGACTACAGGAAACACCAGTGTGCTGGCCCAGTATCAGAGTTTGATCTGGGTGCTCCAGTATTATCGTACAGGAGATCTGGTAGCAGCAGCAAAGACCTTTGCAGATGCCGGCTTTGATATGATCGAGGATGAAAATATCCAGGCGATCATAAGCAGCATCCGTCAGGATATGGCAGGAAATATCTACCAGAGCCTGGTGCAGCAGGGACTGCAGCTGTGGAACGGCGGTGACAAGACCCAGGCTATGGATTATTTTCAGGCCAGTTTAAAGATCCAGCCAGATAACCCGGAAGCTATGTTCTATGTAGGCCGTCTGTATCAGGAATCCGGAGATACGGAAAATGCAAACGCCATGTTTGACAAGATCGTTGGAGAACATGGAGACTCTGAATATGCCCAGAAGGCATCAACGGCAAGAGGATATTAAATGTGAAGATACCAGGGTCAAAAGGTCGGAAATCCCATGCAAGCTTGCCTGCAGGAGGATTTTTGAACTTGGGACCCGCCAAAAACATGAGTAAGAGTGATCCGCCCAGGGCGGAAATGTGAATAGGAAAAGTGAATATCAGATCATACAGCAGAGAAAAGAATAACTACCTTTTCTCTGTTTTTTATTGCCCACCCGCTACTGGCGGGTGGAGTTATTAAGGAGGAACCAAGAACCATGAAACAGACAAAAATAACCTATGAAGCTTTTGGCGATACATTGCTTATACATATGCCAAAAGAACTGGATCACCACAACTGCCGTGACTTAAAACGGGACACGGACCTGATGTTAGATGAAAACTACATCAACCGTATTATCTTCGATTTTGGAAAAACAGAATTTATGGATTCTTCCGGGATCGGGATCCTTTTAAACCGTTATAAGCAGATGGCGGCCAGCAGAGGTACTGTAACTTATTACGGTGCAGGTCCAAGAATACTCAGGATCCTTGAGATGGGCGGTCTGGGGCGTCTGATCCGGGGGTTTAAGGACCGTGAAAGCGCATTGGGAAATTTATAAAAGCAGGAGGATGGAAAAAGTGGAAGGACAGAAGGAACAAAATGGCAGAACCGGGCAAAAGGAGCATGTAAGGCTGGAATTTGAAAGCTGTTCTAAAAATGAAGAGTTTGCCAGAGTTGTGGCAGCTGTATTTATGAGCCGCTTAGATCCAACATTAGAGGAGACACAGGATGTAAAAACAGCAGTGTCAGAGGCAGTCACCAATGCCATTATCCATGGCTATGGAAAAGAGGCCGGAGAGATATTTATGGACATGACGGCAGATCCGGCAGAAAAAACGCTGACTGTCTGCATAACAGATACAGGAGCAGGAATTGCGGATGTAAAAAAAGCCATGGAGCCTTTGTATACAACAGATACAACAGGGGAACGCTCTGGTATGGGCTTTTCCTTTATGGAAGCCTTCATGGATGAAGTTATTGTAGAGTCAGAACCGGAAAAAGGAACGGCCGTGACCATGAAAAAACATATTGGAAGGTGAGCCTTATGGATGAAACCCTGAAAATGATCGAATTGGCTCACCAGGGAGATAAAGCAGCCAGAGACAGGCTGGTAACAGATAATCTGGGGCTTGTATGGAGCATTGTAAAACGCTTTGCAGGCCGTGGATATGAACAGGAAGATCTGTTTCAGATCGGAAGCATCGGGCTTTTAAAAGCGATTGATAAATTTGACCTGCAGTATCAGGTGCGGTTTTCTACTTATGCAGTGCCAATGATCGCAGGCGAGATCCGAAGGTTTTTGCGGGATGACGGAATGATTAAGGTAAGCCGTTCTTTAAAGGAACTGGTGGTAAAGGTATTTTCTTTAAAAGAACAGCTGACGGATAATTACGGAAGAGAACCTACAGTGGAAGAGATCGCAAAAGAATTAGGGGTAAGCAGTGAAGAGGTGGCTGCATCTTTAGAGGCAGGCGCCCAGATTGAGTCTATTTACAGACCGCTAAGTGCTACAGAAGGAGAAAAAGGAGTCTTAATGGACAAATTAGAAGAAAAGAGCGAAGCTCAGGAACAGTTATTAAACAGGCTTACATTGGAAAAGCTGATGAAAGATCTGGGCGAGCAGGAAAAAGAACTGATACTGCGCCGCTATTTTTATGGCCAGACACAGACAGAAACGGCAAAAGCACTGAAGGTTTCCCAGGTACAGATCTCGCGTCTTGAGAAGAAATGTTTAAAAGAGCTGCGAAAGCGTTTTGAAGGATGAGGACAGGTGGATAAAAGAGAAGAGATAAAATAACGAATAAAAATCAAAAAAAGGCACATTCTAGCTTTGAAAGGATGTGAACCTGATGAAAATGAAAAGTGTGAAAGCAGTTCTTATTCTCCTGCTGCTCATAGCAGGAATGGTTACAGGGTATCTGTTGTGGAAAATGAAAGAACCGGAATATGAGAAAGAAGGCTTATTTGTAGATAACGGTGTAGTGGCTTATTATAACATGACAGAAACCGGAGTTGCAGCCTATGCGTCAGCACCGGCCAGTGTACTGATAGAAGAGGAAGAAGGGCAGAGTGAAGCTTTATGAGCCAGGGAAGCAGCAGCCAGAGCCAGACGGTCTATATACAGTTAAACCAGATCACGGAGATCTGCCGCAGGGATGTGTTTTTAAAAGATATAGGGGAAGTAACCTGCCGGGACAAGGTGATCTTAAGCAAATGCCGGGCTTTAAAGGTAAAAAGCATCCCTGAAAAAGAAGCCAGACGGTATGTAATGAGCGCTTTGGAAGTAGTGCAGAAGTTAGAATCCATAGATCCGTCTATTGAGGTAAACAATCTGGGAGAATCGGATTTTATCATTGCCTATAAGCCGCCAAAGGCTCCAGAAATGTGCTGGCAGTGGCTAAAAACCTTTTTTGTGTGTCTGGTCAGCTTTTTTGGGGCGGCATTTGCCATTATGACCTTTAATAATGATGTAAATGTAGGGGATGTGCTGGGACAGGTCTATTTTCAGGTGATGGGGCGGCAGCCAGATGGATTCGGGCTTATGGAAGCAGGCTACAGTGTGGGGCTGGCTGTTGGCATTTTAGTATTTTTCAATCATTTTGCAGTAAAAAAGCTGAATACAGATCCTACGCCTTTAGAGGTAGAAATGCGTCTGTATGAGGAAAATATCTGTAAAACACTTATTGATCAGGCTGATAGAAAGGAGAAAGAGATTGATGTGGATTAAAAATGTCTTTCTTCTTTTTTTCGGTCTCTGTGCCGGGGGGATCATTGCAGCAGGGGTGTATGCGTTTCTGGCGATCATCGGCGTATTTGTGCGGATGATCGGAAAAACGAAGACGAAAAAGCATATTATGCTTTATGAAAATATGATCATCCTTGGAGGAGTGCTTGGAAACATTATGGAGCTTTATAAGGTGCGGCTGCCCTTGGGAGAGGTATTTGGGCAGATCTTTCTTCTTACAGGGGGTGTCAGTGTAGGGATATTTACAGGCTGTCTTGTTATGTCTCTGGCAGAAACTTTAAAGGCTCTTCCTACATTTTCCCGGAGGATACGGCTGTCAGTGGGACTTCCGTGGCTGATCGCCGCCATTGCAGCAGGAAAGTGTGGCGGTTCTATATTATATTTCTGGAAAAGGATGGCAGCCGGATGAGGATATTAAGAATAGGATCATTAAAACTGGGTATTAAAATAGGATATTAAACCAGGATCGTTAGGAAGGAAATGGATATGGAGATCGATAAGAAAAAATACGCAGACTACATCAAAGCGATCACCCCGGTTCACAACCTGTGGATCTCTATGGGAAAAGCTTTTATAACAGGAGGCCTGATCTGTACTCTGGGGCAGTTTATCATGAACTGGGCCACTGACAGGTGTGGATTGGAGGCAGAGGCTGCAGGTACCTGGACTTCTATTATACTGGTATTTTTAAGTGCTTTATGTACGGGACTTAATATTTACCAGAAACTGGTAAAATTTGGCGGAGCCGGAGCTTTAGTGCCGATTACAGGCTTTGCTAATTCCGTAGCCGCTCCTGCAATAGAATTCCGCTCCGAAGGCCAGGTTTTCGGTATTGGCGTAAAGATATTTACCATTGCAGGACCGGTGATCTTGTATGGCGTGGGAGCAAGCTGGATTTTAGGAGTGGGATACTGGGTTTTACAGAAAATGTGAGCTTTTGGTAAGCATAAAAATAAGTTGTAATAAAAAGAGCTGCATGGCTCTTTTTTTATGTTGGCAGAGTATGTTATAATAAAAGGAATAATATACAGTTTTTTTAGAAGCTGTGAATATATGCAATTAATTAGGTGGAGGAAAATGCCATGGATCATATAGCATATTTATCAAGCCAGAATGATTATATTATATTTAATTATAAGGGAAAGACAGTACGATTTAAAGGACCATATAGTTTGCAAAAAATTGTAAAAGTAAAAGAATGGGATGAAGGATATATTGTGGTAGATGTAAAATATGCAAATAAAAAAGAACTTACAGAAGACTATATAGATCTGGTTCCTATCCTTGAAAGACTTTATATTAATGCGCCTGAATTTTTAAAGCCAATTAAAAAAGTGGAGGTTCGATATGCCAGTTGAACAATTGAAAAAAATTGCAGATGAAGCAGATATGATCGTTGCCGGATACGCATTTACTAAAAATGCAGAGGGGCTGATACAGGTATTAAATTTAAGTAATCCGGAAGAAGCTTGCGTTCTTCAGAAAGATGGTACGATGGTAGAAACAACAATGGATACGATTACTGTTTTAAAAGTGCAGGCTTATTACTTGAAAAACAGGGAATTTATGGAGGAAGAGGATGCCTAAGTATTTTCCATTTAAAGTTGCCGGATATTATCTGTATTATACAATGGAGTGTGTGATCGAATGTATGCATGTCCATGCCAGCGATAAAAGATTAACGGAAAAAGGTTCTGCAAAACTCTTTGTAAAACCGGATGGAGAAACGATCGTACAGAGACAAGGTGTAGTATCAGAGTCAGATATGAAAAAAATACGTAAGTATATCAAACTTAATCATGAGACTATGTTTGAAGTTTGGTCACAAAATTCTGTGCATGGTTATTATGGAGAAAATAAATAGAGAACAATAAAACTAAAGTGATATAGCAATGTATTTTGGGAGAAAAAAGTTAAACATGAATACACGCAGATTAGGAAAAACTGGACTTCAGGTAAGTGAGGTGGGTTTCGGCGGGGAATGGTTGGAACGACACCCAGAGGAGAAAGGAGTGGAACTGATCCGTTATGCTTCTTCTAAGGGAATTAATATTTTAGACTGCTGGATGGCTGACCCGAAATCCAGGGATGTGATCGGAAAAGGGATCAAAGAAAACCGCAGCAAGTGGTATATCCAGGGGCATATCGGATCTACCTGGAAGAACGGCCAGTATTTCCGCACCAGGGATATGAAATATGTGCGTCCAGCCTTTGAGGATTTGTTAAAGAGGCTACAGACAGATTATATTGATCTGGGAATGATCCATTATGTAGATTCTGAGGAAGAATGGGAAAATATTCTTCGCTCAGACTATATGGATTATGTAATGGAATTAAAAAACAATGGTGTGATCCGCCACATCGGAATGAGTTCTCATAACCCGAAGGTGGCAGTAAAAGCAGCAGCGTCCGGCTTTGTGGAAATGATCCTTTTCAGCATCAATCCGGCTTTTGATATGCTTCCTGCCAGCGAAAACATTGACACCATGTTTGCAGATGAGTTTGATGCAAGCTTAAAAGGAACTGACCCGGACCGGGCCCGTTTATACAAAGTCTGTGAGCAGAATGATGTGGGCATTACCGTTATGAAGGGTTTTGCAGGGGGAAGATTATTTGATGAAAAACGTTCTCCTTTTGGTGTAAGCTTAACACCGGTACAGTGTATCCACTATGCATTGACCCGTCCGGCAGTTTGTTCCATTATGTGCGGCTATGATACAAAAGAGCAGGTAGACCAGGCAGTGGCATATGAAAGTGCTTCTGAAGAAGAAAAAGACTACGCATCTGTGATCGCCAACGCGCCATTCCATTTCTACAAAGGAGAGTGTACCTATTGCGGTCACTGCAAACCATGCGTAGCCAATCTGGATATTGCCATGATCAACAAATTTTATGATCTGGCTACCATGCAGCCAAAGGTTCCGGCAACTGTGCAGTCCCATTATGAACTGCTGGAGCATAAAGCTTCTGAATGTATTGGCTGTCATGCTTGTGAGTCACGGTGCCCATTTGGAGTACCGATCGCAGAGCGTATGGAGAAAACAGCAAAATTATTCGGCTGTTAAATAAAGAACAAGGAGACAAACACATGGAGCATCTGCGCTGCGTAGTGGAGCGGATTACATATCAAAATGAGGAAAATGGCTATACAGTTTTAAAATGCGCAGTAAAAAACTATAGTGACCTGGTAACAGTGGTTGGTATTATGCCGGATACCCATGTGGGTTCTGTCCTGTCTTTAGAAGGCTTCTGGAAAATGGATGCAAAATACGGCAGGCAGTTTTGCACAGAGCGGTTTGAGGAAACACTTCCTGCCACTGTATATGGCATTGAAAAATATCTTGGGTCCGGTCTTGTAAAAGGGATCGGGCCTGTTTTTGCAAAAAAGATCGTGGAAAAATTCGGCGAAAATACGCTGGATATTATTGATGAAACACCAGAAGAACTGATCAAGGTCCCTGGCATCGGAAAAGTGCGGGCAGAACGGATCAAAACCAGCTGGAAGGACCAGAAAGAGATCAAAAACATTATGCTGTTCCTTCAGAGCAACGAAGTCAGCACTTCTCATGCCACTAAGATTTATAAAACCTATGGAAAAGAAAGTATTTCCATTGTAAAAGAAAATCCGTACCGTCTGGCAGATGATATCTGGGGCATTGGATTTAAAACAGCAGATTCCATTGCGGAGAAAATGGGCATTGATAAGACGAAATTTGTACGTCTGCGCAGTGGGATTTTTTATACTTTAAATAAACTGGGGGAAGAGGGACACTGCTATGGAGAACGGGAACAGCTGGTAAAAAAGGCGAAAGAACTGCTGGAAGTGGAAGAAGGGGAGATTGAAGTTACTTTAGATGAGATGCTTCGCACCAAAGATGTGATCCAGGATGAAGAGGCTATTTATCTGCCGCCTTATTATTTCTCAGAGAGCGGTTGTGCGAAGCGGCTGCTGGAACTTTTGCTTACCGGGCGAAAATCTGTGTCCGATGATGAAAGGATCGTGGAAAAAGTGGTATCTCAGTCTGATATCACCTACGATGAGATCCAGTTAGAAGCAGTAAAAACAGCCATCTCATCCAAAGTCATGATACTCACCGGTGGTCCGGGAACTGGAAAAACTACTACAACATTGGGGATCATATCTGCATATAAGCTGGCTGGTTATAAGATCCTTCTGGCAGCTCCTACAGGACGGGCAGCAAAGCGTATGGCAGAGGCAACCGGCATGGAAGCCAAGACCATTCATCGTTTGTTAGAGTACAAACCACCGGAAGGATACCAGAAAAATGAGGATAAGCCGCTGGAAGGGGATGTATTAATACTGGATGAATGTTCCATGGTGGACATTATGCTTATGTACAACCTGCTAAAAGCAGTCCCGGAACAAATGTCACTGGTTCTGGTAGGTGATATTGACCAGCTTCCAAGTGTAGGCGCCGGAAATGTGCTCCGGGATATGATCGATTCCGGGCGGATCCCGGTGGTGCGTCTGACCAGGATCTTCCGTCAGGCCCAGGGAAG
The DNA here is from genome assembly GCA_025758065.1 of Lachnospiraceae bacterium. Lineage (NCBI taxonomy): Bacteria > Bacillati > Bacillota > Clostridia > Lachnospirales > Lachnospiraceae > Lachnospiraceae bacterium. Next base: position 3,027,227 of record CP107199.1, read on the forward strand.
CCGTATTATCATGAATGCCCACAGGATCAATAAGGGAGAAGCCATTGATATGAGGGGTGGTAAAAATGCCGACTTTTTCTTCGCAGAAAAACAGACAAAGGAAGAAGTGGTGTCAACGCTGGTACAGTATTGTAAAGAAAATCTGCCCCGGTATTACCATGTGGATCCTGTTCAGGATATACAGGTGCTAACTCCTATGCAAAGAGGGGAGTGTGGTGCTGTCAACTTAAACCAGGTGCTTCAGGAAGCCATGAACCCAACTGATATCTGCCTGCGCCGTGGCGGCACCCAGTATCGCCTGAACGATAAGGTAATGCAGATCCGCAACGATTACGACAAAGAAGTATTTAATGGGGATATTGGGACTATCTGCAAAGTGGATATGCAAGAACGGGAGCTGACGGTAGATTTTGACGGGCGGAAGGTGATCTATGACGTGACAGAGCTGGATGAGCTGTCATTAGCCTATGCAGTAACCATTCACAAGGCCCAGGGAAGCGAATATCCCATTGTAGTCATGCCATTTACCATGAGCCATTTTGTGATGCTTCAAAGAAATCTTCTGTATACAGGAGTGACAAGGGCAAAGAAGATACTGGTGCTGATCGGAGAGAAAAAAGCTGTTTTTTATGCGATCCGCAATGAAACAACAGCAGGGAGAAATACAAAGCTGGCGAAACGTCTGATGCCGGAAAGCGAAGAGTCAAAAGCAGTGGCGGCGGCACTGGCAAAAAAGCTGATCCAGGGAGAAGAAGATACTGGAAATGCCGGATCATTTACACAAAGCTCTGCATCAGCACTAAAAGAAAAAATGATCGTATATAAAAACAGCATCCAGCCGTCTATGTTGTGTGAAACACCAGCCGTTTACCAGGGGGATCTCTGGAAACGCCTTTCCCAGTCAAAATTCCGCAGCAGCTTCACATTAAAAGCCAACGACAGGCATTATGTTTTAGAAAAAGGAATGGATACTGTACGAAGCCATGCCACAGATTTTATACGGGACAGACTTGCCCCGGCAGAGCCCAAAAATGATGGAAAACAGACACCTATGCGAGGTCATCCTGTATTTATTGCCCAGCATGCCACAGGTACCTGCTGCCGCAGCTGTCTGGAAAAATGGCATCATATCCCCAAGGGGAGAGAACTGACAGAAGTGGAGCAAAAATATGTGGCAGATGTGATCATGGAATGGATTGCGAGGCAAATGGGATATGAGGGATAAAATTGCACATTTTTCCAAACAAAACACCACTTAAAACCCCGCATAAACACTGATTGTATGCACCAAAAAACAAACATTGTTTTTTCTTTAACACAAGAAAAAATTTATCAAATAATCACTTGCCTTTCTCTGAAAATATGATATTATTCGTGTTGAGTTAAGAGTAGCTAACAATCGCGGAATACAAAACAGGAGGAAGTAAATGTTTAACTACGAACAGTGGGACGGATTTGAAGGCCGTCTCTGGAAAGAAGAGATCAATACAAGAGATTTTATTCAGAAGAACTATACACCATATGACGGTGATTCATCATTCTTAGCAGGACCTACCGAAGCTACGGATAAGCTTTGGGGAATCCTGCAGGGACTTCAGAAGGAAGAGCGCGCTAAGGGCGGCGTTTTAGATATGGATACTGATATCGTATCTGGCATTACTTCTCATGGACCTGGATATATCAGCGAAGAAAACAAGGATTTAGAGCAGATCGTTGGTCTTCAGACAGATAAGCCATTAAAGAGAGCATTCATGCCTTATGGTGGTATCCGTATGGCAGAGGAAGCTTGCAAGAATTATGGCTATGAGCCAAGCCCGGAGCTTCATAAGATCTTCACCGAATACTGCAGAACCCATAACCAGGGTGTATTTGATGCTTATACTCCAGAGATGAAGAAAGTTCGTCATAACAAGATTATTACCGGACTTCCAGATACTTATGGACGTGGACGTATCGTAGGTGACTACCGCCGTGTAGCTCTGTATGGTATCGACCGCCTGATGGAAGAGAAGGCAAATGACTTTGCTAACTGCGGTGACGGAACCATGACTGATGATGTGATCCGTTTAAGAGAAGAGATCTCCAGACAGTATCAGGCATTAAAGGATATGAAGAAGATGGCAGCATCTTACGGATATGATATCTCCCAGCCTGCTAAGACTGCTAAGGAAGCTGTTCAGTGGTTATACTTCGGATACCTGGCTGCAGTTAAGACACAGAACGGTGCTGCAATGAGCGTTGGCCGTATCTCTACTTTCCTTGATATCTACATTAAGAGAGATATGGATAAGGGTATCTTAAACGAGTCCCAGGCTCAGGAGCTGATCGACCACATGGTAATGAAGTTCCGTATGGTTAAGTTTGCAAGAATCCCATCTTACAACCAGCTGTTCTCCGGTGACCCGGTTTGGGCTACTCTGGAAGTTGGCGGTATCGGCGTAGATGGACGTTCTATGGTAACTAAGACTGATTATCGTTTCCTGCACACCTTAGAGAACATGGGACCATCCCCAGAGCCAAACATGACTGTTCTTTATTCTTCTTCACTGCCAGAGAACTTTAAGAAGTATGCAGCTAAGATTTCTATTGATACAAGCTCTGTACAGTATGAGAATGATGACGTAATGAAGCCAGAGTGGGGCGATGATTACTCCATCTGCTGCTGCGTATCTGCTACCCAGACTGGTAAGGAAATGCAGTTCTTTGGCGCCCGTGCAAACCTGGCTAAGTGCTTACTGTATGCTATGAACGGTGGACGTGATATGAAGTCCAAGGAGCAGGTTGGCCCGGAATATATGCCTATTACTTCTGAATACCTTGATTATGATGAAGTGATCCGTAAGTACGAGGTAATGATGGACTGGCTGGTAGGCGTATATGTAAATACCTTAAACCTGATCCAGTATATGCATGACAAGTACTTCTATGAGGCTGCTGAAATGGCTCTGATCGATACCGATGTCAGACGTACATTCGCTACCGGTATTGCTGGTTTCTCTCATGTAGTTGACTCCTTAAGTGCTATTAAGTATGCAAAGGTGAAGACTGTTCGTGATGAAACTGGCCTGATCGTAGACTTTGTAACTGAGGGAGACTTCCCAAGATACGGAAATGATGATGACAGAGCAGATGAGATCGCTGTATGGCTGTTAAAGACCTTCCTTGAGAAGTTAAAGAGACGTCATACCTACAGAAATTCTGAGCCTACAACTTCTATCCTGACCATTACTTCTAACGTAGTATATGGTAAGGCTACCGGAAGCATGCCAGATGGCAGAAGAGCAGGCGAACCACTGTCCCCAGGTGCAAACCCAAGCTACGGCGCAGAGCAGAACGGCTTACTGGCTTCCTTAAACTCTGTAGCTAAGCTGCCTTACGAGTGGGCTCTGGATGGTATCTCCAATACCCAGACTATCAACCCAGATGCTTTGGGCCACAGCGAAGAAGAAAGAGTAGATAACCTGGTACAGGTATTAGACGGCTACTTTGATCAGGGCGCTCATCACCTGAATGTAAACGTATTCGGTAAGGAGAAGCTGATCGATGCTATGGAGCATCCGGAGAAGGAAGAGTATGCTAACTTCACTATCCGTGTATCTGGATACGCTGTTAAGTTCATCGACTTAACAAGAGAGCAGCAGATGGACGTTATCTCCAGAACCTGCCATGCAACCATGTAATTTAATACAGGCTGCATTTAATGTAACTGAGAAATAAAATAGCATTCCGCTATTGATCTGATCTATGTAACGGTTCAGGACATTATGTTCTGGACCGTTATAAATATTTATGGAATGCATTTTCAGAAAATAAGGAGAAAAACGTGGAAGGATTTGTTCATTCTATGGAGACCTTTGGACTGGTTGACGGTCCGGGTGTCCGTTTCGTTGTATTTCTTCAGGGCTGCCGCATGCGGTGCCGTTACTGCCACAATCCGGAGACATGGAAATTAGAGGGAGGTACTCCCTGGACAGCAGATAAGCTGTTTTCCCATGTATACAGGTATAAGAGCTATTGGAATAAAAAAGGACAGCCAAATGGAGGTATTACCGTCAGCGGGGGAGAGCCGCTTCTCCAGATCGACTTTGTAACAGAGTTTTTTAAGAAAGCCAGGGAAAAAGGCGTTCACACAGCTCTGGATACAGCAGGCAATCCTTTTACGCTGGAAGAGCCTTTTGTCAGTAAATTTGAAGAACTGATGAAAGTAACGGATCTGGTGATCCTTGATTTTAAAGAGATCGACAACGAAAAACACAAAAAATTAACGGGATGTCCAAATGACAACATCGTGCAGATGGCAAAATGGCTTTCAGACCACGGAAAAGATATGTGGATCCGCCATGTACTTGTGCCGGATCTGACCGATGACGAAGAAGGACTGGTAAGGACCCGCGACCTGATCCGGGAATTGAAGACAGTAAAACGTGTAGAGGTACTTCCGTATCATATACTGGGACTGTTTAAATGGCAGAAACTGGGAATTCCTTATACACTAGACGGTGTAAGGACACCGACTGCGGAAGAAGTAAAGAAGGCAGAGGAGATCCTAGAAGTAAGCAAATATAAGTAATATGAAAAAGACAGAGGCAGCTATACAGGACATACCTGTTGGTGCAGCTGTCTTTTTTATTATGCAGAGGCGCAAAGCTAAATTTCCATCTGCCGCGTCAGCTTCAATCGACGATGCTACCGGCATCGCCTCATTCAGCTTCCTTGCACATGAAAATTTATCCTGCGTGTAAGGGATCGGTAATTATCGTGGATTATACCAGGATTTCTGTTTAAAATTTTGTACATGTTCTATATAAAGTATTTCTTGGCATTTTAGGGTGATTGGTAGTATAATATATGCATGTGATAATAAATTAACAAACTAATAATCTCAAAATAATGTGAAAAACAGGAGGTAATTATTATGGCAAGACTGAGAATGATGCGTGCACCGCAGAAATATGTACAGGGAAAGGATTCTCTGTTTAAATTCCATGAGGAAATGAAAGATCTTGGAAACAAATTCTTGTTTGTCTGTTCAAGAAGTGGATACAAAATGTGCCATGATAAGATTGAGAAGAGTTTTGAAGGAACAGAAGATATCCGCCAGTATGAGATTTTTGGTGGTGTATCCAGTGTTGGTGAGATTGAACGGATGAGGAAAATTGTCCGCGAAAATAGACTGAATGTAGTAGTAGGTGTTGGCGGTGGTTCAGCCATTGATACAGCAAAGGCTACTGCTTATTATGAAAAACTTCCGGTGGTAATTATCCCAACAGTCGTTGCAACAGATGCTCCATGTACAGGACTTTCTGTTATTTACAATGATGATGAGACATTTAACAGCTATTTATTTTATCCAAAGAACCCGGAAGCTGTTATTGTGGACAGTGATGTGATTGCAAAATCACCTGTAAAATTTTTGGTAGCAGGTATGGGTGATGCCCTTGGAACTTATTTTGAAGCAAGAGCATGTCAGCGTACCGATGCGCCAAGCCTGGAATTTGGTGGTATTACAAGATCTGCAATGGCACTGTGCAAACTTTGCTATGAGACTTTAAAAGAGTATGGCGCAGCTGCAAAACATGCCTGTGAAAATCAGGTAGTTACTCCAGCGTTGGATGCTATCATCGAAGCCAATGTATACCTGTCTGGTGTAGGCGCTGATAATGGCGGTCTGGCTGTTGCCCATTCTTTCTATAATGGCCTGACAGCTTTAGGCGGACACAGTGCACCACATGGAAACTGCGTTGCTTATGGTACTCTGGTACAGCTGGTATTAGAGGGCGCTCCAAAGGCAGAGTTTAAAGAAGTTCAGGATTTCTGCCGGGAAGTAGGTCTTCCTGTTACTCTGGAAGAAATTGGTGTAACAACCAAGGAACAGGTAAAGGTCATTGCAGAGCATGCCTGTGTAGAAGGCGAATCCATACATAATATGGTAGCAGATGTAACTGCAGATCAGCTTTACGATGCAATCCTTGCTGCTGATTCTCTGGGAAAAGAGGTACTGGGAAAATAGTGCTGTATTTAAGCATTAAAGTATTCCTTTGCAAGCACAGTCTGTATAAAAGCCCGTACCTGGGGAAGTTCAAAGTAATGGCTTTTATATAAAATATGAGAAGTTCGTATAAAGGGAGATCCGTCCTGAAAGAAAAGGGGCGTGATGCTCCCTTTATAATTTCTCAGACAGATTTCCGGCGGAATAAACCAACCAATGCCATTTTTCACCATTTCCGGCAGACAGCCTGAAGAAAGTTGTGGAAACGATGAACTTCAGGCTGTTTGCGTTGTCACAAACGTTATTTTCTGTTACAATAAAAACGTGAAAACAACCAGACAGGCAGAAAGCCTTAAAACAGGTGACAGGATTTGAATCATAATACAGATACAATATATCAACCAACTATCTATCAATATGCAAATATCATTATTGACATATCCCATGAAAGCGTAGATAAGACCTTCCAGTACCGTATTCCAGATTATCTTTTAGGACAGGTTGAAGCGGGACAACAGGTGTATATCCCCTTTGGTGCAGGCAGCCATAAACGAAAAGGTTATGTGGTGGAGCTGACTGATCAGGCGGAATACGATATATCGAAAATAAAAGAGATCGATTCCCTGGTGGAGGGAAGTATTACCGCCCAGTCCCAGCTGATCCATCTGGCGTGGTGGATGAAAGAGCGGTATGGCTCTACCATGAACCAGGCTTTAAAAACGGTGCTGCCTGTAAAGCAGAAGGTACGGGAAGCACCAAAGCGTAAGATCCATCTGCTGGCGGATGCACCGGCCCTGGAAGAAGCAATCCAGACTGCAGAACGGAAAAATCACAAGGCGCGTCTGCGACTTTTATATGCTTTAAAAGAAAATCCGGATATTCCTTATGAGAATACCCTTCATAAATTAAACCTGACAGCAGCAGCCGTCCGGCCGTTAGAACAGGCAGGACTTCTTGCAATCCAGATAGTAGATCAGTACCGCAATCCTTTAGAGCAGATGCGCCGCCTTTTAACAGATACGTCTAAAGCCCAATGGGAAACGCCTGTTTTAAATGAGGATCAGCGAAAAATCGCAGATAATATCTGTGAAAATTATGATAGTGGAAGTAGGAAGCCATGTCTTATTCACGGTATCACAGGAAGCGGAAAAACAGAAGTGTACATGGAACTGATCAGTCATGTGATCAGTGCTGGAAAACAGGTCATTCTTCTGATCCCGGAGATATCCCTTACTTGGCAGACGGTCATGCGTTTTTATCTCCGCTTTGGAGACCGGGTATCCGTATTGAATTCCCGGATGTCAGCAGGAGAACGCTTTGACCAGTATGAGCGGGCAAGGACGGGGGATATTGATATTATCATAGGTCCGAGATCGGCTCTTTTTGTACCCTTTGAACGATTGGGAATGGTGATCATTGATGAGGAACATGAAAATTCCTATAAAAGTGAGCTTTCTCCCAGATACGATGCCAGGGAAGTGGCGAAAAAAAGGGGAGAAATGGAAGGGGCAATGCTTGTCCTTGGCTCTGCAACCCCGTCTTTGGAAACTTATACCAGGGCAGTAAGGGGGGAATATAACCTTTATAAGCTGGACAGACGTGCTAAGGCAAATTCTGTTTTGCCTACAGTAGAGATTGCTGATCTGCGGGAAGAATTAAAAGCAGGCAACAGATCCATTTTCAGTGCCCGGTTAAAAGAATTGCTGGAGGACCGTCTGGAAAAAGGGGAGCAGGCTATGCTGTTTATTAACAGACGGGGCTATGCAACCTTTGTGTCCTGCCGCTCCTGCGGGGAAGCAGTGAAATGTCCTCATTGTGATGTAACGCTGACTTACCATAAAGACGGCCGGATGATGTGCCATTACTGTGGTTATACCATCCGTCAGCCTAAGACCTGTCCGTCCTGCGGCTCTCCTTATATTGCCCCTTTTGGCACAGGAACCCAGAAAATAGAAGAAATGGCTGCGAAAATGTTCCCTAAAGCCAGGATCCTGCGTATGGATCTGGATACTACATCCAAAAAGGGCGGACACCAGCAGATTTTGTCTGCTTTTGCGAGAGGAGAGGCAGATATTCTCATTGGTACCCAGATGATCGTAAAAGGCCATGATTTTCCAAAAGTCACTTTAGTAGGTGCCTTGGCAGCGGATCTTTCTCTTTATGCCAGTGATTACCGCTGCAGTGAGGAGACATTTGATCTTCTAACCCAGGCAGCAGGGAGAGCGGGCCGCGCAAATACAGCCGGAAATGTTGTGATCCAGACCTATCAACCAGATCATTACAGTATTCAGACAGCTGCAGCGCAGGACTATGAAGCTTTTTATACCCAGGAAATGAATTTCAGGAGGCTTCTGGGTTATCCTCCTGCTGTAGGACTTTTAACGATCCAGATCGCAGATAAAAATGAGAAACTGCTAGAACAGGCAGCAGTATTATTAGAAAAATGCCTGAAACAGTGGACCGGGCAAAATGAGGATCTGTCAAAGGATGAAACGATCCAGTTTATTGGTCCTGTAAATGCCCCGGTGTACAAAGTTAATGATATTTATAGAAAAATTTTATATATAAAGCAGGAAAACTATGATATACTGATACACATCAGGAAAATGGCGGAGCAGTGCTTAAAAGAGGCCCAGGGTCTTGAAAGTGTTATTTTCCAGTCAGACCTTAATGAGTGAAGGGAAAAACAAGCGGCGCCGAAAGTAAACAGATAAAGGAGAGATAAAAATGGCAGTTCGTCAGATCCGCGTTATTGGGGATGAAATTTTAAATAAGAAATGTAAACCGGTGAAAGAGATGACCGACCGTACAAAAGAGCTGATCGAAGACATGTTCGAGACTATGTATGAGGCAAACGGTGTGGGCCTTGCAGCTCCACAGGTAGGCATTTTAAAGAGGATCGTTGTTATCGATGTAGAAGACGGTTATCAGTATGTTCTGATCAACCCGGAGATCATCGAACAGGATGGGGAGCAGACCGGCTATGAGGGATGCTTAAGTGTTCCTGGAAAAACAGGTGTTGTTACAAGACCAAACCATGTGGTAGTAAGGGCTTTAGATGAGAACATGGATGAGATCGAGGTGGAAGGCGAAGGCTTACTTGCAAGAGCTATCTGCCATGAATGTGCCCATTTAGACGGTCAGCTTTATACCGAACTGGTAGAGGGCGAGCTGATGGATACAGAAAATGACGAAGAAGAGATCACAGAAGAGTAAAAAAGAACTGGGATACAGTTGTCTGTGATGATTTTGAAAGGAATGAGAAATACACATGCGTATTGTATTTATGGGAACGCCGGACTTTTCCGTACCGGCATTGAAAGCCATTGTAGAAGCTGGTCATCAGGTAACAGCTGTTGTGACCCAGCCGGATAAGCCAAAGGGCAGAGGTAAAGATGTCCAGATGACTCCGGTGAAGATACAGGCCCTGGAATATGGTATTCCGGTATATCAGCCTGTAAAGGTAAAAACACCGGAATTTGTAGAAGTATTAAAGAAAGAAGCTCCGGATGCCATTGTTGTTATTGCCTTTGGCCAGCTCTTATCCAAAGAGATACTTGATCTGCCCAAATATGGATGTGTGAACATCCATGCATCACTGCTTCCGAAGTACCGCGGTGCAGCACCTATCCAGTGGGCAGTTATTGACGGCGAAAAAGAGACCGGCGTTACTACTATGATGATGGATGTTGGCCTGGATACAGGAGATATCTTAGAAACAAAGGTGATCCCTTTGGATCCAAAAGAAACAAGCGGAAGTTTATTTGAAAAGTTAAGCGAAGCAGGCGGTCCGCTGATCTTGTCAACACTTGAAAAACTGGAAAAAGGGACTATTACAGGAACTCCTCAGGGAGAAGAAGGCACCTGCTACGCAAAGATGCTTACAAAGACCTTAGGCAATATTAACTGGAGTATGTCAGCTGCCACTATTGAACGTCTGGTCCGTGGCTTGAATCCATGGCCAAGTGCCTATACTTTTTATAATGGGAAGACTTTAAAAATCTGGGATGCAGATGTAGTAGATGAAGCAATTCCGGCAGATGCAGTTCCGGGACAGGTCCTTCAGGCTGACAAACATGGATTTACTGTTGCAACCGGAGAAGGCATTTTAAAGATCAATGAACTTCAGTTAGAAGGAAAGAAACGTATGGCAGCAGATGCACTGCTGCGTGGCTTTACTATTACACCAGGAGAGATCCTGGGAGAAAGAGAGTGATCTTATGTACGGTTACATGCCAATGTATTATTTTGACCCAACTTATATACTGATCCTGATCGGTGTGCTCCTTTCCATGGGAGCATCTGCAAAGTTAAATGCTACCTATGGCCGTTATTCTTCTGTGGCCAGCCGCTGCGGTATGACCGGCGCCCAGGCAGCACAGCGTATTCTGCAGTCACAGGGGATCTATGATGTGACTGTACGCCATGTATCAGGCAGATTGACTGACCACTATGATCCAAGGAGTAAGACTGTAAACCTGTCTGATGCAGTTTACGGTTCTACATCTATTGCAGCCATTGGTGTAGCAGCCCATGAGTGTGGTCATGCCATTCAGGACGCAAGAGATTATGCACCTTTAAGGCTGCGTGCAGCGTTGGTGCCAGTGGCTAATTTCGGATCCCAGATTTCATGGCTTCTGATCATTCTTGGTATCGTATTAGGAGGGACCGGACTTATTAATCTGGGAATCCTTATGTTTTCACTGGCTGTTCTGTTCCAGCTCGTTACATTGCCTGTAGAGTACAATGCTTCTCATAGAGCAGTAGCGCTTCTGGATTCTATCGGTATTTTAGAGGGGCGGGAAGTAGGACAGACCAGACAGGTATTAAATGCAGCGGCACTGACTTATGTGGCCGCAGCCGCAGCATCCCTGCTGCAGCTTTTAAGACTTCTGCTCCTGTTTGGAAACAGACGCAGAGATGACTAGAAAGGGGAACATGATATGGCAAAAGCCATAGACAGAGGTCTGGAGAACCGGGAGATCGTACTTGGTATCCTGACAGAGGTACTGGATAAGGGTAATTTTGTCCATCTGGTATTAAATCAGGCTTTAAGTAAATACCAGTATCTGGAAAAACCGGACCGGGCATTTATCACCAGAGTAACAGAAGGAACCCTGGAATATCTGCTTCAGATTGATTTTATTATAAACAGCTATTCAAAAACCAAAACAGAAAAAATGAAACCGCTCATCCGTAATATACTCCGGATGAGCGTTTACCAGCTCCTTTACATGGACCGTGTGCCAGACAGCGCTGTATGCAATGAAGCAGTGAAACTGGCTGTACACCACCATTTTCAGGGGCTGAAAGGCTTTGTAAACGGAGTTTTACGTACTATTGCAAGAAATAAAGAAGAACTGGACCTTAAGGAGCCTTATCTGCGCTATAGTCTTCCGCAGTGGATGTATTCCATGTGGGAAAAAGACTGGGGAAAGGAAAGCGCAGAAAAGATCGCCGCTTCTTTTTTAAAAGAACGGCCAGTATGGGTGCGCTGCAATTTGAACCTGGCATCAAAAGAAGAGATCCTGGCAGCTTTAAAAAAACAGCAGGTTAGTGCAGAGCAGGTAGAAGGCTTTGATTCTATGCTGGCTTTATCTGAGTATGATCATATGGAAAGCCTTGATGCCTTTCAGAAAGGCTGGATCCAGGTACAGGACATCAGCTCAGCTTTAGTTGGTGAGCTGGCTGCACCGGAAAAAGGCAGCTATATCATAGATGTATGCGCAGCACCCGGCGGAAAAAGCCTGCATCTGGCAGATAAAATGGAAGGCACCGGTTGCGTGGAAGCCAGGGATCTTACATACCAGAAGGTGGCACTGATCGAAGAAAATGCCAGCCGTATGGGTGCATTAAACATAAAAGCAGTCCAGTGGGATGCCACTGAATTTGATCCTGAAAGTGAAAATAAAGCAGATCTGGTCATTGCCGATCTGCCTTGCTCCGGACTGGGAATTATTGGAAGAAAGCCGGATATAAAGTACCACACCACAAAAGAAAACTTACGGGAGCTTTCAAAGCTGCAAAAAGAGATCCTTTCTGTTGTGTGGAAGTATGTAAAACCAGGCGGCCGCCTGATCTACAGCACATGCACTATCAATAAAGAGGAAAATGCAGAAAATGCCCGCTGGATCACAGAAAATCTGCCATTTAAGCCGGAAGACCTGACAGAAGCTTTTTCTTCAAAGGGAGAGAGATACGCATGTTTAAAAGAGAATATGTATCCGGGAGCAGACCTTAAAAATGGTCAGATCCAGATCCTTGCTGGTATCCATCCATTTGAAGATTTTGATGGCTTTTTCATCAGTGTTTTTAAAAGAGAAGCATAGGAGTATTTGCATATATGTTAGACCTGATCGATACAAAAGGTAAAAAAGATATAAAGTCTATGACACTGGAAGAAGTGACAGTAGAGATGACAGCCCTGGGAGAGAAATCTTTCAGGGCAAAGCAGCTTTATGACTGGCTTCATGTAAAGCTGGCAGAAAGCTTTGATGATATGAGCACATTGTCAAAGGATCTGCGCCAGAAGTTAAAGGACAATTACAGTCTTACAGCACTGCAGACAGCAGGAGAGCGTATTTCTGCCATTGACGGCACCAGAAAATATCTGTTCCGCTTGGAGGACGGAAATGTGATAGAAAGCGTATGGATGCAGTATCACCATGGAAATTCTGTATGTATTTCTTCCCAGGTGGGCTGCCGCATGGGCTGTCGTTTCTGTGCGTCTACTCTGGATGGTATGGAGCGGAATTTACGTCCTTCTGAGATGCTTGACCAGATTTACCGCATCCAGACTATTACCGGAGAGCGGGTGTCCAATATTGTAGTAATGGGTTCCGGAGAACCCATGGATAATTATGATAATGTGGTCCGCTTTATCCGTCTGATTTCCAGTGACAAGGGCTTAAATATCAGCCAGAGAAACCTGACTATTTCCACCTGTGGAATTGTGCCGGGGATCCGGAAATTTGCAGAAGAAGGACTCCAGGTCACACTGGCACTGTCATTACATGCACCTAATGATGAGGTGCGAAAGACCCTGATGCCTATAGCTAACAGCTTTAAGCTTAAAGATGTGCTGGAAGCCTGTCATTATTATTTTGAAAAAACAGGAAGAAGACTTACCTTTGAATATAGCCTTGTAAAAGGAGTTAATGATAACTTAGAGGAGGCAAAAGCCCTAACAGAGCTGATCAAAGACCAGCATGGACATGTGAACCTGATCCCGGTCAATCCTATTAAAGAACGGGATTATGTCCAGTCAGACAAAAAGGCCATAGAACAGTTTAAAAATTATCTGGAACGGCATGGGATCAACGCAACGGTGCGCAGGGAAATGGGACGTGATATTGGCGGTGCCTGCGGTCAGTTAAGAAAGAGCTATCTGGAGGAAGGAGAGATCTGATATGGAAGCATATGCACTGACAGACACGGGAAGAGTCCGTTCCATGAATCAGGATTATATTTATGCTTCTCCTGAAAAAGTAGGTTTTCTGCCGGATCTTTTTCTGGTAGCAGATGGAATGGGAGGCCACAAGGCGGGAGATTATGCTTCCCGCTTTATGGTGGAAAATCTGGTGGTGTATTTAAATCACCGTCAGAACGGTCCCTGTGTTACCCAGTTAAAAGAGGGAATTAAAACAGTGAATAAAGCTCTTTATGAAATGTCTCTGGAAAGAGAAGAATTTCAGGGAATGGGCTGTACACTGGTAGCAGCTGTGATCGAAGAGGGCATTCTTTATGCAGCTAATGTAGGAGACAGCCGCTTGTATCTGATCCATGATGGGGCTATCCGTCAGATCACCAGGGATCATTCCTATGTAGAGGAAATGGTGGCTATGGGGATGATGCAGAGGGGAAGTGCTGATTATAACAGGAAAAAGAATATTATTACCCGGGCGGCAGGCATCAAACCGGATATAGAGCCGGATTTCTTTGAGGAAGAATTAGAACAGGGAGATTACATTTTACTTTGTTCAGATGGACTGAGCAATATGGTGGACAATGATACGATGTGTTCCATTGTTCTCTCCGAAGGCACCTTAAAAGAAAAGGCAGTACGTCTGATCGCAGAGGCAAATAAGAGAGGAGGAACAGACAACATTGCTGTTGTACTTGTGAAGCCTCAGGAAGGAGGGATGGGATCATGTTAAATCAGGGAACATATCTTCAGGACCGTTATGAGATATTAGGACGGATCGGCTCTGGCGGCATGTCTGTGGTATACAAGGCAAAATGTCATACCTTAGACCGTTTAGTAGCCATTAAAGTCTTAAAAGAAGAATTTGCTTCTGATGAGAATTTTGTCAGCAAATTTAAAATGGAAGCTCAGGCGGCAGCCAGACTTTCCCATCCTAATATTGTCAATGTTTATGATGTAGTAGATGAAGGCAATCTTCATTATATCGTTATGGAGCTGATTGAGGGTATCACCTTAAAAAGCTACATCGAAAAGAAGGGCTTTCTTGAAAATAAAGAGGCAATCGGCATTGCTATCCAGGTGGCGCAGGGAATCGCAGCTGCTCATGAGCAGCACATCATCCACCGGGATATCAAGCCTCAGAATATGATCATTTCCAGAGATGGAAATGTGAAAGTAGCTGATTTTGGCATTGCAAGAGCTGTATCCAGCCAGACCATGAATGCTACAGCAGTAGGTTCTGTCCATTATATTTCACCAGAACAGGCCAGAGGGGGGTATTGTGACGAGAGAAGTGATATATATTCCTTTGGTATTACCATGTATGAAATGGTCACAGGCAGAGTCCCTTTTGAAGGGGACAATACAGTTGCTGTTGCCCTTGCCCATTTAGAGACGCCTATTACACCGCCTTCCCAGTTAAATCCGGTGGTAAGCAGTGGTTTAGAACAGATCATTTTAAAATGTACCCAGAAAAAACCGGACAGACGATATTCTTCTATTGGAGATGTGATCACAGATCTGCGCCATGTAATGGTAGATCCGGATTATGATATTTACGGGGCAGTATCTCAGACAGATGAGGAAAATGATCCTTATGTAACAAGACCTATTTCCAGGGAAGAACTGTCCCAGATCCAGGAGCGCAGACGGCCCCACACAGAGGATATTGTGGTAAAAGAGCCGGAATATGACCCGGCTGTAAGTATCCAGACACCGGAAACAGAAGAGAATGACGGGGATGGATATGATAAAGAGGAAACACAGCCTCAGATACCAGTCCATAAAAAACGCAGCGACAGAAAGAAAGAAAAAGATGTAAGTACCCAGTTTGAACGTATTATTATGGTGATGGGTATTTTTGCCGCTGTTTTAGTAGCGGTGGTAGTTATTTTTGTATTTTCAAGGCTGACAGGGCTTTTCTGGCCAAAAAGCGGACAGGATAAGGAAACGGAAGTAGTTACCAGTGAAACGGCCACAGAAGGCATTAATGTTTCCTTGGCAGATAACCAGACTTATATGCCAAATGTACTGGGACTTCCAAAGGATATGGCAGAGGCTAAGCTGAAAGAATACAACCTGGTAATGAGTATAGAAACAGAAGATTACTCTGATAATTATAAAGCAGACCAGGTCATGCGCCAGGATGTGGCAGAAGGCGAAGTAGTGGAAAAATGGAGTACAGTTGGCGTGACCATCAGTAAGGGAAGTGATAAAGTAGATCTTTCTTCATTGGGACTGGAGCAGCTTTCAGGAGAAGATGCCCAGAAACTTTTAAAAGATAAAGAACTGCAAGTTACCTTAAAAGAAGAGGCAAACGATAATATTGAAACAGGAAAAGTTATCCGCTACAGTCCACAGCAGGCAAAAGCAGGGGATACCATTGAACTGGTTGTAAGCACAGGGCCAAAGACAGCCCAGGGACAGGTGCCAAAGCTGATCGGAAGAGACGAAGTTACAGCAGATGCCCTTTTAAAGGCAGCGGGATTGAAAACGGGTACTGTGACCTACGATTATGATGCAGGGAAGCCAGAAGGTACAGTTCTGAGCCAGTCTGCACTTCCGGGAACTGTTTTAGAGCCGTCTGCCACAGTTGATTATGTGGTTAATCAGATGGAAGAAGAAGGAAGTACCCAGGCACAGGCAGCAGATGAGTCCTATTATATGGGCTCCATAGATACTACCTGTTCTTTGAGCAATTATATTGGACCGGCTTCCCAGACAAGCAGTGTAAAAATATCTATCCGGTTAAAGCAGAAGGATGCAAGTGGGGCAGAAGTATATACTCCGCTGATCAGTCCAAGGCTGGTGGTAGGTTCCCAGGATATTCCGGTGGTATTCCCAAGGATCAAGGGAGCATACGGCGTGGAAAACGGTACAGTAGAAGTGGTAGATGTAGAGAAGGATACTGTGATCGCTTCTTATCCGGTTTCTTTCTTCCCGGTAGGATAACTAGTGTACTGTATCATTCACTTTCAGCAAAATGACGCAGAATGAATTTTCAATCTGCAAGGCGGAGGAATGAGGCGATGCGGTGGCATCGTCGATTGACGACAACACAGCAGATGGAAATTCAGGCAAGTCATTATGCGAAATGTGAATGATACAGTACACTAGTACATCGTTTTCGAAATAACTATACCGCTCACTTGTCTGCGAATCTGATTGCACAGGCCTAAAAGCCTCAGCGTAGCCCGCTACGCCTGCGTTTTTAGACCTGCACACTCAAATCCGCATCCTACGTGATTAGTACAGTTATTTACGAAACGATGTACTAGAGACTGTATGGCAGTTATTTGGTTATGAGCAGGCAGTGAAGGCAGATTGCCAATGTCCTTTCACTGCAAAAGACTCCGGGAGAACATAAAAGCAGCTAGGAGAAAAAATGACAGGAAAGATAATCAAAGGGATCGCAGGATTCTATTACGTAAACAATGGCGAAAATAAAGTATATCAGTGTAAGGCCAAAGGAATCTTCAGAAACCGGAAGATCAAGCCTTTAGTTGGTGATGATGTAGAGTTTTCTGTGCTGGATGAAGAAGCCATGGAGGGAAATATTGATGAGATCCTTCCAAGAAAAAATCAGCTTATCCGTCCGGCAGCTGCCAATGTGGACCAGGCACTGGTGCTTTTTGCACTGACTCATCCGGCACCGAATTTAAATCTTTTAGACCGCTTTTTAGTGATGATGTCCATGGAAGATATCCCGGTAACATTATGCTTTAATAAGCAGGACCTGGGAGATGAGGCTTTGATGGAACAGTATAGAAGCATTTATGGACCGGCGGGCTATCCGGTGTATTTTATCAGTGCTATGGAAGAAACTGGTATTGAACAGGTTAGAAGCCTTCTTCGCGGAAAAACTACGGTACTGGCAGGCCCTTCCGGTGTAGGTAAATCTTCCCTTACCAACTGTATCCAGCCGGAGGCAGAGATGGAAACAGGAGATATCAGCCGCAAGATTGAGCGTGGAAAGCACACTACCCGTCATTCACAGTTGTTTTTTGTTGAAAAAGATACTTACATGATGGACACGCCGGGATTTAGTTCTATGTTTACGCCGGATATAGAAGCAAATGAGTTAAAGGATCATTTCCCGGAATTTAGCCAGTATGAAAGCGGCTGCAGGTTTTTGGGCTGCGTTCATATAGGAGAAAAGGTGTGCGGTGTAAAAGATGCAGTAGCAGAAGGAAAGATCAGCCGGAGCCGCTACGACAATTATCATCTGATGTATGATGAATTAAAGCAGAAAAGGAGATATTAATTATGGAATACAAAGTAGCACCGTCATTACTGGCGGCAGATTTTACCAGACTGGGAGAACAGGTTCATGAGATTGAAGAAGCAGGGGCACCTTATCTGCATCTGGATGTAATGGATGGAGCCTTTGTTCCAAGTATTTCTTTTGGAATGCCGGTTCTTAAAAGCTTAAGAAAAGTTACGAATATGACTTTTGATGTTCATATGATGGTGGAAGAACCAGGGCGCTATATAGAAGATATTAAAAATGCGGGAGCAGATATCATTACTGTCCATGCAGAGGCATGTACCCACCTGGACCGGGTTGTAAACCAGATCAAGGAGGCTGGCTGCAAAGCAGGTGTTGCCTTAAATCCAGCTACTCCTGTATCTGTACTGGAATGTATCTTAGGTCAGGTGGACATGGTACTGATCATGACTGTAAATCCAGGTTTTGGCGGCCAGAAGTTCATTCCTTATACATTAGAAAAGGTAAAGCAGGTGCGGGCTATGTGTGATGAAAAGGGTCTTACTGCTAATATACAGGTAGATGGTGGCATCAGCGCAGCCAATGTAAGAGAGGTATTAGAAGCAGGTGCCAATGTATTTGTCGCAGGTTCTGCTGTTTTCGGTTCCGATCCGGCAGCAAGAGTAAAAGAATTTAATGAGATCTTTAAGGAATACGAGAAATGAAACGTTGTCTGATCTTGACCGGCGGGAAGCTTTCCCTTGCTTTCGCCGGTTCTTTTTTAAAGAAAAGTAAATATGAAAAAGTAATAGCTGTAGATGGAGGACTGGAAGCTGCAAAAGAGCTGGGGATCATCCCGGATGTGATCGTAGGAGATTTTGATACTGTCCGCCCGGAGATATTGTCTTACTACCGGAAAATGGAACATATCATATGGGAAGTGCATCAGCCGGAAAAAGATGATACAGACACAGAGCTTGCCATTAAGCGTGCTCTTGCCATGAACTGCAGCTATATTACGCTGTTGGGAGCTACAGGAGGAAGACTGGATCATATGATCGGGAATATCCATCTGCTGTTTCCATGCCTGCAAAAAGGCACTTATGCAGAGATTGTGGATCCCCAGAACCGTCTGTATCTTATAGATGGGGAACATATTTTTCGAAAAGATGCAGTATGGGGGAAATATATTTCCTTCCTGCCTCTTACGCAAGAAGTAAAAGGGATCACTTTAAAAGGCTTTAAGTATCCACTTACAGACCGTGATATTTTTATTGGAACCAGCCTCTGTATCAGCAATGAGCTGGTGGAAGAGGAAGGTAGGATTACGTTGTCTGACGGTGTTCTGATCACGGTAGAGTCCCATGACTGATGGATCAAAAACTGGACTGGTTTAAAATGAATAAACTGGATATTTAAAACTATCCACTAAAGTGTTAGTATACCTTCTAAGTAAAAGAGCCGGATAAATAACTAACAATAAACCGGACAGAGGAGGTCAATTATGAATACAGCACAGGCAGTACATGAAGACTCAAAAACAGGGAGCAATAAAGTATATAAGATCGCTCTTACAGGACTTTTTGCAGCATTATCCTACGTGGTATTTACATTTTTACAGTTTAAGATCTATCTTCCAGGCGGAGATGCAACATCTATTCATCTTGGAAATGCAGTCTGCGTTTTAGGTGCATTGCTTTTAGGCGGCTTTTACGGCGGTTTAGGCGGTGCTATCGGTATGACCATCGGTGATCTTTTTGATCCTAAGTATGTGTTCTATGCACCAAAGACCTTTGTTTTAAAGCTTTGTATTGGCCTGATCGCAGGTTTAGTAGCGCATCACATCGGACATATTAATGAAACAAAGGACAGTAAAAAAGTATTAACTTATGCAATTGCTGCAGCAGTCAGCGGTCTGCTGTTTAATGTGATCTTTGATCCTTTAGTAGGTTATTACTACAAATTATGGATCATGGGAAAACCTGCAGCAGATCTGACACTTGCATGGAATGTAGCAGCAACTTCTATTAATGCAGTTACATCCACCATTGCATCTGTTGTGATCTACATGCCGGTAAGAACGGCGCTGATCCGTTCTGGGTTATTCGATAAATTAAAATAAATGGAGTGAAGAATGACACAATACCACCAGAAAAAAATCGCAATGATCAATGATCTTTCAGGTTATGGCCGCTGTTCTATTACAGCGGCTCTGCCTGTTTTAGCGGCACTGAAGATCCAGTGCTGTCCGGTTCCCACCTCAGTGCTTTCCAATCACACCGGTTTCCCAGTGTATTTTTTTGATGATTATACTGATAAAATGGAACCTTATATTGAAAAATGGAAAGAACTGGGATTATCCTTTGATGGCATTGTCTCCGGTTTTTTAGGCTCTGAGCGCCAGATCCAGATAGTTAAAGATATGATCACTGAATTTAAGAAACCGGAAACCAAAGTGATCGTGGATCCGATCATGGGAGACCACGGGGAAACCTATGCCACTTATACAGAAACCATGTGCCGGAAAATGCGGGAACTTGCAGAAATGGCAGATATTTTAACACCAAATCTTACAGAGGCCTGCATTTTAACAGAACGCCCTTTTAAAAAAGAAGGCTGGAGCCGGAAAGAGATAGAAGGGCTTACAGAAGAACTTCTTGCTATGGGTCCATCTGGCGTTGTGATCACCGGTGTGAGAGAAGGACAGTATCTGGTCAATGCAGTAGCGGAAAGGGAAAAGAAAATAACTTATATCCGCCGCAAAAAGGTCGGTACAGAACGTCCAGGTACAGGTGACGTATTTTCATCAGTAGTAGCAGGTGTCTGTGTAAGAGGAGGAAGCTTGTCAGAGGGAGTGGCACTAGCTGCAGATTTTGTAAAAGACTGTATCCGCCGCTCTGAAGAACTTCAGATACCAGTGGAAAATGGCGTATGCTTTGAAGAACTGATGGGCAAGCTGGTGCGGTACAGCGGAAAATGAACCCTAAACACAAAAAGGTCTTTTCAATCTTGGGAAAATGTTATATACTCAATAACAGTTGGCGAAATATGGTATGTATTCTATATAAACTGATCGCTATATAAATAAGGAAATGAAGATCCAGGAGGAGTAGCATGTTAGATTTAAAGTTTGTCAGAGAAAATCCAGACATTGTAAAGCAGAATATTAAGAATAAATTTCAGGACAGCAAGCTGCCGCTGGTAGATGAGGTTATTGCGCTGGATGCAGAAAACCGCACTACCCAGAAGGAAGCAGATGATTTAAGAGCAAGCAGAAATAAACTGTCCAAGCAGATCGGTGCTCTTATGGGGCAGGACAAAAAGGAAGAAGCAGAGGAGGTTAAGAAGCAGGTTAGTGCTAACTCTGCAAGACTGACTGAATTAGAAGCAAAAGAAGCAGAACTTTCTGAAAAGATCTTAAAGATCATGATGACTATTCCTAATATCATCGATCCAAGCGTGCCGATTGGCAAAGATGACAGCCAGAATGTAGAGATTGAACGTTTTGGCGAGCCGGTAGTACCTGATTTTGAGATCCCATATCACACAGATATTATGGAAAGCTTCAATGGCATTGACTTAGATGCAGCAAGAAGAGTAGCAGGAAACGGCTTCTACTACTTAATGGGTGATATCGCAAGACTGCATTCCGCAGTTATTGCGTATGCTAGGGATTTCATGATCAACCGTGGATTTACTTACTGTGTACCTCCTTTCATGATCCGCAGCAATGTAGTGACTGGCGTTATGAGCTTTGCTGAAATGGACGCTATGATGTACAAGATCGAGGGAGAAGACCTGTACCTGATCGGAACCAGTGAGCATTCCATGATCGGTAAGTTTATTGATACCATTACTCCAGAGACACAGCTGCCGCTGACCCTGACCAGCTATTCTCCATGCTTCCGTAAGGAAAAAGGTGCCCATGGAATCGAGGAGAGAGGTGTATACCGTATCCATCAGTTTGAGAAGCAGGAAATGATCGTTGTCTGCAAACCAGAAGAAAGCCCGATGTGGTATGATAAGCTGTGGCAGAACACAGTAGACCTGTTCCGTTCCATGGATATTCCGGTAAGAACCTTGGAGTGCTGTTCCGGTGACTTAGCCGACTTAAAGGTTAAGTCCTGCGACGTAGAGGCATGGTCTCCAAGACAGAAGAAGTATTTTGAAGTAGGAAGCTGCTCCAACTTAGGTGATGCCCAGGCACGCCGCTTAAAGATCCGTGTTCAGGGAGAAGATGGCACCAAGTATCTGGCTCACACTTTAAACAACACAGTAGTAGCTCCGCCACGTATGCTGATCGCATTCTTAGAGAACAACCTGCAGGCTGATGGTTCTGTACGTATTCCTGAGGTATTAAGACCTTACATGGGCGGTATGGAAGCTATGGTTCCAAAGAATAACAAATAATGGGGTTTTTTATGATCAAATTTAATCACTTCAATTTTAATGTATTAGATCTTAATAAGAGCCTTGCTTTTTACAAAGAAGCATTAGGCCTGGAGCCAGTAAGGGAAAAAGATGCTTCTGACGGCTCTTTTAAGCTGGTTTACTTAGGTGATGGAGTTTCAGATTTCACACTGGAACTGACCTGGTTAAAAGACCGCACAGAGCCATATAATCTTGGAGAATGTGAGTTCCATCTGGCTTTTCATGTAGATGATTACGATGGCATCCATAAAAAGCATGAGGAAATGGGCTGCATCTGCTACGAAAATCCGTCTATGGGAATCTATTTTATCACTGATCCTGATGGATACTGGATCGAGATCGTACCAGAACGTAAATAAGGGAATTAAATAAGAGAGAATACATGTAAAAAGACCAGACTTTTTATCCGGATAAAACGGATAAATGTGTCTGGTCTTTTTGCAGGACAAATAAAAAAATCCCCCATCATCAGATGGGGGATTAGGTATGTGTCTTATTTAAAATCGCTGTATTTTTCTTCACAGTACTGGCAGCGATATGTCTCTGTCTTTTCATCACTAAGATAGAAGATATGAGGCAGTTCCTGCTCAATAGAGGTAATGCAGCGAGGATTCTTGCAGTGGATCACGTTGGTGATCTTTTTAGGAAGCTTTAATGCTTTCTTTTCTGCAATGTGATCATCCTTGATGATATTAACAGTGATGGTATGATCAATGTATCCTAAGATATCCAGATCAACCTTATCCAGTCCGCCTTCGATCTTAATGATGTCCTTGCGGCCCATTTTATTGCTTCGTGCATTCTTGATGATAGCTACCTGGCAGTCTAATTTATCAAGACCTAAGTGGTAGTAGATATCAAGGCTTTTTCCAGCCTCAATATGGTCAAGTACGATTCCTTCTTTTAATCCGCTGATATTTAACATGGCTTTTCTACCTCCAGTAATGTCATGATCAGAGCCATACGAACATATACGCCGTACTGTGCCTGTCTGAAATAAGCAGCTCTTGGGTCGTCATCTACTTCTACAGAGATCTCATTTACTCTTGGAAGTGGATGGAGAACAAACATATCATCCTTTGCCATTGCCATTCTCTTCTTGTCTAAGATGTAGCAGTCTTTTAAGCGGATATAATCCTCTTCGTTGAAGAAACGCTCCTTCTGCACACGGGTCATGTACAGGATATCCAGCTGGCCGATGGAATCATCCAGACTGCCGATTTCTTCAAATGGAATGTTATTAGCAATCAGAACGTCCTCACGGATGCTGTCAGGGATACGAAGCTCAGGCGGGGAGATGAGAATAAATTTTATACCTGGATAGCGGACCATGGCATTGATCAGTGAGTGGACGGTACGGCCAAATTTTAAGTCACCGCACAGGCCAATGGTTAAGTTATCCAGACGACCTTTTAATGAACGGATGGTCATAAGGTCTGTTAAAGTCTGTGTTGGATGCTGGTGTCCGCCGTCACCTGCGTTGATGACCGGGATACGTGCTTTCTGTGCAGCTACATAAGCAGCACCTTCTTTTGGATGACGCATAGCGCAGATATCTGCATAGCAGGAAATCATGCGGATGGTATCAGCAACGCTTTCGCCCTTTGATGCAGAACTGGAATTAGCAGATGAAAAACCTAAAACATTTCCGCCAAGGTTTAACATAGCAGCTTCAAAGCTTAAACGTGTACGGGTACTTGGCTCATAGAATAATGTAGCCAGCTTCTTGCCGTCGCAGACATGGGCATATTTTGGAAGGTTGCTTTCAATGTCCCTTGCCAGCGCCAGAAGATCATCAATCTCCTCCACAGAGAAGTCTAAGGGATTCAATAAGTGTCTCATGTGATTCTCCTTTGCCTTTTATATTCAATTACATGATTTTGGGAAATACTTCAGCACTGAACCAGTGCGACAGCTGATCTTAGTCAGAATGGCACTGATTATGTGCCTCGACATATTCTTACATAAAACTCATAGGAAGTCAAGCGCAATTATGAAAAATTGTAAAAAATCGTTAAAAGTATCGTCTTGTTAGCAGAGTAAGAAATATTTAAGGAACTTTCAAGGAAAAACAGAGAGCCTGAATGAAGATACTATGATATAATGAGCGCAGGGAAAAACAAGCGGCTGCGCAGCAGACATTTGTTTTTCACAAGCCATTAACGAACGAATCGCCTGCGCAAGCAGGCAGTAGAGCGCGTCAGCGCGGGATTCGTGAGTTTAAGATATAATGAGCGCAGGGAAAAACAAGCGGCTGCGCAGCAGACATTTGTTTTTCACAAGCCATTAACGAACGAATCGCCTGCGTAAGCAGGCAGTGGAGCGCGTCAGCGCGGGATTCGTGAGTTTATAATGAGTCCAAAAGAAAAACAAGCGACTATAGCAGAAAGGAGCGTTTGTTTTGAATGTAGAAGATCAAAAAGAAGAGTCTGCGGTCATCCGCGTAAAAGACCTTTATAAGATATATCGTGTAGGAGAAACAAAAGTCCGGGCTTTAAACGGTGTCAGCTTTGAAATCCCAAAAGGTGAATTTGTAGCTATAGTAGGAACCTCAGGTTCCGGTAAGTCCACTCTTTTAAATATGCTGGCGGGATTGGAAAAGCCTACCAAAGGTGAGATCCTCATTGGAAATGTACATATAGAAAAATTAACAGAAAAACAGTTAGTGGCTTTCCGCCGCGAAAAAGTAGGTTTTATCTTTCAGTCATATAACCTTTTAAATACCATGAACGCCATAGAAAATGTGGCTCTTCCTCTGGCATTTAGAGGGGTTCCAAAGAAGGAACGCCTGAAAGAAGCCAGAGAATACATGGAACTGGTAGGAGTAGGCAAACAGGAAAAGCATATGCCTAACCAAATGTCAGGAGGACAGCAGCAGAGGGTAGGTATTGCCAGGGCTTTAGTAGTAAAACCCCAGATCATCTTTGCAGATGAGCCTACAGGAAACCTGGATTCCAAAACTACCATGGAGGTATTGCAGCTGATGCAGAGAATTGTAAAAGAACAGGACCAGACCCTTGTTATGGTCACACATGACAATAACCTGGCTTCCTATGCGGACCGCCGGATACGGATTGTAGACGGTAAGATCGTAAATATAGAAGTGGGTCAGAGGAGAGAATGAGAATGAAAAACAATGTATGGGAAAAAATGGCGCTTTTAGCCGTTATATGGATATTTGCTGCCGTCAGCAGCTTAAGTGCTTATGCCGGTGACTTCAAACTGGGCTATAACACCAATGCCAGCAGCAATGACTATATATTTACCACCAAGGCACCAAAGGGGAATATTGGTAAATCCATGAGCATTCCTTTCCGCATCCGCGCCACAGATGAAGATATGAACAATCTGCGTGTCAGTCTTCTTGAGACCAGTGATTTTCAACAGATTGAGAGCAGCGGGGACAGTGATTATACCATTGACTATTATCCGTTTGAGATCATGGAGACTACATTTACTGCCAAACATGTAGGAAATATTAAGGCAGGAAATGTAAAAAGCGTTTCTTTATCTGCCAGAGTGCGCCGTGATGCAGGCCAGGGATATTACAGTATCCCGATCCAGTTAGAATGGGATGGCGGTTCTGATGTAGATTATATTAATATCTGGATCTCTACCAGCACCTCTTCCTCAGCAGACGATGAAGAAGATAAAAAAGAAGGAAATTATTTTGTAATAGGCGAAAATCAGTCCACTCCCAGAGGCATTTATCCCAATGTCCTTGATTTTGATGTAAATTTCCGTAATAAGAGGGAGACCACTGCCCAGGATGTCACTATATCCATGGGATTATCTGAGGACGATGCTAAATTCCCGTTTGAGATCAATGACGGTAACTATGACCGCACTTACGACCGGATCCAGCCGGGAGAAAGCGTTTCTGCTCATTACAGCATGGCGATCCGGAAAGATTCCTATACCGGGTATTATCCTATTAAATTTACCATTACCTTCCGTTTAAGCTCTGAAGGTGATCTTCATACGGAAGAAAATACATTCTTTGTTCACGTAATATCCAAGGACAAAGAAGATGATCTTCGCGATTTTGATGCCAATGACCGTACCAAGGCCCGGGTGGTCGTAGACAGCTATCGCACAGAACCTTCTGACGTGTACGCAGGAGAAGAGTTTGACCTGATTTTAAACATGAAAAATGCTTCTTCGGCTGTACCGGCCAGCAATATTTTGTTTAACCTGGAGTCAGAAAAGGTTTCTGACAGTGCTGTTTTCACCACAGAAAGCGGAACTGCCTCTAAAGTAGTTAATTCTCTGGCACCGGGAGAAAGTACTGAAGTCCGGGCGCATTTTACAGCCAAAGCAGGTGTTGACCAGCGTTCCTATGGCATTACGGTAAAAGAAAAATATGACAGCCCTGAATTCAAGAATGCAGAAGAGAGCATTATCGTGGATATCCCGGTAAAGCAGTATGCAAGACTGAGTACCAGCAATATGGATGTAATGCCTGATTCTATGACCGTAGGTTCTGAATCCAATGTTATGTTCGGCATCAACAATACAGGAAAAGTAGTTCTTTATAATGTAACGGTCAATTTTGAAGCAGATTCCATTAAGCCAACGGACTATTATGTAGGAAATATCAAGCCAGGTGAAACAGGAAATGTAGATACCATGCTTTCAGGTGTAGCAGCCACTGCAGACGATGGTACGGTGCGCGTGGTCATTAACTATGAAGATGAAAATGGCCAGCCGGCGGAGCCGGTGGAAAAGGAACTGACGCTTCTGGTGGAGGAAGATGTGCAGGAAGACTGGAATATGGATATGCCTGAAGATGTGGATGCTTCTGGACAGGCAGCTTCAGAAGCCAATAATAAGCTTCTTTTAGCAGGCGGAGGTGCCGTTTTGGTGGCTGTTATTGCAGCAGCTGTATTTACGGTGAAGTTCATTAAAAAGCGCAAAGAAGCAAAACAGCAAAAGGATGATGAAAATGAGATTTCCTGATCTTCTGATGATGAGTGTCAATAACCTGCGCAGGAGAAAATTAAGGACTTTTCTTACTGTTTTAGGTGTTATCATAGGTACGGCTTCCATTGTAGTCATGGTTTCGTTGGGAATCGGTTTAAATGAGATGACCATGGAGCAGATCGCTTCCTGGGGAAGTCTGACTACTATAGAAGTATATGCAAATGATAATGGAAGCTCTGTAAGGATCGTTGGAGGTTCAAGCCTTTCTTCTTCCTCATCTAAAAGCGGGGACACATCTTATATTACCGATGAGGTGATCGCAGACTTCCAGAAGATCCCTTATGTAACAGGGGTTTCACCGGTACTGGAAATGAATGTGCTGATGCGTCAGGGAGCTTACGAAGCCCAGTATATCAGTTTAACTGGTGTCAGCCAGTCTTATTTAGAACAATTGAACTTAGGAGAAGGACGCATCCCGGCTTCTGGTGAAATGGGAATGGTTTTTGGAAATGGTGTACTCCAGCGTTTTACCAATGCGAAAACAGGCAAAGGTTACTGGGATACAGGAGAACTGCCTGATGTGGATCTTATGGGAAAACCGGTCTTTGTAGTTTTTGACATGGATGCTTATTACCAGAGTCAGGGAGGCGGCACCGGAGATGACGGAAACAGCGTAAAACCACCGAAAAAGTATATGATCCCGGTCACAGGTTTGATTGCCGGTGGAATTGATGAATGGAGTAACTATTCCTGGTCTGTATATACAGATATTGATGGATTAAAGGAGCAGTTGAAAAAAGCCTTTAAAAAAGGAACGGTTATTCCCGGACAACCCACTAATAAAAAGGGCAAACCATTAAATTATATTGTATACAACAGCGCAGAGATTTTTGTAGATGATATGGAACATGTGGCCCAGGTGCAGAAGATCCTGGCAGATAAGGGCTATCAGGTCAACAGCCAGATGGACTGGCTGGAAAGTTCCAGACAGCAGTCCAATATGGTACAGGCAGTTCTTGGTGGAATCGGTGCAGTATCTTTGTTTGTGGCAGCCATCGGTATTGCCAACACCATGATGATGTCCATTTATGAGAGGACCAAAGAAATCGGTGTTATGAAGGTCTTAGGCTGTGATATGGGAAATATCCGCAGTATGTTCCTTATTGAATCCGGCTTTATCGGTTTTATGGGTGGCGTGCTGGGAGCGCTGTTAAGCTATGGAGTGTCTGTGATAGTCAACCGTTTTGTAAGTATGTCTGATATGATGGGAATGAGCGGAAATCTGTCAAGGATTCCTTTATGGCTGGCTTTTGCAGCTATTGGTTTTGCTGTTTTTGTGGGTATGGCAGCTGGTTTTATGCCTGCTATGCGTGCTATGAAATTAAGTCCGCTGGCAGCGATCCGAAACGAATAAAAGAACAAACAGTATCTGATCCAGACAAGGAAGTAAGATGGAATCATAAGAAAAACTAATAAGTAAAACTTCTAAAAAGCACTTGCATTATTAGTAAAAAGCATATATATTAAAAGCAGTTAGAGAGCACAGCGTGTGACTGGCGGAAAGTGGATCAACCACAGGGAGCACGCAGAAAGTGAGAGCCGTCCGCCTGGGCACGAAATGATGTTATTCGTGTACAGGTGGGCGGTTTTTATTAAATTCAGGAGGACTTTACTATGTATATGAAAAATCTGGAACAGGAATTAAAAGAAAATGCATATCCGGGCCGCGGCATTGTTATCGGTGAAAGCAAAGACGGAAAAACAGCTGTCACTGCTTATTTTATCATGGGGCGCAGTTCAAACAGCCGTAACCGTGTTTTTGTGGAAGAAGGAGAGGGCATCCGTACCCAGGCGTTTGATCCTGCAAAATTAGAAGATCCAAGCCTGATCATTTATGCACCGGTCCGCGTACTGGGAAATAAGACTATTGTTACAAATGGCGATCAGACTGATACCATTTATGAGGGAATGGATCATCAGCTTACCTTTGAACAGTCTCTTCGCAGCCGTGAGTTTGAGCCAGATGCTCCAAACTATACACCACGTATTTCCGGTGTGCTCCATGTGGAAAATAAAAAATACAGCTATGCAATGTCCATTTTAAAGAGCAACCAGGGAAATCCGGATTCCTGTCTGCGTTTTACATTTGCATATGAGAATCCGGTTCCTGGAATGGGTCATTTTATCCATACATATATGCATGACGGCAGTCCGCTTCCAAGTTTTGAGGGAGAACCAAAGCCTGTAGAAATCGATGGTACGATTGATGAATTTACAGATAAGGTATGGAACAGTTTAAACGAAGACAACAAGGTGTCCCTGTTCGTGCGTTTTATTGATATTGAAACAGGTAAATGGGAGACTCGTATTGTAAATAAAAATCAGTAAGGACTAGTATAATCCACAATAATTATCCGCCCCTTTCACTTGTCTAAATTTCCATCTGCCGCGTCAGCTTCAATCGACGATGCTACCGGCATCGCCTCATTCAGCTTCCTTGCACATGAAAATTTATCCTGCGTGTAATGGATCGGTAATTATCGTGGATTATACTAGTACATCGATGTACTGGAAGCTGTGTAAAACTTTGAAAGCACATTTTGAAAAAAAGGAGAACTTCACATGAAAGAACTGGAATTAAAATATGGATGCAACCCAAATCAGAAGCCTGCTAAGATCTTTATGAATGACAATAAGGAACTGCCGGTCACTGTTTTAAGCGGCCGTCCTGGTTATATCAATTTCTTAGACGCATTAAACGGCTGGCAGCTGGTAAAAGAATTAAAAGAAGTCACCGGACTTCCTGCAGCTACTTCTTTTAAGCATGTATCTCCGGCAGGAGCAGCAGTAGGCCTTCCACTTGATGACGTTTTACGCAAGATCTACTGGGTAGACGATCAGGGAGAGCTTTCTGCCCTTGCAAGTGCTTATGCAAGAGCCAGAGGTGCAGACCGTATGTCTTCTTTTGGGGATTTCATTTCTCTTTCTGATGTATGTGACGTTGCGACTGCAAAGCTGATCAAACGAGAGGTTTCTGATGGTGTGATCGCACCAGGCTATGAGCCGGAAGCATTAGAAATCTTAAAAGCCAAGAAAAACGGCAATTACAATGTGATCCAGATCGATCCGGACTATGTACCGGAGGAATTGGAACGTAAGCAGGTGTTCGGTGTTGTATTTGAGCAGGGACATAACAATTTAAAGATCAATAAAGAACTGCTGAAAAACATTGTTACAGAAAACAAGGATATGACGGAAGAAGCAGCCATGGATCTGGTTATTTCCCTGATCACTTTAAAATATACCCAGTCCAATTCAGTATGCTTCGTAAAGGGCGGTCAGGCTATTGGTATTGGAGCAGGACAGCAGTCCAGAGTACACTGTACCAGACTGGCAGGAAGCAAGGCAGATAACTGGTATCTGCGCCAGAATCCAAAAGTGTTAAATCTGCCGTTTATTAATGGTATCCGCAGGGCAGACCGTGACAACGCCATTGACTTATATATTGGTGAAGATTATATGGATGTTCTTGCTGATGGAAGATGGGAAAAGATTTTTAAGGAGAAACCAGAGGTATTTACAAGAGAAGAAAAGAGAGCATGGTTAGACGGTCTTACAGACGTAGCTTTAGGCTCTGATGCCTTCTTCCCATTTGGAGATAACATTGACAGAGCATATAAGAGCGGTGTAAAATATGTAGCACAGCCCGGCGGCTCTGTAAGAGATGATCAGGTCATTGAAACCTGCGATCAGTACGGCATGGTAATGGCATTTACCGGTATCCGTCTGTTCCACCATTAATTTAAGATTTCAAGGAAACGTTAAGATTAAATTAAGGCAGCAGAGTTTGTGCGCCGGCTGAATTTCAGGGGGAAGTACTTATGATGAAGGACCTTACCAGAGAGCACCCGGATAAGATTTTATGGCGCTTTCTGCTGCCTATGTTAGTCAGCGTTATGTTTCAACAGATATACAATATTGCAGACAGCTGTATTGCCGGTCGTTTTGCAGGAGAGGATGCCCTGGCGGCGGTAGGTGCATCTTATCCTATTACTGTTATATTTATGGCGTTTGCCGTAGGAACCAACCTGGGAGCCTCTGTTGTGGTTTCCAGGCTTTTTGGCGCTAAGGATATGGTCAGAATGAAGTCGGCAGTAAGTACGGCTTTTATTGCCTGTGCTTTTATGAGCTTTTTCCTCACATTTATCGGCTATTTTTTCTGCGGCAGTATGATGCGGCTCGTCCACACACCTGAAAATATTTTTGCAGATGGACGGTTATACTTAAAGATCTACGTTTACGGCATCACATTTTTACTTTTATATAATGTGTGTACCGGCATTTTTACGGCTTTAGGTGATTCTAAAACACCGCTGTATTTCCTGATCGGTTCTTCTGTGGGAAATATTATCCTGGATTATTATTTTGTAGCTTGTGTAGGACTGGGAGTGGCAGGCGTTGCCTGGGCAACTTTTATTGCTCAGGGTATTTCCGCTATCCTGGCTCTTACATTTCTGGCAGTACGTTTAAAAAGGATAAACTGCGAAGGAACTTTTAAGTGGCTGGATCTTGTTCTTTTAGCCCAGATTGCTGCTATTGCCATTCCAAGTATTATGCAGCAGAGCGTTTTATCTATTGGAAATATGTTTGTACAGGAGATTGTAAACCGCTACGGCTCTGCAGTGATCGCAGGTTATTCCGGCGCCATCAAGTTAAATACCTTTGCGATCAATTCCTTTATGGCTCTTGGAAGCTGTCTTTCCAGCTATACAGCCCAGAATCTTGGCGCAGGAAAGAAAGAACGGCTGTCTATGGGATTTCGTACAGGTATCCGTTTGTCACTGATCGCCGCTATTCCTTTTGTGGTTCTTTATTTCTTTGCCAGCAGGCAGATGATGGGACTGTTTTTGAATAAGTCCAGTACAGATGCTATTAATGCAGGACGGGAGTTTTTGCATATTGTAAGTCCTATGTATTTTATGATCTCTATTAAACTAATGACTGACGGGATCATCCGTGGTGCAGGTGCCATGCATTATTTTGTAATGGCAACGGTTCCGGATCTGATTTTACGTATCCTGGTAGCATTGCTGCTTACAAAGTATTTTGGAAGTACAGGTATTTGGATGGCCTGGCCATTTGGCTGGATCGCAGCAACGGTTCTGACTATTATTTTCTATCGCCGCATTATTTTCGGAAAATATGTGATCCGCCTGTAAAAAATAAGACATATCTCTGCATATTGATGATTGAAAGTGGTTACAAAATATGATAAAATTCCTGTTGATATTCTAAAAAGTATATGAAAAAGATATCCCAGATACGTGGCGATACGGGAAGAGAAGGATTACAGCAGGTGGCAGAAGAAATCAGAAATACAGAGGAAAGCGGAACTAAAAAAGAAAAGATCACAGAAAAGGCAGTTGTAAAAAACAGCAATATTTTTATAACTATATGTAAATACATAATAAAAGGCACAGGTTATCTGTGTCTTTTTCTTGTTCCCATACTGTCGTATTATTTATTTGAATATGTGACAGGGAATCTGGCAAATATTTCCGCTTTTATGACAGCATTAAATATATGCTGGGTTTATGTACTGTATCTTATCCTTACAGGTATTACAGGAACTACCCGCATATCAGTACCAGTTGGATCAGCTGTATTGCTTATAATATCATTTGCTGAAACCTTTGTAGTAGGCTTCCGGGACCGGCCTATTATGATCTGGGATGTGCTGGCAGTGCGCACAGCCATGACTGTATCCGGCAATTATGCATTTGTTATTTCAGATAAAATGGTACAGGCTGCCAAAGCAGTAGTCGCTGCCAATATTATTTTATGGTTTTTCCCGGTTCATGTAAAAGGATTAAAAAACAGGCTGCTTTTGGGTGTTTCCTGTGTGGGAACTGCTTTTGCTTTTGGCTATGGCTTTTTCCACAGTATTGTTCCTGCACATCAGATGGGGATTAATATGTGGGCAGTTAATGATACTTATGAATCCTGCGGGTATATTTTATCCACAGCCATGTCTTTTCAGTATGTGGTAAAGAAACCGCCGGCAGAATACAGTCAGGGACGTCTGGAAAGTATTTATAAGGAAATTTCTGAAGAAGAGCAGGAGAAAGGAATAAACGAAACAGAAAACGAAGATGATGAGATTTTGTCTCACAAAGTAACTATCCAGCCAGTCAATCTGATCTGCATTATGAACGAAAGTCTTTCTGACTTGCGGGTAGCCGGAGATTTTTCCACAAATCAGGAATACTTCCCCTTTATCAACAGCCTGACAGAAAATACTATAAAGGGAAATCTGTGCATGCCTGTATTTGGCTCTATGACCAGCAATTCTGAATTTGAGTTTCTTACAGGAGATTCAGTTGCCATGCTCCCATCTAATTCTATTGCCTATCAGTTTAATGTAAAGCCGGATGCCAGGACTATGGTAAGTACCATGAAAGACCAGGGATACCGCACTGTAGCTATGCACCCATATCCAGGAGAAAACTGGAACAGGAATGCCTGTTATGCCAATATGGGATTTGATGAGTTCTTAGATGGAGAATATTTTAAGGGCAGTGAGCAGCTGCGTTATTATACCAGTGATCAGGGAGATTTTGAAAAACTGATCCAGGTAGTAGAAGAAAAAGAAGATCCCCAGGAAAAACTGTTTTTATTTAATGTTACCATGCAGAACCATGGTGGCTATGAGGGGACTTTTGATGAGTTTGATCAGACTGTGTGGCTGACTGGTGATATGGAAGGAAAATATCCAAAGGCTGACCAGTATCTTTCTCTGGTAAAGCGCTCTGATGAAGCTTTTGCTTATTTACTGGATTATTTTAGTCACAGTGATGAGCCGACTATGATCGTTATGTTCGGAGATCACCAGCCAAGTGTAGAAGATGAGTTTTTTGATGAAATATACGGCACGCCAAGTTATGAAGTGCCTACGAAAGATCGTTTAATGTGGTATGAGACCCCATTTATCATCTGGACTAATTATGAGCAGCCCTCAAAGGATATTGGAAAGCTGGGAGCAGTGTATCTGTCCTCTTATGTATTAAAACTGGCAGGTCTTGATATGACTCCTTATAACCGTTTTCTGTTAGACCTGTCACAGATCTATCCGGTCCTTCATTTTCTGGGATTTTATGATAAAGATGGAAATTACCAGTCCTGGTCAGAGGCAGAATCAGGAGAGAATCCAAACAGAAAACAGATTTTAGACTATGAGGCTATGGCCTATAATCACAGTATTGACAGGCGTAAATATAAACCTCTGTTTACGCTGGAAGAAGAAAAATAAATTTTGCAGATAGAGTGCATTGCAAGGAAATGGCAGAATGGAAGTTACAATGGAAAATCAAAGAGACCTGTTATCCAGGGTCAGCGAAGAATGGGGAAAAATCCCGGATCACAGCCCTTTTCTGTCCTATAATGTTTTTCAGGTTTTAGGAATACAGGAAAAAGAAGTAGTCATGTGCCGGTTTCTGGCAGATCTGTTAGATTCCCAGGGGGCTCATGGCTGCGGTGTCCTGTTTCTTAAAACTTTTGTCCGGGATGTGCTGAAAATAAAATCCATGAGTGACCTGCTTCTTATGCATACAGTTGTCACAAAAGAATATGTCACTGATCATGATCGCCGGATCGATATTGTAATACGCAATGCAGATTATTTTATTCCGGTGGAAGTAAAGATTTATGCCGGAGAACAGCAGGGGCAGTGTTTTGATTATTTTAAATATGCGAAAAATGCTCCCATAGTTTATTTGACACCTTTTGGAACACCACCTTCGGAATACAGCAGGAAAGAAAAAAATGGAAAGGGGATACTGTCATTAAACAGGATCCTTTGTATTTCCTGGTCAGAAAATATCTGCGCATGGCTTACGGGATTGCTTCCTTGCCTGAAGGAAACATTAAGATCCATGGTTATGCAATATGTAGATGCTATCCGTATGACGGCAGATGAAAGGGAAATAAAAATGGTGGAAAAAACGGTTGATCTGTTGTATGAGTCTTCGCAGTATTTCAAGGCGGGGATCCAGATAGAAAGATCCATGAAACAGGCAAAACTTAAGCTGATCCGGCTTGTGTTTGGGGATTTTGAAAAAGAAATGGAGCCACTGGCTGCAAAATATGGTCTGGAACCTGAAAAAGATACAGGGTATTATTCCTATAAGGATCCTCATCATGAAAGATTTTATGATTGTTACAGTACATATCCAGGACTAAACTATGTGGTAAAAAAGGCAAAGTTTAAGAAACAAAGTTTACAGCTGTGGTTTCGCATTGAAATAGAACATGACCTGTTTGCAGGATTTTGTCTTTTTGATAAAGAAGCAAAGGCACAGGATGGGGCTCCCATAGGCTGTCAGGTGGATCATATAACAGATGAACTTACAAAGGAAGCTGCCGGATATATCAAGAAGGAGGTAATACTGCCGGAGGACTGGTGGTTTGCCTGGTGTTATCCAAATGGAAGCCACGATTATGCTTATAAAGATACAGCAGATTTTAAAAACATGAATCCTGGAGCAGTCCGTCTTGCAGATAAAGAAGAACGGGAAAAATATGTAAAAGAAACAGTAAAAGCTTTTGAAGGATATCTCTTAAAATATTTATTATGAGCAGTAAGAAGCTCCAAAATCCGGCAGGTGTTTTTTGAGTCTATCTATATGGAAATAGCACCGGGCAAGCCGCCTTCGCATAGTATGTAAGTAAGAATATGCGGGGTGGCTTTTTTTGAAGACTTTTCCGAAACCACTATCTCACGGAGAAGAAAAGCTGTACCTGAAACGCTGCAAAGAAGGCGACCAGACCGCCAGAAATATGCTGATCGAACATAACATGCGCCTGGTGGCTCATGTAGTAAAAAAATATCAATGTCAGGAATACGATACAGAAGACCTGCTTTCTGTGGGGACCATTGGACTGATCAAGGCAGTGAACACCTTTGATACAGATAAAGGATCCAGACTGGCTACCTATGCAGCCAGGTGCGTGGAAAATGAGATACTCATGCTTCTTAGGGCAGGTAAAAAACGGGCCAGGGAAGTGTCTTTATTTGAACCTATTGGTACGGATAAAGACGGAGAAGCAGTGAATCTTGTGGATGTGATCGAAATGGAAAATCCAAGGACCATTGACCAGCTTATATTAGATCAGGATATCAGAGAACTGTATGAAGCATTTGACACATGCCTGACAGAAAGCGAAAAGCAGGTGATCACCATGCGCTATGGCCTGTTTAGGGAAAAGGAGCATACCCAGCGGGAAGTTGCCGGAGTTTTAGGCATTTCACGTTCTTATGTAAGCAGGATCGAGAAAAAGGCTATTGGGAAAATGCGGGATGTATTTGAAAAACATCAGGTTCTGTAAAAGTAAGGGATAAAAATAAGAAAGCAGAAAAAATACGGAAGAAAGAAGATCCTGGAAAGAAAATCATAGAAAGACAGAAAAAATATGCATTGTTATTAATGGGATTTAACGCTATACTAATAGTAATAGAAGTCGAAAGGACTTTCTGGGAAGAAAGATGTGAGAAACAAGGAGGATAACGCAGTGGCTATTTTAGTGACCGGAGGAGCTGGATATATCGGAAGTCATACATGTGTGGAACTGTTAAATGCAGGTTATGACGTGGTAGTAGCAGATAACCTTTATAACTCCAGCAAAAAAGCATTAGACAGAGTAGAGCAGATCACAGGAAAGAAACTGAAATTTTATGAGGTGGACCTGCTTGACCAGCCAAAGGTAAAAGAAATCTTTGATAATGAGGATATTGAAGCTGTGATCCATTTTGCAGGCTTAAAGGCAGTAGGAGAGTCTGTTCACAAACCCCTTGAATATTATAACAATAACATTACCGGAACGTTGATCCTTTGTGATGAGATGAGAAATCATGGTGTAAAGAATATTGTATTCAGTTCTTCTGCAACTGTTTATGGTGATCCGGCTCAGATTCCGATCACAGAAAAGTGCCCGAAAGGTGAGATCACCAATCCTTACGGACGCACCAAAGGAATGTTAGAGCAGATCCTTACAGACCTGCATACTGCAGATCCGGAGTGGAATGTAATGCTCCTTCGCTATTTTAATCCAATAGGTGCTCATGAAAGTGGCTTGATTGGCGAAGATCCTAAGGGTATCCCTAACAATCTTGTACCGTATATTGCACAGGTTGCCATCGGCAAGCTGGATCATTTAAATGTATTTGGTGATGATTATGATACCCCGGATGGAACCGGCGTCAGAGATTATATCCATGTAGTAGATCTGGCAAAAGGCCATGTAAAGGCTATGAAGAAACTGGAAGCAAAAGAAGGCGTCAGCATCTATAATCTGGGAACCGGAGTTGGATACAGTGTATTAGATGTTCTTCATGCGTACGAAAAGGCCTGCAAAAAAACATTAAAGTATGAGATCCAGCCACGCAGGGATGGAGATATTGCAACCTGCTATTCTGACTGCACCAAGGCAAAAGAAGAGCTTGGTTGGGTGGCTGAAAAGGGAATTGAAGAGATGTGTGCTGATTCCTGGAAATGGCAGAGCATGAATCCGAACGGTTACAGAGATTAATTAATATGATGTAAGTGTCAAAAGTATAAATTGCGTTTGTGCTCGCACAAATAAGCAATTTATACTTATTGACACGCCGAACACCGAAAACGAAATAAAATGGTGTGAACACGCCATTTTATGGGAGTTTGAGGTGTTCGAGGATTGCGGGAATTGCATAGCAATGGAGCAATCCGGTTACATCAGTGAGTGGCAATATTTACTTTTGACACTCACATCATTAATATAAGTATTAGTATAGTAACAGGGTATCACCTGTTACTCCATAAGTAAGTGACCTGATAACACGGCAGTATGGTGTAAAATGTACACACTGCCGTGTTTTTTGTCGTATATATTGGGAAGGCAATTAAGTACATCGTATGGCACGTTAGGTTCAAAGAGTGTTTATCTGCATACAACATTATCCATATAAAGCAATCACTGATCATCAGATGAAAGAACAAATGTTCGATTTTTGTTGCATTTGCGGAGATACTGTGATAAAATACAATCAAACAAACGTTCTGGTGGTGATGAGATGCTGATACAGGAGAATTTTACTATAGATGAAAAACTGAAAATACTTACGGATGCAGCCAAATATGACGTTGCCTGTACTTCCAGCGGAGTAGAGCGCAGAGGAAAGAAAGGACACCTGGGAAATTCTTCAGAGGCAGGTATCTGCCACAGCTTTGCGGCAGACGGAAGATGTATTTCATTACTAAAGATCCTTTTTACCAATCAGTGCATCTATGATTGTAAGTATTGTGTAAACCGGTGCAGCAATAATACGCTGCGGACTGCATTTACTCCGGATGAAGTTTGTAAACTTACTATGGAATTTTACAGGAGAAATTATATTGAAGGTCTGTTCTTAAGTTCTGGTATTCTGTCTACAGCGGATCATACTATGGAGCTGATCTATGAAACTCTTCATAAGCTGAGGAATGTGTATAATTTCAATGGTTACATTCATGTAAAATCCATTCCCGGTGCTTCCAGGGAACTGGTAGAGAGAATGGGCTTTCTTGCGGACCGTATGAGCATCAATCTAGAACTTCCTACAGCTGAAGGCCTTCGAAATCTGGCTCCTGGAAAGACAAGAGAGAAGATACTGGCTCCTATGCGGCAGGTACAGCAGGGAATTGCGTTGTCTGGGCGTCTGCTAGGGTATGACAGAGGATATAAGAAATTATATCCTTCTGACAGAGCCGGTTTTGCAGGCGGTGCTTCCCTTATACGTCCGGATCTGACAGAAAAAGATTTCATGATACTTACCGGCGGGGCAGAAAGCCATGGTCTTGCCCTTAAGGAGCGATATTATGGAACAAAAGCCTTTGTTCCTGCCGGTCAGAGTACCCAGATGATCGTAGGTGCTACATCGGAAAATGACTTTCAGATGCTTTCTGTGACGCAGGCTCTTTATCATAATTTTGGTTTAAAACGTGTCTTTTACTCTGCATATGTTCCGGTCAATGAGGACAGCCATCTGCCATCCCTTCCGGGAGGACCGCCTCTTTTAAGAGAACACCGGCTTTATCAGGCAGACTGGCTGCTGCGCTTTTACGGATTTAAGGCAGAGGAACTTCTTTCTGAAAAAAAGCCTAATTTTAATTTATTTCTGGATCCCAAGTGCGACTGGGCACTGCAGAATCTGAAAGATTTTCCTGTAGAGATAAATAAAGCTTCTTACGAACAGCTTCTTCGTATACCCGGAGTAGGGGTGAAATCTGCCAGACGTATCATCTCTGCCAGAAAGCAGGGAAAATTGGATTTTGATGGTTTAAAACGGATAGGAGTTGTTTTAAAGCGGGCCCGTTATTTTATCACCTGTTCCGGGAAAATGGAAGTTTCCTTCAGACTGGATGAAGATTCCATCACCAGCGCCCTTATAGGGGATGAGAGGCGGAAAGTATGGGATATAGAAAACAGGGACAGTTACAGGCAATTATCCCTGTTTGATGATATGCACCTGGAAGAAGAAAAAAACGTGATTTTAAAGGATCAGCTGGTAAAAGAAGCATCAAATAGTGCTATATTTGGCCAGCTGTAGTATAAACAGGAGAGACGGATATGACGGTTTTTGTATGTGAGCCTGGTTACGAAGGTATATTAAGCTGTATTTATGATGCGGGAATGAGTAAGATCCCTCAGGATGAACTGCGCCTGGAGATCAAAAACAGCGGACAGAATGTAGAACTTTTTTCATCCTATGTAGAGTGCGTTCCATCATCGGAAAAAGTAAAAAAGGTGATGGAAACTGTACGCAGGCATTTAAATTCCCGGATCCAGGAGCAGCTGTATGTGGTCTGTCTTAGCGAAGATATATTGCGTGCAGATAAGATATACCGGTATCTGAAGGTATTGTTTTTGCGGGGTGCATCTGCTGCTGACCAGCTTCAGATCCCTGCTGTTTATGAAGTTTTTAAACTGTGTCGAAGCGTATATAACGAAAAGCATCAGTTTATTGAATTTTTGCGTTTTTCCCAGATGTCGGAAGGCTTTTTAGCAGGAAAGATACAGCCGAAAAATGATGTGGCAGAGCTGATAGCACCTTACTTTGCAGACCGTCTGCCGGAGGAAGACTGGCTGATCTGTGATATAGGCAGAGGAAAGGCAGCGATCCATGTAAAGGGTGAAAAGTGGTTCCTGGCAGAGATTTCCAGTGATGAACTGGAAAAAATATGTATACAAAGTGATGAAAAGGACTGGGAAAAACTCTGGAAGACTTTCTTTACTGCCATTGCCATTGAACAGAGAAAGAATCCAGATTGTCAGAGAAGTCATCTGCCTTTACGTTTTCGTCCCCTTATGACGGAATTTCAATCATTTTGAGCAAGCCTTTTTATTGTAGATGGTGGATCCACCATGCTTCTTATTTTCATGAATATGGAAACAAGAAGGTGCATGGCTGAACTGTAACTATATTTCATATCCATGTTAAAATGTGCTTGCAATTTATTCTTTTCTTGGATAAACTGAAACTATCTGTAATTCATTTTTTTCTAAATGCATTATTTTGATATCTACATCTCTTTATTAATTCTATTTTTAATTCCACAGGAAAAAACAATCTCAGGAAAACAGAAAGGAGCGTTGCGCATGTTTACGCAGATAAACAGTGCCGGGATCCATGGAATGGAAGGATTTCTGGTATCTGTTGAATCAGATGTATCGAATGGACTGCCGGGATTTTCCATTTCAGGGCAGCTGGCACTGGAGGTAAGAGAGGCTCAGGAGCGGGTCAGGACAGCACTGAAAAACTCAGATCTTCAGCTTCCGGCAAAAAAAATCACAGTAAATCTGTCACCAGCAGGAATGAAAAAGGAAGGAACGGCTTTTGATCTGCCAATTGCAGCTGCAGTTTTAGGAGCTTTTGAGTTATTGGCAGCAGAAAAACTGAAGGATTCTCTTCTGATCGGAGAACTGGGGTTAGACGGCAGCGTAAAACCAGTAAGGGGCGTACTGGTCCTGGTATCGGCTGCCAAGAAAATGGGATTTCGCCGATGCTTTTTACCAGTACCCAATATGGCAGAAGGAGCTTTAGTAGAAGGGATACAGATCATAGGTATAAAGTCGCTTCTTCATTTGCAGGAAGTGGTATCTCAAGAGAATTTTGAAAGCATGGATCAGAAAATGCCGGTCACAATAAATAATCGTACATTTAAATCAGAATATCCCTTTGATTTCAGGGAAATATGCGGTCAGAACGTTCTGCGCCGGGCAGCAGAAGTGGCGGCAGCCGGAAGACATGGTCTTTTGATGTGCGGAAGTGCAGGAACAGGAAAATCTATGGTAGCAAAGCGGATACCAACCATTCTCCCTGATCTTTCCTGGGAAGAAAATATAGAGATATCCAAGATATACAGTCTTTGCGGTCTGCTGCCAGAAGGACAGCCTCTGCTTTCACAAAGACCTTTTCGCAGTCCTCATCACACGATTTCTCCCCAGGGTCTTACCGGTGGTGGAAAAGTGCCAAAACCCGGGGAGTTATCCCTTGCTTCCGGAGGCGTTTTATTTTTAGATGAGCTGCCTCATTTCAGTAAAGGCGCTATAGAAGCACTAAGGGAACCTTTAGAAGAACACCGTATCACAATAAGCCGTGTGGCAGGAAGCTATGAATTTCCGGCAGATTTTCTGATCCTTGGAGCCATGAATCCATGTCCCTGCGGCTTTTTCCCGGACAGAAGCAGATGCAATTGTACGCCTGTGCAGATACAAAATTATTTAAACCGGCTTTCAAGACCTATTTTGGAACGTTTTGATATATGTGTGGAAGCTGCACCTGTGACATTTGCAGAGTTAGAAGACCAGACAACGGAAAATGAGGATTCAGCTGTTATACGAAGCCGGGTGGAAAAAGCAGTAAAGATACAGGCTACACGTTTTCAGGGAACGGATATCAGAAACAACAGCCGTATGGGACAGAAAGAGATACAGCGTTTCTGTAAGTTAAAAGAGCCGGAGAAACGTTTTGCAAGACGGGTATATGAAGCGAGAGGAATAAGTGCCAGAGGTTATCACAGAGTACTAAAGACAGCAAGGACAATTGCAGATCTGGCTGGTGAAGAATGGATCCAGAAAGAACATTTATCAGAAGCCTTTGGCTACAGGGCGTTGGAGGAACGGATATGGGGACAGAAGCATTAGAGAAAATATTTTTATACTGGTTATGTCATCTGCCGGATGCAGGGGCTTTACAGATACGCCGCATAGGAGAAGCGGCAGGAGGTTTTCAGCAGGCATATTATATAGAAGGAACACAATTATGGAAAAAGGGGATCTTTAAAAAAGAAGAAAATGCCCTCCGCTTTGATGCCTGGAAAGGGGAATTTTCCAGATTGGAAGAGGAATATTATAAATTAAGTGAAAAAGGCATTTATTTTATTACGCCTCTGGATGAAGAATATCCAAGACGGCTGTATTCTGTATATGATTATCCATTAGGACTTTATGTAAAGGGAAGCCTTCCTAAGGAGGATAAAGCGACTGCAGCAGTGATCGGTGCAAGAAATTGTACAGCTTATGGAAGGGAAGCAGCCGGTTATATGGCAAAAGAATTGGCTGCTGCCGGTATTCAGATCATCAGCGGCATGGCATTGGGGATTGATGGTGCAGGTCACGAGGGAGCAATGGCGGCTGGCGGAATGACATATGCAGTTCTTGGTTGCGGAGTAGATCAGTGCTATCCACGGAGTAATTTTGACTTGTACGAAAATATCCCATTTTATGGGGGACTGATTTCTGAGTATCCTTTAAAAACACCTCCTGTACCCAGAAATTTTCCTATACGCAATCGTATCATCAGTGCTCTTTCTGATGTTATCCTGGTTATAGAGGCAAAAGAAAAAAGCGGGTCGCTTATTACTGCCCAGTCAGGCTTAGAACAGGGAAAAGAAATTTATGCCCTTCCAGGCCGGATCACAGATGCTTTAAGTACAGGATGCAACCAGCTGATCGCAGAAGGCGCCCAGGTTCTTTTTTCACCGGAAACAGTTCTTGAAAACCTGGGGATTTTTGTAAAAGAGAAAGAACAGTTTTCTGAAAAAAAACAGAAGGGACTTGCAAAGAAAGAAAAAATGGTGTATAGTTGCTTGGATTCCGAACCGCGCCATATAGAGGAGATCGCATCAAAAACAGGGCTGTCTGTCAGCCAGTCTATGGATGCTCTTCTGGAATTAGAACTTGGCGGATATGCTGTGAGGACAGCAGGACTTTATTATACGAAAAAACTGTTTTAAAGGTCTGTTGCAGTTTACAGATGTATCCTGCCATAATATAAGACTCCGAGAGAACATTAAGGGGTTATTGGGGATAAGGCGCATAAATATAGGAACAGGAATAAGGAGTTTACAATGGCGAATCATCTGGTAATCGTAGAGTCACCTGCAAAAGTGAAGACCATAAAAAAGTTTTTGGGAAGTAATTATGAAGTAGACGCCTCCGGCGGTCATGTAAGAGACCTGCCAAAAAGCCAGTTAGGCTTTGATCCGGAACACGACTATGAGCCAAAATATATTACTATCAGGGGAAAGGGGGATGTACTTGCAAAACTGCGCAAGGAAGTAAAAAAGGCAGATAAGATTTATCTGGCAACGGACCCGGACCGTGAGGGAGAGGCAATCTCCTGGCATCTGATGAAGGCTTTGAAGCTGGATGAACTTAAAAATAAACAGGTATACCGCATCAGCTTTAACGAGATTACAAAAAATGCAGTAAAAGCATCCTTGAAGGCTCCGAGAGAGCTGGATATGAATCTGGTTAACGCACAGCAGACCAGACGTATGTTAGACCGTATGGTAGGCTATCGTATCAGTCCGCTTTTATGGGCAAAGGTTAAAAGAGGCTTAAGTGCAGGCCGTGTACAGTCGGTAGCCCTTCGTATGATATGTGATAGAGAAGATGGGATCAATGCATTTATCCCGGAAGAATACTGGAATCTGGATGCGATGTTAAATATAGCCGGAAGCAAAAAGCCATTGGATGCAAAGTATTATGGTCTGGCAAATGAAGAAGGCGTAAAGGGCAGCAGATCAGTGATACACAGCAAAGAGGAGCTAGATGTTGTTTTAAAGGATCTGGAAGGTGTCAGCTATGTGGCTGATGAGGTAAAAAAGGGCGAGCGTATTAAAAAAGCACCGATTCCATTTACCACCAGTACCTTACAGCAGGAAGCTTCCAAGGCATTAAACTTTTCTACTCAGAAAACCATGCGTATTGCA
This sequence comes from Lachnospiraceae bacterium, assembly GCA_025758065.1. NCBI lineage: Bacteria > Bacillati > Bacillota > Clostridia > Lachnospirales > Lachnospiraceae > Lachnospiraceae bacterium. Next base: position 3,071,488 of record CP107199.1, read on the forward strand.
CAGCAGCTGTATGAAGGTGTTGAAGTAAAAGGTCATGGAACTATTGGCCTGATCACTTATTTGCGTACGGATTCCACCCGTGTAGCAGATGAAGCAGATGCAGCAGCACGTTCTTTTGTAGAAGAACACTATGGTGAAAATTACGCAGCGGCAGGAGAAGCTTCTGCTAAGAATACAGGTAAGATCCAGGATGCTCATGAGGCTATCCGCCCTACAGATATCACATTGACACCTGTTATGGTAAAGGAATCTCTTCCAAGAGACCTTTTCCGTTTGTATCAGCTGATCTGGAAGCGTTTTACAGCCAGCCGTATGTCTCCGGCTGTTTATGAGACGACTTCTGTAAAGATCCGTGCAGGGAAACATATGTTTACAACTTCTGCATCCCGCCTTTCTTTTGATGGTTTCATGTCTGTTTATGTAGCTTCAGATGATGAAGAAGAAAAGAAACAGGTGATAGGAGCTATTGAAAGCGGAATGGAGTTAAAACTGGCAGAACTTCAGCCAAGCCAGCATTTTACACAGCCGCCGGCTCATTATACAGAAGCTTCTCTGGTAAAAGCAATGGAAGAACAGGGCATTGGCCGTCCAAGTACCTATGCGCCTACAATTACAACGATCATTGCCAGACGTTATGTTGCAAAGGAAAATAAAAATCTTTACGTAACAGAGCTGGGTGAAGTGGTAAACCGCATTATGAAGAAGTCATTCCCAAGTATTGTGGATTTAAGCTTTACTGCAAATATGGAGACCTTACTGGACCGTGTGGCAGATGGAACTGTAACATGGAAGACTATTATCCGGAACTTCTATCCGGATCTGGATGAAGCAGTAAACATTGCCCAGAAAGAATTAGAATCTGTTAAGATTGAAGATGAAGTAACAGATGAGATCTGTGAACAGTGCGGACGTCATATGGTAGTAAAATATGGTCCTCATGGAAAATTCCTTGCATGCCCTGGTTTCCCGGAATGTAAGAATACAAAACCATATTTGGAAAAAATAGGTGTGCCTTGCCCGAAATGCGGAAAAGAGGTAGTACGCAAGAAGACAAAGAAGGGCCGTTTATACTATGGCTGTGAGGCAAACCCTGACTGTGACTTCATGTCCTGGCAGAAGCCGTCTATATTAAAGTGTCCTAAATGTGGTTCTTATATGGTGGAAAAGGGAAATAAACTTCTCTGTGCAAATGAAACCTGCGGATATCGTATGGATAAACCGGCAGAAGAGCAGAAATAGCAAAAAAGCTATGAATATATGATTTTTTAAAGAGATATAGTGCCTGTACAGGAACATTCCCATGTGCAGGCACTTTTTTTGCCATTACATGTTCTTTTTTATTTTCGGAAAAACATGAAATCTTCAAAAAACTATTGTTATTGGACAAAAATTGTGTTAAAATTCAATTATTAGTAAAGTATATTTGTAGAGTATACAATTGAGATAAGGAGGGTTTCAGTCATGAGCGTTCAGTTGTTGGACAAAACAAGAAAAATCAACAAGCTATTGCATAACAATAATTCGCATAAAGTTGTTTTCAATGACATATGCAAAGTGTTAAGTGAAATTTTGTTATCCAATATTCTTGTTATCAGCAAAAAGGGCAAGGTGCTTGGTGTAAGTATCTGGCCTGGGGTGGATGAAATAGAAGAGCTGATCGAAGATCAGGTGGGCGGTTATGTAGATAAGATGTTGAATGAACGTCTGCTCAGTGTATTGTCCACAAAGGAAAATGTAAATTTGGCAACTCTTGGATTTGAAGAGGAGAATGTAAAGAAATATCAGGCTATCATTACTCCGATCGATATTGCTGGAGAGAGACTGGGAACATTATTTATTTATCGTTCAGACAGTCAGTATGATATTGATGATATTATTTTAAGTGAATATGGTACTACAGTTGTAGGACTGGAAATGATGCGTTCCGTAAATGAAGAGAATGCAGAAGAAACACGTAAGGTGCAGATCGTTAAATCTGCGATCAGTACACTTTCATTCTCTGAACTGGAAGCCATTATCCATATTTTTGAAGAACTGGATGGAAATGAAGGTATCCTGGTTGCAAGCAAGATTGCTGACCGTGTAGGTATTACCCGTTCCGTTATCGTCAATGCCCTGCGTAAATTTGAAAGCGCCGGTGTTATTGAGTCACGTTCTTCCGGTATGAAAGGTACCTATATCAAGGTTCTGAATGATGTGGTATTTGACGAATTAAAAGCCATAAAAGCCTCTAATTCCAACTTGAAATAACTGATTTCCTGCTTATATTGCAAAACTATGTTACAGTTCAGCCATGACAGCTTCTTGTTTCCATATTCATGAAAACAAGAAGCTTGGTGATTCCACCATATGCTGATTTGGATGAGAAAGTGCTTATGCAAGCAAGCTTGCAACACACTCCCTCATTCAAACCAGCGCATGGCTGAACCGTAACAAAACTATTGGACAGTCTGTAAAAAACACTTGCAGACTGTCATTTTTTATGTTATAGTCATAAAGTTGATAAAAAACACGTCTGTGGATTCCACGGAAAGGTGCCGGAAACGGTCTTCCGGGAAGCACGAGAAGCAGGCGGATGCGACTGGTTTAAGCTCAATAAACCGGTTAAAAACCAAACGGAGGTAAAGAATATGAGCGTTATTTCAATGAAGCAGTTACTGGAAGCTGGTGTACATTTCGGTCACCAGACAAGAAGATGGAACCCTAAGATGGCTCCATACATCTACACAGAGAGAAATGGCATCTATATCATTGACTTACAGAAGTCTGTAGGCAAAGTAGATGAGGCTTATAAGGCTGTATCTGACATCGCAGCTGAGGGCGGAAACATTCTGTTTGTAGGTACCAAGAAGCAGGCTCAGGAAGCTATTAAGACTGAAGCAGAGCGTTGCGGTATGTACTATGTAAATGAGAGATGGTTAGGCGGTATGCTGACCAACTTCAAGACCATCCAGGGCCGTATTGCAAGACTGAAAGAGATCGAGGTTATGTCTCAGGACGGTACTTTCGATGTTCTTCCTAAGAAGGAAGTTATCGAGTTAAAGAAAGAATGGGATAAGTTAGAGAAGAATCTGGGTGGTATCAAGGATATGAAGAAACTTCCAGATGCAATTTTCATCGTAGATCCTAAGAAAGAGCACATCTGCGTACAGGAAGCTCATACTCTGGGTATTCCGCTGATCGGTATTGTTGATACTAACTGTGATCCAGAAGAACTTGATTATGTGATCCCAGGTAACGATGATGCTATCAGAGCTGTTAAGCTGATCGTTTCCAAGATGGCTGACGCTGTTATTGAAGCAAAGCAGGGTGAAGTTTTAGAAGGCGCAATGGAGATCGAAGTTCCAGCTGATTTCGTAGCAGAGAACGCAGAAGCGTAATCAAAAAACTTTAAATTTAATATTTGGAGGATGACAAAATGGCAGTAACCGCAGCAATGGTAAAAGAGTTAAGAGAAACAACCGGTGCCGGAATGATGGACTGTAAGAAAGCTCTTGCAGCTACTGACGGCGATATGGAAAAGGCTGTAGAGTTCTTAAGAGAAAAAGGACTTGCAGGTGCAGCTAAGAAGGCTGGACGTATTGCAGCTGAAGGTATCGTTGATACTGCAATGTCCGCTGATGAAAAAACTGCTGTAGTAGTAGAAGTAAATGCTGAAACAGACTTCGTTGCTAAGAACGCTAAGTTCCAGACATATGTAGCAGATGTAGCTGCTCAGGCACTGGCTTCTTCAGCAGCTGATATGGACAGCTTTATGGCTGAAAAGTGGGCAAAAGATGAGACTCTGACTGTAAAAGAGGCTCTGTCTTCCCAGATCTCTATCATCGGTGAGAATATGAACATCCGTCGTTTTGAGAAAGTAACAGAAGAGAACGGTTTTGTTGCTTCCTATATCCATGCAGGCGGAAAGATCGGCGTTTTAGTAGATGTTGAAACTGACGTTATCAATGATGCTGTTAAGGAGATGGCTAGAAATGTAGCAATGCAGGCAGCTGCATTAAAGCCAACCTTCACAAATCGTGATGAAGTTAGCCCAGAATTCATCGAGCATGAGAAGGCAATCCTGATCGCTCAGATTCAGAACGATCCTAAGGAAGCTTCCAAGCCAGAGAAAGTTATCCAGGGCATGATCCAGGGACGTATCAACAAAGAATTAAAAGAATTCTGTCTGATGGATCAGGTTTATGTTAAGGCAGAAGATGGCAAGCAGAGTGTATCCCAGTATGTTGCTTCCGTAGCTAAGGCTAATAACGCAAACATCACAATCAAGAAGTTCGTTCGTTTCGAGACTGGCGAAGGTATGGAGAAAAAAGAAGAGAACTTTGCAGAAGAAGTTGCTAAGCAGATGGGTAAATAATCTGATAGTTGCATGAAACTTCTTTAAAAAATTGACATCATGGTATAGACTGATAATGAATGATATAAGTCCGGAAACTGCGCAGAAATGCGGTTTTCCGGGCTTTTTCTTTGTCTATTTAATGTTATATGTGTTATAGATTAAATATCACAAGTTAGTAGGGAATATTGCGGGTAAATATTTGAGGGCCTTCTACACAAAAAGTTGTGTATTTGAAAGTCTGGAAAGCCTTGATTTTCCTCGCTTTTTGTAAATGATAAAATAAGCCAGTTTCTTTTTATATTTATAATAGCAATGTTCGGACTATAGTTGACGTAGTAAGAGCCTGTGTTTTATACTAAACATAATATGTTATTTAAGAGAAGGGCTGATGACCGGATGACGATATATGAATATGGAAATCCAGAGGCAGAGGTTGTTTTGATCCAGCCAGTAGGTGATCATGATCTGCCTGAAATTGAAAATGAGGTTATGGAGATCGGAAAACTTGTAAACGAGGACTTTCAGTTTATCGCTGTAAAGGTCGATAGCTGGAATCAGGAGCTAACTCCATGGAAAGCGCCGGCTGTATTTGGAAACGAAAACTTTGGTGATGGTGCTTGGCAAACTCTGAAAGAGATCTTGAAGATCTGTACAGATAAAAACAAGATATATTATATTGGAGGTTATTCCCTTTCCGGGCTTTTTGCATTATGGGCATCGTGTCAAACGGATATATTTTATGGTGTGGCAGCAGCCTCTCCTTCTGTTTGGTTTCCTGGATTTGTTGAATACCTGAAAGAGCAGAAAATTAAAAGCAAATCTGTTTATCTCAGTCTTGGTGATAAGGAAGAAAAAACGAAGAGCCCAGTTATGTCAAATGTGGGAGACTGCCTTCGGAAATTATATGCATGGATGCAAACTGAAGAGATACAATGTGCTTTAGAATGGAATCAGGGTGGCCATTTTAAAGATCCGGTTTTGAGAATTGCAAAAGCATTTGCATGGGTTTTAAATACGAAAAATGGAAAAGGATGAAAGAGATAATCTATGAAATTAAAAAATATTTTAATCGTTGTAAAAGATATTGAAAAAGCAAAGCAGTTTTACCATGATCTATTTGGCCTTGATGTGGTTTTGAAGCAGGATGGGAATGTGATCTTAACGGAAGGTCTTGTACTTCAGGATGAAAAAATTTGGACCAGCTTTTTAGGAAAAAAGATAACATCAAAGCATAATTCGTCTGAGTTATATTTTGAGGAAAAGGATATAAAATCATTTATAGAAAAACTGGAACGTCTGTATCCGTCTATCCAGTATGCTAATAAGCTTATGACCTGCAGCTGGGGTCAACAGGTTGTTCGGTTTTATGATCTGGATGGTCACTTGATCGAAGTTGGAACACAGGTGTGAAGTATAGCAGTATAGTGAACATATTGTTCTCTATATAAATGATACAACAGCAGGATGAAGCTTTAAAATGCGGAGCAATGGACGATTATTTAAATAGAGGATTTCGATAGGATAAGGAAAAAGGAAAATGAATATTACAGTATATCTTGGAGCTTTAGAAGGGAATGATCCAATGCTGGCTGAGGCAGTCAGAGAATTAGGAATGTGGATTGGAAACAGTGGAAACACTCTGGTTTATGGAGGTTCAAAAACTGGATTAATGGGCATGCTTGCGGAAAGTACTCTGAGTTCTGGCGGGAATGTGATCGGAGTTGAACCGCAGTTTTTTATAGATAAAGAGTTTCAATATGATGGATTGACTGAATTGATCATTACAAAGGATATGTCAGAGCGCAAGAATAAAATGATTGAATTGGGAGATGCTTTCATTGCTTTTCCTGGGGGTACAGGTACATTAGAAGAAATCGCAGAAGTTATGTCAAAAATATCTTTGAAACAGTTGGATGCTCCGTGTATTCTTTATAATTTAAACGGCTATTACAATAGTTTGAAGGATCTGCTTGATCATATGATCTGTAAAGGACTATCTTCAAAAGAAAGACAAGCTGGAATTTATTTTGCGGATAATATAGAAGGGATTAAGCAGATTTTAAAGGACAACAGTGGTATATAAACAGGATAAAAGTGGAGGTAAAATAAAATGAGTAAGATTTTAGTTGTAATTGACATGCAGAATGATTTTATAACAGGAACGTTAGGCAGCAAAGAAGCCCAGGCGATTGTGCCAAATGTTAAGGCGAAAATCAAAGAATATGCAGATAGAGGTGACCGGATTATTTTTACCAGAGATACTCATGGGGAAAATTATCTGGAAACGCCAGAAGGAAAGAAATTGCCAGTAAAGCATTGCGTTAAAGGGACGGACGGCTGGCAGATTGTTCACGGACTGGAAATAGAAAATTGTGAATACATAGATAAGCCGACATTTGGCTGGCTGAACTGGGATGGATTTGCAGAGGATGATAAGATTGAACTGATCGGTGTATGCACAGATATCTGTGTTGTATCCAATGCTATTATTTTAAAAGCTAAATATCCAGAAACTGTCATATCTGTAGATGCTGATTGCTGTGCCGGTGTAACACCAGAAAAACACAAAGCTGCATTAGAAACAATGAAGAGCTGCCAGATTGATGTTTTTGAAGGGAAAATGTAAGAAAATACTTTGTTATAGTTGAGATTACAGTAGAAAAATACGATTGGATCAAAGGAGAGAAAATGAAAAATTACGTATACATGACCGATAAGGATAATGTGGTAACTATGATCCGCCATTTAAATGCCGGAGAAATGCTCAATGTAGATGGAGAAGAGATCAAAGCAAACCAGGACATCCCTGTATACCATAAAATCGCGATCAAAGAGATCAAAGCAGGAGAGACCGTGGTAAAATATGGTGAGAGTATAGGTACTGCCAGCTGTGATATCAAGGTCGGCGACTGGGTTCATACCCAGAACTTAGAATCAGGCAGAGGTCGCGGTGACCGTTAGAAGAAAGGGAAATATAATTATGAAATTAATGGGATACAAAAGAGAAAATGGAACTTTTGGGATAAGAAATCATCTGTTGATTTTGCCAACATCTGTCTGTTCCAGCGAGACAGCACAGAGAATTGCTGAATTAGTGCCTGGGGCTGTTGCAGTTCCTCATCAGCACGGTTGCTGTCAGGTGGGTGCAGATTACCTTCAGACTGTAAATACTCTGGTTGGCTTTGGAAAAAATCCCAATGTAGGAGCAGTGCTGGTTGTCAGTCTAGGCTGTGAAGGCATTCAGCCGGATGTGGTAGCGGATCAGATCCGTGAGAGTAAAAAGCCTGTTGAAACTGTTATTATCCAGGAGTGCGGCGGTACACTGGGATGTATTGCAAAAGGCGCTGAAATTGCAGCTAAAATGGCCAGAGAACTTTCTGTTCAAAACAAGGTAGAATTTGATATCGGTGAACTTGTTTTAGGTCTGGAGTGCGGAGGCAGCGATCCAACCAGTGGTATTGCAGGTAATCCCTCTGTAGGAGCAGCTTCCGATAAGCTGATCGAACTGGGAGGTACAAGTATCCTTAGCGAAACCACAGAACTTATAGGAGCAGAACATCTGGTAGCAGCCCGTTGTGTAACAAAAGAAATGGGTGATAAACTTACAGCTATGGTCAAGCGCATTGAAGATAAGTCAAAGCTTTATGGAGTGGACCTTCGGGGTACACAGCCTACACCGGGCAATATTGCAGGCGGACTTACAACTATAGAAGAAAAATCTCTTGGGTGCATTCACAAAGCAGGGCAGAGTCCTGTGATCGGCGTTTTAGAGTACTCAGAAAGTATTGATCCGAAGAAGCACGGCCTTTATTTCATGGATACACCAGGTGAAGATATTGATTCTATTACAGGCATGGTTGCAGGTGGAGCTCAGATCATTCTTTTTACCACAGGACGGGGAACTCCTACCGGCAGTCCTGTTGCGCCAGTGATCAAAGTTACAGGAAATCCTGAAACCTATGAAAAAATGATGGATAATATTGATATAAATGCTGGTAGGATCATCACAGAAGGAAAGACCCCACAGGATATAGGTGAGGAGATCTTTGATAAAATGGTGGCTGTGGCAAATGGTGAACTGACTAAGGCAGAGGTTCTTGGACACAAGGAATTTGGAATATACCGTATAGGAGATACATTCTAAAAATAGGATTTTAAAGGTTCCAGGGTTATGTTGTAATAACTGAGCTTCAGCTGACGCAGGAGAAAAATCAGCCGCAAAAGCAGGTGCATGAAAGACTCTGAGAGAACATGGAAAAGAAATGGAGACACATGATATGTTAGAAGCAGGTACAAAAGCACCAGATTTTGAGTTACCGGATCAGAATGGAAATGTACATAAATTAAGCGATTATGCAGGTAAAAAAGTGATTTTATATTTTTATCCAAAAGATAATACACCAGGCTGCACCAAACAGGCATGTGGCTTTTCAGAGAGATATCCTCAGTTTACAGAAAAAGGTGCAGTTATTCTTGGAGTAAGCAAAGATTCTGTAGCATCCCACAAGAAATTTGAAGAAAAATATGGGCTTGCATTTACCTTATTGGCAGATCCACAGCGTAAGGTGATCGAAGCCTATGATGTGTGGAAAGAAAAGAAGAATTATGGCAAGGTTTCCATGGGAGTTGTGAGAACTACCTATCTTATTGATGAACAGGGGATCATTGTAAAAGCAAATGACAAGGTTAAAGCAGCAGATGATCCTGAAAATATGCTTAAGGAACTGAACGGATGAAGATCATATTATCACCTGCAAAAAAGATGAATGTGGATACAGACAGTATTGAGTCAGCAGGATTCCCTGTTTTTATAGAGGAGACAAAGGAAATACTGAACTGTCTGAAGAAGAAGTCCAGAGAAGAACTGAAGGCGATCTGGAAATGTAATGACAAGATCGCAGAGCAGAATTTTGAAAGGTTAGAGAATATGGACCTTTATAGCAGGCTGACTCCGGCGATCATGGCTTATGAAGGGATTGCCTTTCAGTATATGGCTCCGGCAGTATTTGAAACCAGGCAGTTAGAATATGTGCAAAGCCACTTGAGGATACTGTCTGCATTTTATGGTGCCTTAAAGCCAATGGATGGAGTAACACCGTATCGTCTTGAAATGCAGGCAAAAGTTGCTATAGGGGATACAAAAAACTTATACGATTTCTGGGGTAGCAGGTTATATCATGAGGTAAGAGATGACAGTGGGATCATAATTAACCTGGCATCAAAAGAGTACTCAAAATGTATAGAAAAATATCTGTCTCCTGAGGATCGGTATATTACGATCACATTTTGCGAATCATCTGGGGGCAGATTGGTAACGAAGGGTACCTATGCAAAAATGGCCCGGGGCGAAATGGTTAGATATATGGCAGAAAAACTGATGGAAGATCCTTTAGATATAAAGAAATTTGACCGTTTGGGCTATGGATTCAGAGAGGATCTGTCATCAGAGTTGGAGTATGTTTTTGAACGAAAATAGAATAAAGATCTTGTAATATATGAAAATAGGTCACAAAGGCAAATGCAGGCAAGACTCCAAGAGGACATAAATATGATGTTGGGGTCCAAATGTATTTTGCCCCTCTGATAATGAAAGCAGGTAAAAATGCAGGACTATATTTTAGAAGTGTGTGTGGACAGCGTAGAATCGGCGCTGGAGGCAAAGCGGGGCGGTGCAACACGACTGGAATTATGTGCAAACCTTGTGATAGGCGGGACAACACCGGGATATACTTTATTTGAACAGGTAAAAAAAGAAACGGGTCTTCCTGTCAGAGTGTTGATACGTCCAAGATTTGGTGATTTCTTATATACACATTATGAGTACCAGCAGATGCTTGCTGATATCCGCCATTTTTCCCAGGCAGGCGCTGATGGTGTAGTGATCGGAAGCCTGAATACAGATGGTACACTTAATGAAGCGCAAATAGGCGGAATGGTTAAGGCAGCGGGAAATATCGGTATTACATTACATCGTGCTTTTGACGTTTGCGCAGACCCGATTGCAGCGCTGGAAAAAGCAGCAGGAATGGGTGTGGATACGATTTTGACATCGGGTCAGGAAGCAGACTGTCTTTTGGGAAGCAAACTTATCAGGCATCTGATTCAGGTATCTGCAGACATGCTTAAAATGGAAAATATCAGCGGTAAACCAACTATATTGGTGGGCGGTGGAGTGAAATCGTCTAATATCGCAGAAATTGCCAAGGCAACAGGAGCCTATGCTTTTCATTTGTCCGGTAAAAAGCTGTGTTCCAGTGGTATGCAATATCGGAATGAACGGGTGCATATGGGACTTGAAGGGATAAGTGAATTTGAAATCTATCGTACCGATGAAGAAGAAATTTACCGAACTGTGGAAATTTTACAGTCGCTTTAGCAAAATGATAAAATTTTTGGAACCAGAATAGGTAAAAGGGAATCAGCATTTTTGAATGTTAACCAATGTGAAATAATGGTTGACATTTAAAAGCAGCTTTGTTATACTCAAATCGTTTTCGGAGACAATTGATATAACACTTTACTACAAACAGAATATTTGTATAAAACATCATTTACAGACAGAAAGGAAGCTTATAACTGCTATGGATCACACAAAAAGGCTTCTGGGACTGGAAAAGACACTTTCAGGGCTTGCAGGATATGAAGGCTGGATGATCGCAAAGTGTAGGTTTCGTTTTGATGAAAAGAAAAGGAACCATGCCGGTGAGACAGTGGATTTTAATCAGTTAGAGGATGAAAGTTTTGCTTATCAGATGCAGGTTTTAAAAAGTGATGCAAGACTGGTACAGGTTTGTATTACAGAGGAGAGCAGAGGAAAAGAGGAGGACAGCTTAAATGTCACCCTTATTAATCCTGGATGCTTTTCCGGTGAGAAAGGATCAGAGAGAATAGGTGTTCAATCAAGGCCCTGTCATTCCACATCATCCTTAACAGTAACAGAAAATGAGATCCAGTCATATTTACAGGCGGTAAATGACACAAACCCTATTCACCAGGGAAAGAGTGCCATTGTTCCAGGCTTTCTTATGGTAAACAAGATGTTTGAAATGTTTCAGATCTTTACAACAGGTTCTTTTCAGGTGGATGTCCGTTTCCTTACACCCTTACAGGTGGGAGAAGAAACAGAGGTCACTGTGAAAACGGAAGATAGTAAGAAGACCATTTTATTTAAAATTTCTGAAAGGACCATTTTAAAGGCAGTTGTAACGGAGATCTGAAGTGATCCACCATAGCCATATATTCTGCGTGATAAAAGAAAGGACGAAAATGATATGAGTCAGACAGCAACAAAATCTATTAACAACGTAAAAGCACACAGCATATGGAATATACGGAGCCTTACTATCATGGCATTGATGACAGCGCTTCTGATCGTATCCACTTATATAAAGATCCCGCTGCCATTTTCCAGTGCCAGCATTACAGCTCAGACTTTAATGGTAAACCTGATCGGACTTCTGCTTTCCCCCTTACAGACACTGGCGGTTATGGTAACCTGGATCCTGTTAAGTGTTGTTGGGATTGGTGGTTCTTTAGGAAAACTTTTAGGACCGGCAGGCGGATATCGTTATGGCAATCTGGTAGCAGCTGTTATGATCTCCATGTTCTGCTGTAAAGTTAAGAAAGTAAGATGGCAGACAGCATTTATCATTATTGTAGGAATCCCGGTGATCTATTTGTTTGGCGCAGTCCAGATGAAATACGTGACCAACCAGCCATGGGGTGCTATTATGATCCAGGCTGTGCTTCCGTTTATTCCATTGGATATAGTAAAATGCTTTGCTGCAGCAGGAATCGCAAAACCTCTGCGCAGATTGTTCCCGGCAGATTAAGTATATAACAAAAAAAGGTATAAGCTATGGATAATGTATGGATCTTAGGTGGTCTGAGAAGTTTTATTGGTGTGAAAGACGGCATGTACCGTAAAATCCCAGCGGAAATTTTAGGTGCCCAGGTTCTAAAAGAAATAAAAAACAGATTTGCTTTAAAAGACAATGAGATCGATTACATAATAGGTGGAAATGCTGTGGCGGGAGGTGGAAACATCACCCGCCTTACGGCGCTTACAGCAGGTTTAAGTGAAGAGATACCTGCTGTTACTTTAGATCTCCAGTGTGGATCTTCTCTGGAAAGCATTGCAACGGCAGCTGCGAAGATCGAAAGCGGTCTGGCAGATCTGGTGATCGCAGGCGGTTTTGAAAGTTCTTCTACACAGCCTTTTCGTATGTGGAATCCTAACCACCCGGACTATCAGGAAGGAAAATGCTATACAGTGGCAAAATTCATTCCTGAACTTCAGGGAGAGCAGGTAATGCTGGAAGGAGCAGAAAAGACAGCTCTTACAGAAAATGTCACTAAGGCAGAAATGGATCCATGGGTGCTGTTAAGCCATAAAAGAGCAGCACAGGCTGCAAAAGGAGGTATTTTGTCAGATATACAGCTTTCCATTGAAGGCAGCAGGAAAGATGAGGGAATAAGACCTTCTATGAGCCAGCGATTATTAGACCGCCTTCCATACATATTGCCAGGGGGAAAAGTGATCACAGCAGCCAATGCCTGTCTGATGCATGACGGGGCGGCTTTTGTAGTCCTTTGTTCTGAAAAATACAGAAAAGCCCATAAACTGTCACCTCAGGCAGCATTTCGCTTTGGTACATCCATTGGCAGCGACCCTTTTATGAGCCCTAAAACAGCGGTTCTGGCGATCAGAAAGCTGTTTAAGCAGACTGGACTTTCCATAGATGAAATTGACAGCCTGGAAGTTAATGAAGCCTTTGCTGTGATCGATGTACTTTTAGAGCGGGAATTTCCGGGGATCAGAGACCGGTTAAATCCTTTAGGTGGAGCTCTTGCCTACGGACATCCTTACGGTGCTTCCGGAGCCATTATCCTTCTGCATCTTTTAAAAAATCTGCAGGTAAATAAGGGGAGATTTGGCATCTGCGGCGTAGCAGCAGCAGGGGGGATCGGAACCTCCCTTCTGGTAGAAAGAGTAAAGGCATAGAGAGCAAAGACATAGAAAGTACATTGAGTATGTTGGAGATACAGAATTTATGGGAAAGATAAGCAACTATCTGGAAATGATAGAAGATATAAAAAACAAAACACCGGAAAAAGAAGCATTTTGTACAGGAAACAGTTCTCTTACATACAGGGAACTGTTTCTTCTGGTTAAGGAAAAACAGAAAAAGTGGAAAACGGCGGCTAAAAAGGAATTGTATTTCATCCAGAAGGAGCAGGCATTAGACCAATTGACAGAGTTTCTGACCTGTCAGGGAATGGGCTATGTGCCGGTAATTCTTCCAAAGGATATGGAAGAAGATAAAAAAACTGCACTGATACAAAAATTCTGTGCAGAAACCAAAGTGCCGGAAGAAGCCTGTATGGCAGTTATGACCTCAGGGACCTCCGGTGAGAATAAACTGCTTTTCAGAACCTTTGAAAGCTGGTATGACTATTTTCCCATTCAGAATGAGATTTTCCATATAACGCCGGAAAGTCGTCTGTTTATGCAGGGAAGCCTGGCTTTTACCGGAAATATGAACCTGTATATGGCCCAGCTGTCTGCAGGTGCCACCATACTTTCAGAAGATCGTTTTGATCCAAGATTGTGGATAAAAGACATAGAGCAGTGGCAGGCAGATGGCATTTACCTGATCCCTGCAAAACTTCATGCCCTGTATCAGGCATTAAAACACGAAGACCATGATCCGGTAGAAAAAATCCAGACCATTTTAAGCGGCTCCCAGAGTCTTGGAAAGAAAGACGCTATGAAGCTTAAAACATTTTTCCCAAAAGCAGAGATCACTCTTTATTACGGAGCCAGTGAGTTAAGCTATGTTACTTATATACGGGATCAGGAGATGAATGAGGATAAGACCCGGATCGGCCGTCCTTTTCCAAAAGTAGGCGTATGTCTTAATGCTGGCAGATTGCTGGTAAATACAGCTTTTGGAGTGATCGGGACAGGAAAAGAGGCAAGTGCAGGGGACTACGCCCATAAGGATCCAGATGGATATTTCTGTTTTGACGGGAGAAAAGATGATATCTGTAATATCAATGGCAGGAAAATATCCGCAGTCCGTGTAGAACAGGCTGTTTTGAATTTGGGAATAGCAGAACAGGCGGCTGTAAAACCCATAGAGAAAAATGGAAGGGATTATCTGGCTGCATGGATCATTCCAAGAGAAAAAAATTTATCAGTAGGATCGCAGGAAATCCGCCGGTTGTTAAAAAATACTTTATCAGAAGAAGAAATCCCCAGGTATGTCTTTTTTCTGGATGCTTTTCCGGTAAATGAAAGCGGGAAGATATTAAAAAGGGATCTGCGTCCGGTAAATTTTGAACGCTGATCCGCTTATATCAGGCCAGGTGTATAATATCTATTTTAGGGAGATATTTTCCCGGTACTGGCTTGGTGTGCAGCCAAAATATTTTTTAAATACTTTCATAAAATAAGAAGGTTCCTGATAGCCAGAGAGCAGTGCTACCTTGGAAATGGGCACATTGCTGGTTTTTAAAAGCTTCTCAGATTCTTTCATCCGTTCTTCTAATACGAGAGCAGTGAAATTCTTCCCAGTGACCTGGCGGATCAGGTCACTGGCATAGGGAACGCTGATGTGGAAATAGCTGGCCACATCCGGCAGTGTAATGGTTGCCAGCTGCTGCCAGATCAGTTTGCGAAGCTGGGTTTCAAAAGCAGTCTGATCAATATGGGATTTCTTATGAACTGTATTTTCCAAGAGAAAACATGCAATGTCTTCAGTCAGCTGGGAACGCATGTTGGAAAAATAGTGATCAGAGGAAACCCGCAGCCATTTAAAACAGGAGGGAGAAAACTGCTTCATTCTTTTTATATATGGATAGGTTTCTTCTGCTTCAGAAACTACTTCATCATCAGGGCTGCTGATCCAGAGAATGGATTTTTCAGAGATAGCCTGGAGACAGGAGCTGATGGAAAGCCGTCTGGCACTGCCTTTTATTTCACTGGTCAATGTTTTTTCGTCTGTGCCATGAATATAGGGGATTCCTTCTTCCAGCAGATCATTTAAGTGTTCTCTGTAATCATCATTTTCAAGTCCAAGAAGATAAATGCGCCACAGATCGCAGGGGGCTAAGAATACGCCGCCTTTTGCCTGGGAACAAAGGGCGATCATGCGGGCTGCATTGACACAACCTAAGCTGTGGCCGATAAAGAAAATATGATTTTTGTCAAAATTATACTGAGTATCATTTAATACAAAATCTAAGACTGCTTTTGTATCTTCAAAACTTCCCTCAAAAGAAAAGTCACCTTCGCTGCCCCAGCATCCCCGGTAGAAAAAAATAACAGAAGAAAAACCAGTCCGACGAAGAGACTGTGCAAGATCCAGATTTTTGCAGGGAATAATTTCCGCTGCTCCCCCAACTGCCGCTGTAGTGGAATGTCATTACGTGAAAGCCGGCCCGTTTGAATGCCTGTGCAAGATCCAGGTTCTGTTCACATCCGGGAATGCCATGGAGAAGGAGAACGGTAGGATGGGGACCTTCGCCCCCTGCTGAGTATAAAGTGGCAAAGAGTTTTCCATGTTTTCCGGGGATTATGATACCATAAAGATCGGGCCGGCTGCAACAGGCGCCGAAATGAGTTTCTTTCGCATTTGTATTTTTACAACACATATAAACGGTCCTTTCTGACATTCATTTCTAAATCTAAAAGAACAGATTTATTATTTTTTCTCAATTTATTCTTTATTTTCTGCTTCTGCCAGTTCTTTATTTAAATCTCTCTTGTACCAGTCTTTTCCGTACAGGAAACGGGAAACCAGCATAGAAGCAACGGTATCGCCGCAGGAGTTGATGAGGGTACAGCCTGCATCAAACAGTTGTGTCATCATCATCAGTACCGGAAGGGCGATAACAGGGAAACCAAAGGAAGAAATAAGCATGGTCTCCATAGCAGCACCACCACCAGGAACAGAAGATACAGCAACAGAAGCACATACAGCGATGGTCAGTGCAAAAGCGTAATCACCAATGCTTCTGAATGGATGTCCAAACAAGGTGCAGCAGAGCACGATCTCATAAATAGTAGCAAGGCATGCACCGTCCATATGACAGGTAGCGCCAACTGGTACAACAACAGAACTTACCACTCTTGGAACACCTAATTTGTCGCATGCATCAAGCTGCATTGGAAGAGCAGCAGAAGAACGGGTACCAAGTGCAGTCAGTGCAGGTGTTAAAATTTCTTTAAAATAATGTTTTACACCCCATGGACCAGCAGCAATAAATGCATAAAGCCCAAGGAAAACAAAGAAGTAAACAAGCACTGTTGGATAGTAGATCAGAAGTCCGCGCCCGTAGCTTTTTAACAGGTCAGAGCCATATGTACCGGTCAGGTTTGCGAAGTAAGCCATCAGTCCTAAAGGAGCAGCTTTCATTAAAATAGCAACCATTTTGTAAAATACCAGAGACATGTTGTTTAACCAGTTTGCAATTTCGCAGCCTTTTTCTCCAAGGGAAGAAACAGTAACGCCAAAGAATACAGTAAATACGATGAGAGCCAGAATATGTCCTCTGGAAATCACGTCAGGAAAATCACCAACAGTAAAGGTATTAACAAGCTGGTCACCAATACTAGAAACAGCAGCCTGTGCAGTAGCATCACCTGCACCTAACTGAACGGAAGTATCGACACCAAAGATATTTAATACGATAAACATAAAACTTCCGGCAATGGCTGCAGTTACAATGAAGATCACCAGCGTAAATCCTAACAGCTTTCCAACGCTTTTTGTATCGCTGATATTAGCAATAGAACTGGAAATTGAGAAGAAAAGCAGCGGAACCAGCAGTACAAACAGCAGGTTCAGCCAGATCTGGCCGATTGGATACAGGAATGATGCTTTTTCTCCCATCACCATTCCAATAATGGCGCCTAAGATGACAAAGGCAATAAGGATCAGTGGTTCACGATAGGCAGAAGCTTTTTTCTTTTTTCGCCCATGATAATTCCCTCCCTGGAACATATTATTTATATTACACACACTATAAGAGTTTTCAGACAACTTTTCAATCAACAATTACAGTAATTGAACTGTAATATTTTAAGCTTTTGCTATTTTTATTGATAATAAATGAAATATATCAATAAAGACAACAGGATCAAGATGTGCTATGATAAGTAAAGTCTGAAAGACTGGCGTTAAAATATAAGATGAGGTAAAATAATGGATTATAAAGCATTAGAAGAGCATATTAAAGATTCTGTAATGGAAGAACAGGCGAAACTGGGCTTTCGCAAAGAAGTGATCCGGCTGTATTATCCTGTGGGCATGTTAAATAATCTTTTTGGCACTGATTATGATGCAGAGGAAATGCAAAAGGCCCTTACAGGATTTGCAGGGTTTGTTAAAGAACGTCTGGGTGAAATAATGATTACTCACAAGAAAGAGCGTTTCTGTCTGATCCTTCCAGAAGAAACAAGTGTTTATGTTCATGAACATAAAAAAGAAAATGAATTTATCCACCAGCTGGTAAATCTGATCGCTTCCCATGAAACAGATATGGAGCAGGTGAAAAAACTGTTTAAACAGCAACCTTATCCAAGTGACGTGGAACAGATGAAGGGCGGCGAGTTTGATATGGTTATCCACTTTACAGAAGGTGATGACAGGTATTATTATTGCTTTAAGGATGAAGGTTTTCACATTACCTATCATCGTTTCCTTCCGGCAGATTATAAAGATCTGGGAGTGTAGCAAAAACTACACTCCCTTTTTGCATAACCTGATACAGTCTTTTAACCATTTACAGCAGGTTTCTTCTCTTAAAACAGCTCCGTGAAGGACCAGATAATCGGCAAAATCATTTTCATCTTCAGGGGGAACACTGGAAAATTTCTCCATATTTCCTTTTAGATGATCTAGTTTTTCTTCATGCTGTTTTAATTGATCTGTTAGCAATGCCAGACGCTTTTCAGGAGATAAGGCACCAGAAAAAAAGAGCTGCAAGCGGAACTCATCCTTTGGTACAGGTTTTAAAGGATTTAAGCTTTCTTCCCATTCATAAAAATCTTCCCGTCCTTTTTCTGTAATAGAATAAACCTTCTTTTCCAGCACATTTCCTGTGATCTCAACCTCATACTGGACCAGACCTTTTTCGGAAAGACTTTTCAGCTCTGGATAAATCTGGCTGTGCTTCGCATTCCAGAATTCAAAGAGAGTGGTCTCAAATTCTTTTGACAGATCATAGCCAGTCATACTTTTTCTATTTAAAAGTCCCAAAATGGCATATTTTAAAGTTCCCATATATTTAGATCCCTTCTTTAAATATAAATATGAAAGTATATTTCATGCTATCAGCAGTATATCATACAATTTCTTTCTGTGCCATAGGAAAAAATATATACATATAAACATGTAAGCATTGACATGTTTGTATAATGATGTTACCATAAAAGAAAACGTGTTCCAATAAGGGACAGACAGCGAAAAAGCAAGAAAGGGAACAAAAATTATGAAACGTACAAAAGCAGAACAGATAAAGCGATATTTTATCTTTTTAGTGGGCTTGTTTGTAAACTCTCTGGGCGTCAGCCTGATTACAAAAGGGAATCTGGGAACTTCCCCTATTTCTTCTATTCCGTATGTACTAAGTCTGAATTTTCCGTTCTCACTGGGAAATTTCACTATTGTGTTCAGTCTGCTTCTGATCTTCCTCCAATTTTTGCTGCTGGGAAAGAATTTTAAGGCAGAACATTTATTGCAGATACCTGTATCCATGGTATTTGGTTATTTTATTGATGCATCTATGATCTTACTTGGTTTTGTACATCCGGCTGATTATCTGGCAAAGGTAGCTGGACTTTTGATCGGCTGTCTGATCCTTGGCAGCGGTGTTTATATGGAAGTTCTGGCAGATGTAGTTATGCTTCCAGGAGAGTCTTTTGTAAGAGCCGTGGTATTTTGTATTCATTCTGAGTTTGGTTTTACCAAGGTCTGTTTTGATGTTTCCATGGCGGTGATCGCAGCTGCTCTTTCTGTTCTTCTTTCCGGCCATTTAGAAGGTGTACGTGAGGGTACCATTGTAGCAGCTGTTTTAGTGGGATTTATTGCAAGAAGTATTGGAAAACATCTTTCTTTCCTCCCTGTGCTTATTTATGGAGATGATAAAGAGGAAGAAGAGAAGATCGAAGAAGAATTAAAAGACGTTGTTGAATAGACGATCCGCCTGCGACAGAAGGCAGCCAGGCGTACCAGCGCGGGTTGGTGAATACGTTATCAATATGATGATACCAGGGTCAAAAGGTCATAAATCCGATGCAAGCTTGCTTGCAGGAGGATTTTTGAACTTGGGACCCGCCAAAAACATGAGTAAGGAGCCATTTTTTGAAGAAAAATGAGCGGATTACGAATGTTTTTAGAATTGCGGGAGTGCAAAGCACGTAGCAATTCGGTATCAGAGGGGTCAAAATACCTTTTGACCCCAACATCATATGATGTAAGTGTCAAAAGTATAAATTGCGTTTGTGCTCGCACAAATAAGCAATTTATACTTATTGACACGCCGAACACCGAAAACGAAATAAAATGGTGTGAACACGCCATTTTATGGGAGTTTGAGGTGTTCGAGGATTGCGGGAATTGCATAGCAATGGAGCAATCCGGTTACATCAGTGAGTGGCAAAATTTACTTTTGACACTCACATCATCAATATAAAGGAGAGAAAAATATTATGACACACAAATTTCCACATCTTTGCAGTCCTATTACCATTGCAGGGCGCACCTTTTCCAACCGTATGTTTTCAGCACCTATGGGTGGAACAGATATTTCCAATGACGGCTGTATCGGTCCCAAATCTACAGCCTTTTACGAGCTTCGTGCAAAAGGCGGCGCAGCAGCAGTAACAGTCAGCGAATGTATGGTACATCCGGAAACAGACGGCTCCCATGCCTATCATCTGGATACAGCGATTCTAAATTCCTTGGCAGCGGCCACTTATACAGCAGATGCCATTTCCCGCCACGGGGCAGCAGCCAGTCTGGAGTTGTCCCATTCCGGTATGTATGCAGGAACTTATATGACTGATAAATCAAGACAGCATGAAATGTGCCAGTGGGGGGCTTCTGATACTGTGCGTGCAGATGGCGTAAAGGTAAAGGCTTTAAGCAAAGCACAGATTAAAGATATTGTTGCTTCTTATGGTAAAGTGGCAGGCCTTGCAAAACGTGCAGGCTTTGAGATGATCCTGGTCCACGGTGGACATGGGTGGCTGATCAACCAGTTTTTATCCCCATATTTTAACCACAGAACTGATGAATACGGAGGTTGTCTGGAAAACCGCTGTCGTCTGGCAAGTGAGATCTTAGATGCAGTCCGTGAGGCTGTAGGTCCTGCATTTCCTATTGAATTCCGCTTAAGCGGGTCTGAATTGTTTGAAGGCGGCTATGACCTGGAAGAAGGTATACGCATTGCTATGCAGCTGGAATCAAAGATCGATCTGCTCCATGTATCTGCCGGTACTTACCAGAGGGGCTTTGGCGATACCCATCCTTCTATGTTTAAGGAGCATGGCTGTAACGTACATCTGGCAGCTGAGATCAAAAAGCACGTATCCATTCCGGTTGCCACATTGGGCGGTTTAAATGACCCGGAACAGATGGAAGAGATCATCGCTTCCGGCAAGGCAGATGTAGTTTATATGGCCCGTGCACTTCTGGCAGATCCATTCCTTCCAAGAAAGGTCATGGAAAACAGGGATGAGGATATTGTCCGTTGTCTGCGCTGCTTTACCTGTATGGCAGAACGTGCAGCTACTTCAACCAGAAGGTGTACTGTAAACCCTCTGATCGGAAGAGAGCTGGAAGGGGATGAAATACAGCCTGCGCCGGTGAAAAAGAAAGTCCTGGTAGCCGGAGGAGGGCCGGGAGGTCTGTATGCAGCCTGGACAGCAGCCAGAAGGGGGCATCAGGTCATCTTATGTGAAAAAGAAGAGGAACTGGGCGGAATTTTAAAGAGCGAGATCGCCATTCCCTTTAAAAAAGAAATGTACCAGCTTACAGAGACCTATGCACGTTTCGCAAGGCAGAGCGGTGTAGAGATACGTTTAGGATGTGAAGTTACTGCTGAATATGTTGAAAAAGAAGCACCAGATGCTCTGATCATTGCTGTTGGTTCTAAGCCGCTGGTTCCACCGATCCCTGGAATTAAGGACAAAAACGTGATCCTTGTTAATGAGCTATACAAAAACCAGGACCGCGTGGCAGATGAAGTTGCTGTTATGGGTGGTGGTCTGGCCGGTTGTGAATGTGCCATCCATTTAGGCATGGAAGGAAAAGAAGTACACCTGATCGAAATGCGGGATGAGCTGGCTGTAGATGCCAATGTGCGTCATCGTCCGCTGCTGTTAAAAGAAATTGAGAAATATGTTCATGTCCATACCGGATGCAAGGTAGAAGAAGTGACAGTTGAAGGAGTACGCTGTAAAGATAAAGAGGGCAAAGAGCTGCTGATCAGCGGTAAGACAGTGATCTGTGCTCTTGGACAGAGAAGCAGAACGGATGTTGTGGAAGCTCTCAGAAATGGTGCGCCCTTTGTCCGTGTTATTGGGGACGCAAGAAAGGTTTCTACCATTACAAATGCAGTTTATCAGGGATACCATGCAGCTTTAGATATTTAACCGTCATGTCTGAACTGTAACATTTAGCAAAATGCTGTGCTGCAGCTATTTGATCATGAGGAAACAGTATAACGAATCGTGAATATCCTTTGGCAATCGTATAAAGTTTTATATTTTGGAAAAAATACTCTCAGTCATTACAGGAGAATAAGCCTGTGGCTGAGAGTATTTTTAATGGTGTATTCATTCATATGTATGGTGATTGTCCGTTCTTTTATGTGTATTATTGACATTTTGCCCAAAAAGTTATAATATCAATATGCATATGTAGTAAACAATACTATATATTAAGGCAATACGTAACGAGAATAATAGTAATGATAAAAACATTGATATTCAAAATATGAAAACAGGATGAGAAAGGAAGGTTTATCAATGAACAAGAAAGTTTTGCGTGCAGGAGCAGTATCTGCAGTGGCAGCCGGCGTTGGAGCAGCTGCGGTTATGGCTGGAAAGCGCCGCAGCAAAAAAGAAGAGACAAACAGCGATTATCGTAATACGGAACTTGGCAAGTTTGCAAAAAACAGCAAGGGAATTTACTATACTAATGGTAACTATGAAGCCTTTGCAAGACCGGAAAAACCGGAAGGAATCGAAGAAAAGAGTGCTTATTTAGTAGGAAGCGGCCTGGCAGCGCTGGCAGCAGCCTGCTTTTTAGTAAGAGATGCCCAGATGCCTGGAAAGAATATCCATATTTTAGAGGCAATGGATGTAGCTGGCGGTGCCTGCGATGGTATTGATGACCCTACAAGGGGCTACGTAATGCGTGGCGGACGTGAGATGGAAGATCATTTCGAGTGTTTATGGGATCTGTTCCGCAGTATTCCTTCACTGGAGGTACCAAATGCATCTGTCCTGGATGAATATTACTGGTTAAATAAACATGATCCAAACTATTCCCTGTGCCGTGCTACTGAAAAAAGAGGCGAAGATGCCCATACTGACGGCAAGTTCCGTTTAAGCCAGAAAGGCAGTATGGAGATCATGAAGCTGTTTTTTACAAGGGATGAGGACCTGTATGACAAGTCCATTGAAGATTTCTTTGATGATGAAGTATTTGGTTCTGATTTCTGGCTGTACTGGCGCACCATGTTTGCTTTTGAAAACTGGCACAGTGCTCTGGAAATGAAGCGTTATTTCCAGCGTTTTATCCACCATATTGGCGGACTGCCAGATTTCTCTGCTTTGAAATTTACCCGGTACAATCAGTACGAATCCCTGATCCTTCCAATGCAGAAGTATCTGGAAGCAGCAGGTGTACAGATCCAGTTTGGCACCAGCGTTACCAATGTCCGTTTTGACATTGAAGGCGAAAAGAAGACTGCCAAAGCTATTGAATATATAAAAGACGGTGGAAAAGGCGAGATCACACTTACTGAAAATGATCTGGTATTTATAACAAATGGAAGCTGTACAGAAGGTACCATTTATGGGGATCAGGATCATGCACCTGTTGGGGATGCAGAGGTACGCACCAGTGGCTGCTGGAGCCTGTGGAAGAACATTGCAGCCCAGGATGGATCTTTTGGACATCCGGAAAAGTTCTGCTCTAATATTGCTAAGACCAATTGGGAATCTGCAACTGTTACAACTTCTGATGAAAAGATCATTTCCTATATCCAGAAGATCTGTAAGAGAGACCCAAGAACCGGAAAGGTAGTTACCGGAGGTATCGTAAGCTGTAGAGACTCCAGCTGGCTGTTAAGCTGGACGATTAACCGCCAGGGACAGTTTAAGGCTCAGAAGAAGGATGAGATCTGTGTATGGGTATACAGCCTGTTTACTGATGTACCAGGCGATTATATTAAAAAGCCGATGAAAGAGTGCAATGGTAAAGAGATCACAGCAGAATGGCTGTATCATCTGGGCATCCCTGCAGAGGAGATCGATGACCTGGCAGCAAACCATGCAAACTGTACTCCGACTATGATGCCATATATCACTGCTTTCTTTATGCCAAGAAGTGCAGGAGACAGACCGGATGTTATCCCGGATGGCTGCGTAAACGCTGCATTCTTAGGCCAGTTTGCTGAAACACCAAGAGATACTATTTTCACCACTGAGTACTCCGTGCGTACTGCTATGGAAGCTGTATACGGACTTTGCGGCGTAGACCGTGGCGTTCCTGAGGTCTGGGGAAGCGTATATGATGTGAGGGATCTGTTAGACAGTACTGTAAAGCTGATGGACGGAAAATCCCCACTGGAAATGAAACTGCCTCTGCCATTAGAGCTGTTAAAGAAGCCGCTTCTTAGAAAGATTGATAAAACAGTAGTTGGGAAACTGTTAAGAGACCACAATGTGATCAAAGACTGGATGTTATGATTTAAAAATACCCCCGTCAGCTGGCGGGGGTTATATTTTTTATGCGATTGCATTTGATAGCGGTTTTTCAATATACCGTCGCCACTGCTTAACCATTTGGCCCACTACCAGGGCATTGATCAGTGTTCCTTCCCGCACCCCGTTTAACTTGTGGAAGCAGATCAAAGCTAAGATCATTGCCAGAATGGTAAGAGTGCTGTCAAAACCAACTTTTACATTTCCAAATATAAAACCGGTCTTTTTAGCAAAGGCACGTACAAATGCCTCTGCAGGAAGCATGATCACATCTGCGATCACTTCAAAGCTGATCCCAAGGGACATGATGATACATCCGATGACCAGGTAAACAAAGGAATCACCCCATGGGCCGCCGAAACGGGTAGGAATGATGGCCATGGCCTTGTCGATGCAGAAACTGAAAAAGAAAGTGATAGGGATCTGTAAAGCCTGTTCTATACTGAACCGTTTTCTTAAAATAGCCTCACAGATCAGAAATATCATATTAAACAGAAAGGTAAAAAATCCCATAGATACAGGTATTACTAGGCTGAGCACAAAAGGAAGTCCGGAAACCGGCGAGGTTCCAAGTCCCGCACGGGTGATAAAGGCGATTCCTGTTGCACATAAGATAACTCCGGCCAGAAATAGACCATAACGCTTACAGACTGATTGAAACGACATAATAAAATCTCCTGTTCTTTCACATATATTTTATTTTCCCAGATCATGTGGTCTATAATCCCCGATTTCGTGTTAAAAAATAGGCACACATGACAAAATAGTACAAAAATATTTTTGCTAACCTAAAATATTTTGTATATAGTGTAAAACAAAAATGCGAAAAATTCAATACTAATCTGTAAGTTATTGATAAAAAATTGACTTTCTTTGTATTTACTGGTACTCTTATTAAGATAAAAAACAGAAGATAGGGGAAAATATGAATACACAACAAAATAACAGCAAACTGACACAGCTTCCTGTAGTAATGTTTTTGGCAGGTATCTGCTGTTTCTTATGGGGAAGTGCTACACCAGCTATTAAAACAGGATATCAGTTATTCCAGATCCAGTCCTCAGATGCTATGTCCATTATTTTATTTGCAGGAATGCGATTCGTACTGGCCGGCTTTCTGGTAATACTGTTCCACAGTATCCAGGAACGTCACTGGATCATGCCGGAACCCGGTTCAGGAAAAGCTATTGTATCCCTTTGTTTAAACCAGACGGTTCTTCAGTATTATTTCTTTTATACAGGACTGGCTCATGCAAGTGGAGTACACGGTGCCATTATCACAGGAGGAAATGTTTTTATCTCTATATTAGTGGCAAGCCTGATCTTCAGGTATGAAAAACTGACAGCCAGAAAAATGATCGGCTGTGCCTTTGGATTTGCAGGTATTGTTATTATGAACCTGTCCGGTCAGAAAGGAAACATGTTTGAAGTATCCTTGCTTGGTGAAGGTTTCGTTCTGTTTGCCCAGGTCTTTTATGCTACTTCCAGTGCACTTTTGAAAAAGTACGGAAACAAACACGATGTAGTTACCTTAAGCGGTTATCAGTTTATGTTAGGCGGTCTGATCCTGATGATCATTGGCCTGGCAGGCGGCGGAAGGGTACAGGTCAGCGGAAATTACCTGGCGTACATTTTATTGCTGTATATGGCATTTATCTCCGCAGTTGCCTATACACTCTGGGGCGTACTGTTAAAATACAATCCGGTCAGCCGTGTTACTGTATTTGGTTTCATGAACCCAGTGTTTGGTGTACTTTTATCTGCTCTGGTACTGGGGGAGACTGCGCAGGCATTTTCTGTAAACAGCCTTGTGGCACTGATCCTGGTATGTATAGGAATTTATATAGTAAATAGCGTAAAAGTATTAAAAGAAGCATAAATAAAGAAATAGTTCCCTCCTTGACAACGAATGGTATATGTGTTATACATAATATAGAACAGATAAAATAAAAATAGTAAAGAAATAATGTAACACATATAGATATAGAAAGGATGAGAACGATGTCACAACAGAAAAGAGATTACTACGAAGTTCTTGGAATAGATAAAACTGCAGACCCGGCAACTATCAAGAAGGCTTATCGTAAGCTGGCAAAGAAATACCATCCTGACAGCAATGTTGGAAATGCTGCGGCTGATGAGAAATTTAAGGAAGTAAATGAAGCTTATGATATTTTAAGCGATCCTGAGAAAAAGAAGTTATATGACCAGTTCGGCCATGCAGCTTTTGATGGTACTGGCGCAGCTGGAGCCGGATTTGACGGGGCAAACGGCGGATTTGGCACAAATGGTCATTTCAGTGGCGGTTTTGGCGGCTTCTCTGATGCAGGCGGTTTTCATGGTTTTGGTGGTTCCGGAACCCATACCTACCACTTTGAAGGCGGTGAAGGGGATGATATTTTCGGAGATATCTTCGAAAATATGTTCGGCGGCGGAAAGAAGAGCAGCTTCCATCAGGGTGCCAGTGGATTTAATGGTTTCCACCGTTATTCCGGCGGTTTTGGCGCAGATGCAGCCAGTGAAAAAGGCAGTGATGCACAGGCAGAGATCAATCTAAGCTTTGATGATGCAGCTTTTGGTGTGGACCGTGTGATCACGCTGTCCGGCACAGATGGAAGCCGGCAGAATCTTCAGATCCATATCCCGGCAGGTATCGGCGATGGACAGAGCATCCGCTTAAAAGGCAAGGGAAATCTCGGTATGGGATCCGGTGAAGCAGGAGATCTGCTCTTAAAAGTCCATGTAGGAACCCGTCCTGGATATGAGAGAAAAGGAATGGATGTGTATACAAGCACAGAAGTGCCTTTTATGACTGCAGTTTTAGGCGGGGAGATCATTGTACCTACATTGTACGGCAATGTTTCCTGCAAGATCAAAGAAGGAACACGATGTGGTTCAAAGATCCGTCTTGCCGGCAGAGGTATTGTTTCTATGAAAGATCCAAAGATCAAAGGCGACCAGTATGTGACTATCCAGATCGCTGTTCCACAGAACCTGACTGAAGATGCAAAGAGAAAATTAAAAGAATTTACGGATGCCTGTAAAACCAGCAGCAGACATGCCGCATAACTGACTGACAGTTATAAATCCGCGGTTAATGCGGATATCCCATAAAAATTGTGAGGTACCTTATGAAAAAGAACCAGAGACCAGAAAGAATTTCCACCCTGAATCCCAGAGGGAAAATCCCTTTCCGGTACAGGTTCTTTTTTTGCATTTCAGCTATTTTACTGGCTTTTATGCTGATATTTAGCACAGCTGCTTTTGTATTCAGGGAAACCATTGATCTGTACCTTTGCGGCAGCCGCACTAATGTATCAGAAGAGGAAAAAAAAGCTGCAGCAGATGACAGCCGCCGGCTTGCAGAGCAGATTGAGGCAGAAGGAGCAGTGTTATTAAAAAATGAGAATAATACACTGCCATTATCTGAAGATATTACCCGGGTAAATGTATTTGGCTGGGCTTCTACTCAGTGGTTAGGAAGTGGTTCCGGTTCTGGAAGAGTTGAAAAAGTGGAACTGGATTTTCTGGGTGCTTTAAAGGAGTCTGGCATTTCTTATAATGAAGAACTGACCCACATGTATGAAGATTTTCAGCCGAAACGTGCAAAAACAGCTACTCTGGAAAGCTGGCCGGAGGAAACATGCCGTCTGTATGAACCGGATATCAGTGACCGGGAATATTATACAGAGGAAATGCTTCAAGATGCGAAAGATTACTCTGATACAGCTATTATGGTAGTAGGCCGTTTTTCCGGAGAGAGCAGTGACTGTACCCAGCTGCAGTACAAGAAAAATAAGAAAAACGGCCAGCTGCTGGTAGATAAACGCCGTACCTATCTGGATCTTTCCACAGAAGAAGAGGGACTTTTAAAGTATCTGGGAGAGAATTTTAAAAATGTCATCCTTCTATTAAATACAGGGAATGTAATGACTTTAGGAGCGATCGACCTTACGCCTGGCATCGGCGCCTGCATTATGGCAGGTATGACCGGGGAATATTCAGCTGAGGCTCTTCCTGACCTTTTGTGGGGAAAAATAAGTCCTTCCGGCCGCACCGCAGATACCTGGGCTTATAATTTTTCTACTGCAGCCAGCTATGCTACTGCAGCTGCAAATGGTGTGGGGGCTTATAAAAATGGAGAAGGTCTGTATCCCTTTGATGGTACAAAAAGCGGTAATCTGGGAGAATCCTTTAAATATGACCAGGTATCCTATGTGGACTATGCAGAAGGTATTTATATTGGTTATAAATGGTATGAAACAGCAGATGCAGAAAACTACTGGGATAAGTACCGCAATCTTCATGGAAAGGGTTATGATGCGGTAGTGCAGTATCCTTTTGGCTATGGTCTGTCTTACACCGATTTTGACTGGAAGGTGGTAAAAGCCCCGGGGAAAAAAGAAAAACTGGCAGCAGACAGTATTGTAGAGATAACCGTTCAGGTAACTAACATCGGGCAGATATCAGGAAAAGATGTGGTCCAGTTGTATTACACCCCTCCTTATGAGCCTGGTGGGATTGAAAAACCGGATGTTGTACTTGCAGATTATGGAAAAACAAAGGAACTGGCACCTGGAGAAAGTGAAGAAATAACCTTATGTGTAAAATCAGAAGATATGGCTGCCTATGATTACAATGACAGCAATCATAATGGTTTTACTGGCTATGAACTGGATCCTGGCGATTATCAGTTTTCCATCCGTAAAAATGCCCATGAGACAGCAGATATCCCTGGGGCTCAAATAAGCCTTGCACTAAAAGAAAATGTCCAGTATCCTGCAGATCCATATACAGGAGCGGCAGTTTCTAATAAAATGACAGGTACCGGCGCAGTTGATGGTGTAGGTATAGACGGTACAGACAGTGGTCAGTATATTAATTATATGACTCGCAGTAACTTTGATGAGACCTTTCCTAAAACGCCTGTAAAAAGCCGTCTGCTTCCCAAAAGAACTGCAGCTTTTAATTTGTATACACAGGAACAGGCAGATGAAAATGCAGAGGCCATGGAGACAGAAGAGGTGATCTTCGGTGATGATAAGGGACTCCTTATTGAAAAAAATGGAACTGTTACAAAACTTGGTTATGAGTTAGGCGCTGATTATAATGATCCTAAGTGGGAAGAAGTCCTAAACCAGCTGACAGAAGAAGAAACAGAAGAATTGTTCCTTCACGGATACGTAAAAACGGAAAAACTGAAAAGCATCGGAAAACCTTTGGCAAGAGAAGCTGACGGACCGGCCCAGATCGGAAGTTTCAACCAGAATCCAACAGGTACCGGCTTTCCCAATGCAGGCATTATGGCACAGTCCTGGAATACAGGATTATCCCAGGAAATGGGGCGGGCA
The DNA here is from genome assembly GCA_025758065.1 of Lachnospiraceae bacterium. Lineage (NCBI taxonomy): Bacteria > Bacillati > Bacillota > Clostridia > Lachnospirales > Lachnospiraceae > Lachnospiraceae bacterium. The sequence goes on from CP107199.1 coordinate 3,101,183, forward strand.
GTAGGAAAAGAAGCTGGGCAGTTTGGTTACAGTGGCTGGTATGCTCCGGCTGTGAACCTGCACCGCAGTCCTTTTGATGGCCGCAATTACGAATATTATTCCGAGGACAGTCTGCTTTCTGGCAAAATGTGCGGCGCAGCTGTAGCTGGAAGTATGGATATGGGAGTTTATTGTTATGTAAAACATCTGATCTGCAATGACCAGGAATCTGGTATTTACAGAGACGGAGTCTATACCTGGATGACAGAGCAGACATTACGGGAAACTTATTTAAAACCGTTCCAGATGATCGTACAGGAAAATGGGGCTACAGGGCTTATGTCTTCCTACAACCGTCTGGGCGCTGTGTGGGCCGGAGGCAGCAAGGGTCTTCTTACCGGTATTTTAAGAGAAGAGTGGGGATTTAAGGGAGCAGTTATCACAGATTATTCTGATCACCACAGATATATGAATGGAGATCAGGCTCTTTTTGCAGGCGGGACCCTGTGGATGGATGGTTTCATGAATGATGGAAGCTTTGCTTTTAAAAATGAGGGAAATAAAGCTGCCTATGACCAGGAACTGAGAAAAGCTGCAAAAGATATTATTTATATGTACTTAAACGCCGTAGTAAGAAATCAGGCTTACGCAGAAGAAACAGGAGATAGAAGTGTATTAAAGCCTGCGATCAGGGCTCCATTCCCTCTGTGGGAAGCAGGACTGGCTGCAGCAGATATACTGGTATTAGGAATCTTCTTGGTAGCTGAAAAAAATTATAAAAGGAAGAAAAAAGAAACTATATGATGTAAGTGTCAAAAATATAAATTGCGTTTGTGCTCGCACAAATAAGCAATTTATACTTATTGACACGCCGAACACCGAAAACGAAATAAAATGGTGTGAACACGCCATTTTATGGGAGTTTGAGGTGTTCGAGGATTGCGGGAATTGCATAGCAATGGAGCAATCCGGTTACATCAGTGAGTGGCAAAATTTACTTTTGACACTCACATCATTATATAGAGAGTCATAGGAAAATAAATGTCCCGGCAGAGGAAAAATCCAGTGCCGGGACATTTTCTTAAAAAGGGCCTCTTAACTATAGAGTATATTCTTTATCGTAGATGATCTCCGGAAGAGATTCTGCATCAGAAGAAGTTACTTTTCCTGCCGATTCCTTGTCATCATCAATGAAATAGATAGAACCGCCGGAGATTTTGAAAGTCCAGGTTCCATTTACCTTGTAGTTTTTGCTGGAAGACTGGATCTTGCCGGATTCATTGACCAGATACAGCTTGTTATTTACATAAAATACCTGGAAATCAGAACCGCTGTCTGCTTTTACAAGACGTCCCTGATAATACAGATAATCATCTTTTGCACCATTATAACCGCAGCCTTTATCAGAGCCGGATTCGCTAAAATAGTAAGAAGCGCTTTCGCCATCTACACTTAAATTAGAACGTTTACCGGTGATCATCTTTCCGTCAGAATCATTTTCACCAAAATATCCGGTAAAATCTTTGCCTGAAGAGGTGACGATATGGATCAGTCCGGTCTGGCGGACGCCATAAGCATTGAAGAAATAAGAACTTCCGTCTATTTTTGTAGTTGCTTTGCTCATATTGGCTGCTTTGCTGTTTAAATAAGCTGCTGTACCGTCACTGTCGAAATAGTACCAGTTGGATTCTCCTTCATCCGGTACTTCATCGCTGTTGCTGTCGGCACTGATCTCATCTTTATCATCAGAATCACCTGGGTGTTCAGAAAGTTCCAGCCATTTATTCTTTGCCATAATGCCCTCGTCAGCACCGCCAAGGTATACAAATTTGCTGATGCCGGAAGTATCGCCTGTTTTTGCATTGCTTTTTACAGCTACCCAACCGGTCATCATAACGCCTTCATCATTAAAATAGTATTTATTATCCCCAATGGTCTCTGCAGAGTAGGAATCATTTTTAGAACGTTTGGCCTTGCCGTTTGTCTGGAAGTAGAACCATTTGGCAGTGTCAGAAGCAGAAGTACGGACTTCAGAAACAGTCCCATCCTCCGGTTTGTTATCTTCATCATAATCCAGGCACAGCCAGCCGGTCTTTGCATAGCCTTTTTCACCCAGATAATAAATATCATCGTTGTCAAAATACCAGCCTGTACGCATTTTTCCATCACTGTCAAAGGCATACTTTTTGTCTCCGATAGTGCTCCATTTATCTTTTATCATTTTTCCCTTGGCATCTACATAATACCAGCCGGATTTTTTCTGGGAAGTATCTTCAGTCAGCTGGATCCAGGAGTTTTTTACCATAACACCATCGCCATTTACATAATAAGTATCATCGATCCACTGGTTTACAGCAATGACTCCGTTGCTGTCAAGATAATAAGAGTTATCACCGGAGATTTTCCAGGTGTTGTATGCATAATTTCCAGAGGCTTCCAGGTACTTCCAGACACCATCTTCACTGACCCATCCTGCAGTGGATGCCTGTGCGCAGATAGCAGTACCTGTACTTAAAATGATGACAGCCCCAAGGGATAGGAATAGTTTTTTGTATGTTTTTATCATGTATTTTCCCCTTTCAAAATTCTTAAATCATCATTTTATAGTATAACATCCACCTGGCTATCTCACAATAATGTTCACAAAATTGTCAGAAAAAAACAATAAAAAAACTGCTCCATTGTCAGTGGCTAAGGAATCGTTTATAATAAACTGGTACATCATTTTATACACAACAGGAGGAAACAGGTATGGAACGGGGACCTGTAAGGGTGGCAGTAATGGCAGATACCCATGGAGTATTACGCCCGGAAGTAGAGAAGATAGTAGAGACCTGTGATGTGATCGTACATGCAGGTGATTTTGATACACAGATGCTTTATATGAAATTAAGCGGGAAGCAGCCACTTTATGCAGTACGTGGGAACAATGACAGAGGCTGGTCTGGAGGGCTTCCGGGGATCAAGCGCTTTGAGATTGGCGGCGTGAAAATGGTCATGGCTCATCAGAGAACAGATATCCCGGTAGCATTAGGGGATGCCCAGGTAGTGATTTTTGGCCATTCCCATATGTATCAGCAGCAGGAGATTGCCGGAAGATTATGGCTGAATCCGGGAAGCTGCGGTTATAAGAGAAATACGCTGCCTCTTTCCATGGCTGTTATGACTATAGAAGACTGCAAATACACGGTAGAGACCATCTGGCTGGAGAAAGGTTATGGTACTCCAGAAGCGGCTATTGCACAGAGAGAAAAGACAAAGGTAAGTAAATACGAAAAAAAGCAGAAACGTTATCAGCAAAAGCAGCTTAGAGATGCAAATGATGCAAAAGAAAAAGAACTTCTGTTTACCATTGCAAAAGTCCTTCGTTTCAAAAAGTCCGGAGAATCCAGACTGTGGATCATTAAAAATGTGGGTAATGATCCGCAGCTCACGGCAAAAATCTATGATATCTGTGATACACTGTCAGATACGGATGCAAGAAGCATACGGGAGAAGCTGGGTGATCTGTAAGATATTATAGAACCTGTATCCTGGGCATTTTAATTCAAAAAGGCGTTGTAGGTGGTCTTTCCTAATAAAGAAATAAACAAAGCCCCCGCCATAACGGCGGGGGTTGTGCATTATGTTATCGTTTCATTTTTAATTTTTCTTCTTCAATAGTGACCCGTGATTCTTCCAGGGTGCTTCCCAATACTTTCATCAGAACATCTTTCTCCATGGTTGGAGCGTAGTAGAAGCCTTGCTGATAAGTGCAGGCATAATGATTTAATGCCTTGATCTGGTTTTCCGTTTCCACGCCTTCTGCGATGATGCGCAGATCAAGATCTCTGGCAATCTGGATCAGTCCTCCTGCAATGCAGGCAGAAGCAGGATTATTCTCTAACTGCCATACAAACATACGTTCCAGTTTAACAGTATTGACAGGCAGATCCAGAACACTGGTCACAGGAGCACAGCCGGAGCCGAAATGATTTAATACCAGTTCCACACCCATAGAGGACAGTTCCTGCATAATAACATTTACGTTGATGTAAACGCTGGACAATGCTTCATCATCCAATTCCAGAGCCAGTTTCCCTTCTGGAATTTCATAACGGTCAAGAATATTGTTTACCTGATCTAAGAAATCTTCTTGAACCAGCAGGATCGGGGATACCGGTATACAAATTGATTCAAAGTCTTTTTTTGCCTGGATCAGTTCATGTATAAACTGTCCTGCATGTTCTAATGCATAATAGCCTACAGCACGGATCTGCCCAGAGTCTTCTGCGATCGGGATAAATTCAGCAGCACCTACAAGGCCGATGCCCTGAATAAAGATCCGCATATAAGAATCTGCTCTTGTAAAGCGTTTCTCCTTTAAATTATAAGTAGGACGGTAGCGTACTTCCAGTTCGTTCTTTTCCAGAGCTGTCTGCAGATAGCGGGCAATGGCCTGACGGCGGATAGCTTTTTCGTGGAGAACAGAATCATATACTGCAGACTGGTTGGCACCCTGCTCAGTAGCAGCCTGTACCGCTATATCCAGGTGCTTTAAAAGCATCTGTGTATTCTCACTGTGTTCAGGATAGGAACACAGGCCAATCTGGGCAGAACACAGACAGTCAACATTATCTACCTTCCATACATTTTCAAAACGCTCTAAGACCGTGTCAGCCAGAGCAGATGCCTGTCCTTCTGTGCAGCCATCCAAAATAAGGATAAATTCCACACCAATATAGCGGTAAACAGTTACTTCAGAAATATCCTTTAAATAAGCTGTGATCTGTGATAACAGCTTTTCGCAGTATTCGTATCCGAATGCCTGATTTAAACTTTTGAAGTTTTCCAGATATATTTTTACAGCCATTCCCTTAGATGGGACAGGCGCAAATAGTTTATCCAACTGAGCCAGGCACTGATTACGGCTGCTAACATCTTCAGTTTGGATATCCGGCTGTGAAATTACAGGAGCAGTAGGTTCCTGTGGTTGTTTTGTATCTTTTTTATTGCGAAACCAATCCATACGATCATTCCTCCCAGATCAGTTCTATACCTGCTTATTGGCAGAATATAGAAATGTTTTTTTCTATTATAGTATATAATAACTAAAATCTCAATTTTATTTTCTACTATTTTATAAAATGACTATTTTTTCTTTCCAAATATCCATTCCTATGGTATACTTAATAAAGTATAATCCAACACAAGGAGATATTCATTTATGAAAATGAACCGTGTATTTTTGAAATTAAGCGGCGAAGCCCTTGCAGGTCCTAAGAAGACCGGTTTCGACGAAGATACTGTAAAAGAAGTGGCAAGACAGGTGAAGTTATCTGTAGATGCAGGTGTTCAGGTAGGTATTGTTATCGGAGGCGGAAACTTCTGGAGAGGCCGTACCAGCGATGCGATCGAGCGTACTAAAGCAGATCAGATCGGTATGTTAGCAACTGTTATGAACTGTATCTATGTTTCTGAAATTTTCCGTAATGCAGGAATGCAGACTGAGATCTTTACTCCATTTGCATGCGGTACTATGACCCAGCTGTTCTCAAAAGATCAGGCAAATAAGTGCTTTTCAGAAGGAAAAGTTGTATTTTTTGCAGGTGGTACAGGACATCCGTATTTCTCAACGGATACAGGTATTACACTGCGTGCCATTGAGATGGAAGCTGACTGTATACTTCTTGCAAAGGCAATTGATGGTGTATATGATAGCGATCCAAAGGTAAATCCAGATGCGAAGAAATTCGATACGATTTCTATTCAGGAAGTGATCGACCGTAAGTTAGCAGTAGTAGACCTGACTGCATCCATTATGTGTATGGAACACAAGATGCCGATGGCAGTATTCAGCCTTAATGAAGCAGATGGTATTGCAAATGCTATGCAGGGTCGTATTAATGGAACCATTGTTACAGCTGGGTAATAAAGTTAAGATCATTACAGAAAAATAAAATGACAGCAAAAGCTGTATGTTCAGGAGGGAATTTTATGGAAGATTTAAAATTTTATCAGGATAAGATGGACAAGACAATGGAGGTTCTGATCGCTGATTACGGTACCATCCGTGCAGGTCGTGCAAACCCACATGTTCTTGACAAGATCAAAGTAGATTACTATGGAACACCAACACCTCTTCAGCAGGTAGGAAACGTATCTGTTCCGGAAGCACGTATGATCGTGATCCAGCCTTGGGAAAAGAGTTTATTAAAAGCTATTGAGAAAGCTATTCTTACATCTGAATTAGGTATCAATCCTACCAACGATGGAAATTGCATCCGTCTGATCTTTCCGGAGATGACAGAGGATCGCAGAAAAGAGGTTGCAAAGGATGTAAAGAAGAAAGGTGACAATGCAAAGGTTGCTGTCCGCAATATCCGCCGCGATGCAAATGATGCATTTAAAAAGGCAGAAAAAGCAGGCGAGATCACTGAGGATGAGTTAGCTGATCTGACTGAAAAGATGCAGAAACTGACGGACAAGACCATTGAGCGTGTTGATAAGGCAGTAGAAGAAAAGACAAAAGAGATCATGACTGTATAGTCTCTGAAATAAAATGTTCTCTCGGAATCTTTCTGTGCTTGATTTTGTGAGAAGATTTTTTGTCAGTTGTGCCCAAATTTCTGAGGCGTACGTGGGACGTACGTCGATGAAATTTGGGTGCGACTGGCGGAAAATCGGCCACAAAAGCAAGTGCAGGAAAGACTCCGAGAGGACATTAAATAAATACGGAGGCAGGAGAGACTCCTGCCTCTTATCTATGTTTATAGAGAACATATATTTATGATGAAAAAAGGTGAAAAAATGGCATTAGACAGTAATATGGTGATACCGGCTCATGTGGCTCTTATTTTAGATGGAAATGGCCGTTGGGCAAAAAAGAGAGGGCTGCCAAGAACATTTGGCCATAAAGAGGGCTGTATTACAGTAGAAAAAACAGTAGAGACCGCTGCCAGGATGGGAATTAAATATCTGACTGTTTATGGATTTTCCACGGAAAACTGGAAGAGGTCGGAAGAAGAGGTTGGAGCGCTGATGCAGCTGTTCCGTTATTATATGGTACGTCTGTTAAAAATCGCAGCTGCCAATAATGTACGGGTAAAGATGATCGGCGACAGAAGGCGCTTTGCCCAGGACATTATAGATGGTATTAACCGTCTGGAAGAAGAAACAAAAAACAATACAGGACTTACCTTTGTGATCGCAGTAAATTATGGGGGAAGAGATGAGATCCGCAGAGCAGTTGGGAAACTGGCGGAAGATGTAAAAGAAGGAAGACTGCAGCCGGAAGATATTACTGAATCTGTATTTGCTTCCTATCTTGATACAGCCGATATCCCGGATCCGGATCTTTTGATCCGCACCAGTGGGGAATTAAGATTATCTAACTATTTGCTGTGGCAGTTGGCTTATACAGAACTGTATGTTACAGATTGTCTGTGGCCGGATTTCGATGAGAAGGAACTGGAAAAAGCGATCATCCAGTATAATAAAAGAGATCGGCGGTTCGGCGGGGTAAAATGATGTACGTCGGGGATCTTTTTATGCTTGTTTTTACGAGGAGATTTTTTGCCAGTTATACCTAGTACATCGTTTCGTAAATAACTGTACGAATCACGTAGGATGCGGATTTGAGTGTGCAGGTCTAAAAACGCAGGCGTAGCGGGCTACGCTGAGGCTTTTAGGCCTGTGCAATCAGATTTGCAGACAAGTGAGTGGTATAGTTATTTCGAAAACGATGTACTAGTTTTAAAAGCCCATGTTTATGCGGTTTGGATTGGGTTGGCAGAAACACGCACAAAAGCAAGTGCAGGAAAGACTCCGGGAGTACATAGTAGGAAGGAAAAGGAGAATTTTATGTTTACAACACGACTGATCAGTGGTATCGTACTGGTTATCCTTGCTATTTTCTTCGTTGGAAAAGGAGGGGGACTTCTTTTTGCAGTGACAGCCCTGATCTCTCTGGTAGGCCTTTTTGAACTGTACCGGGTTCTTGGGATTGAAAAACGGTCTGTGGCCGTAGTTGGCTATTTGACAGCCTTCTGTTATTATGGGATCTTATGGTTTGAAGGTCAGAAATACCTTACATTAATGATCATTGCATCCTTGATGCTTTTAATGGCTCTTTATGTTTTTACTTTTCCACGGTATAAAACAGAGGAAATAACAGGAGCGTTCTTTGGTGTGTGCTATGTGCCGGTAATGCTGTCATTTTTGTATCAGACCCGCAGCATGCATGACGGGGTTTATCTTGTGTGGCTTATCTTTTTAAGCTCCTGGGGCTGCGACACCAGTGCTTACTGCGTGGGAATGCTTCTTGGAAAACACAAGCTGGCCCCTGTGTTAAGCCCTAAAAAGTCCATTGAGGGTGCGGTTGGCGGTGTGATCGGTTCAGCTTTGCTGGGACTTGCATACGGAGCCTACTTTGGACACTGCATGGAAGAAGTGGCAAACCCTATAGCAGCCTGCGCGATTGCCTGTGCTATTGCTGCAGTGATCTCCCAGATCGGTGATCTGGCAGCATCTGCCATTAAGAGAAATCATAACATTAAAGATTATGGTCATCTGATACCGGGCCATGGTGGTATTCTGGACCGCTTTGATAGTATGATATTTACTGCCCCGGCAATTTATTTTGCAGTTACTTTTTTAAAGTAAACGTTTTAAATAAGCATTTCCTTTATAAAAGGAGAATAATTATGGTAAAGAATATATCTGTTCTGGGTTCTACCGGTTCTATTGGTACCCAGACATTAGAAATAGTCAGATATAATAAAGACATTAAGGTGACAGCCCTGGCAGCCGGTTCTAATGTAGAACTGATGGAAAAACAGATCCGTGAATTTAAGCCGGAGATTGCCTGCCTCTGGAGTGAGGAAAAGGCAAAAGAGTTAAAAGAGCGGGTAAAAGATCTGGATGTAAAAGTTTTTTCTGGCATGGATGGTCTGATCGCAGCAGCTACAGAGCCAAAGGCACAGATCGTAGTGACAGCAGTAGTGGGCATGATCGGTATCCGCCCTACTATTGCTGCCATGGAAGCAGGAAAAGATATTGCCCTGGCGAATAAGGAAACGCTGGTTACAGCCGGTCATATTATCATGCCTCTGGCAAAAGAAACCGGAGTTAAGATCCTTCCGGTAGATTCTGAACATTCTGCTATCTTCCAGTGTCTTCAGGGAGCAGCAGGAAATAAGATCCACAAGATCTTGCTGACAGCATCCGGAGGTCCTTTCAGAGGCTGGAAGAGAGAACAGCTGGAAAAGGTGCAGGTAGAAGATGCCTTAAAACATCCAAACTGGTCTATGGGGCATAAAATCACCATTGACTCATCTACTATGGTAAATAAGGGTCTGGAAGTTATGGAAGCTGGCTGGCTTTTTGGTGTATCCTTAGATCAGATCCAGGTAGTGATCCAGCCTGCAAGTGTCATCCATTCTATGATCGAATATGAGGACGGGGCAGTGCTCGCCCAGCTTGGTACGCCGGATATGAAGCTGCCTATCCAGTATGCATTATATTATCCGGAAAGAAGATTTCTTCCAGGAGACCGGCTGGATTTTACAAAGCTTCGTGAGATCACCTTTGATGTGCCGGATCCAGAGACTTTTAAAGGGTTAAGGCTGGCTTATGAAGCAGGAAAAACAGGAGGAAGTATGCCAACTGTATTTAATGCAGCCAATGAACTGGCAGTAAGTCTGTTTTTAAAGAAAAAGATCCCGTATCTTACGATTACGGATATGATCCAGGCATCTATGGAGCATCATAAAAAAATTGACGGGCCGGATGTAGACCAGATCCTGGCAGCGGAAGCAGAAACTTATAATTTTATACAGTCAAAATGGAATAGAATAATAAGTTTTAAATGAAAATCAGAAAGGATGAATGAAATCCTATGAATAGTGTACTGGCAGTACTGATCCTTGGGGGAATCATCCTGTTCCATGAACTTGGGCATTTCATTTTCGCAAAATTAAGCGGCATTGAAGTAACAGAGTTCTCTCTGGGAATGGGACCAAGGCTTTTAAGCTTAAAAAAAGGCGAAACAAGATATTCCTTAAAACTTCTGCCTTTTGGCGGTTCCTGTGCTATGCTGGGGGAAGATGAGGATGCAGAAGGTGACAGAGCCTTTAATAACAAGCCTGTTTTTAACCGTATTGCTGTAGTGGCAGGTGGACCTTTGTTTAACTTTCTTCTGGCTTTTTTGCTGTCCCTTGTGATCGTAGGCTGCGCCGGTGGTTTTTATGAGCCGGTGGTGGTGGGAGTAGAAAAAGGCTACCCGGCTGAGCAGGTGGGGATCCTTCCGGGAGATGTGATCACAAAAGTAAATCATAGATCTGTCCATTCTTACCGGGATCTTACGCCTTATCTTACAGCTCATCCCCATCAGGATGTGACCATTACCTGGAAGCACACGGATGAAAACGGAAAAACAGAGAAGAGATCGGCAAAGATCACCCCAGTCTATATTGACAGAACAGGCCAGTCTATGATCGGTGTCCGGTTTGATGCAACCCTCCAGAAGATTACAAACCCAGCGCAGTTAGTAGTACAATCTGTTTATGAGGTAGAACATTGGATCGGTTATGTATTTGACAGCATTCATCTGATGTTTGTAGGCAAAGTAACTGCAGATGATATCAGCGGTCCTGTAGGAATTGTTACGACCATTGACCATACGGTAGAGCAGGCAGCATCAGCGGGGAAAACAGTAGTTGCTGTCGTTCTTATGAATTTTGCTGTTCTTTTAAGTGCCAACCTGGGAGTGATGAATCTGCTTCCTCTTCCTGCCTTAGACGGTGGACGGCTGGTATTTCTGATCATTGAAGCAATTCGTAGGAAACCTATTGACCGGGAAAAAGAGGGAACGATCCATGCGGTGGGAATGATCGTTCTGCTGGTGCTTATGGTATTTATATTGTTTAATGATGTGAGGAAGCTATTGTAAATGTTCCGTTTTTGGAGACAGCTGGAATTGAACCAGTACATCGTTTTCGAAACGATGTACTGGTTGAAAGCGAGGTATATTTCCTGTCTGAAGGACAAGAAGCGTATGCGTGAAATGCATAGAACAATTTAAAAATAAAGAGGAATGAAACATGAGCAGAAAGGATACGAAAGTTGTTCATATTGGCGACCGGGTGATCGGTGGGGGAAATCCCGTCCTCATCCAGTCCATGTGCAACACAAAAACAGAAGATGTAAAGTCTACAATAAACCAGATCTTAAGCCTGGAAAAAGCAGGCTGTGATATTATCCGTGTGGCAGTGCCTACCATGAAGGCAGCAGAAGCTCTTAAAGATATTAAAAAAGAGATCCATATCCCATTAGTAGCAGATATCCATTTTGATTACCGTCTGGCTATTGCAGCCATGGAAAACGGGGCTGATAAGATACGTATTAATCCAGGTAATATCGGCAGTACAGACCGTGTCAAAGCAGTGGTAGACCGGGCAAAAGCGGGGAATATCCCAATCCGTATAGGTGTAAACAGCGGTTCTCTTGAAAAAGATCTGCTAGAAAAATACGGTGGTGTAACTGCAGAAGGGATTGTGGAAAGTGCTTTAGATAAGGTACATCTTATTGAAGATATGGGTTATGATAATCTGGTCATCAGTATCAAATCATCCGATGTATTAATGTGCGTTAAAGCTCATGAACTGATCACTTCCAGAACCGATCATCCCCTTCATGTAGGTATTACGGAAGCAGGAACCTTATTTTCCGGAAATATCAAGTCTGCAGTGGGATTGGGAATTATCTTATATCAGGGCATTGGAGATACTATTCGCGTTTCTCTTACAGGCGATCCCGTTGAGGAAATTAAGTCTGCCCGCCAGATCCTTAAAACACTTGGACTTAGAAAGGGTGGAGTGGAAGTAGTTTCATGTCCGACCTGCGGCCGTACCCGCATTAACCTGATCCACCTTGCTAATCAGGTAGAGACTATGGTTTCTGGAATGGAAGGTCTGGACGGTGTAAAAGTAGCAGTTATGGGCTGTGTAGTTAATGGACCTGGAGAGGCCAAAGAGGCAGATATAGGTATTGCCGGCGGGGTTGGCGAAGGTCTGATCATCAAAAAAGGTGAGATCTTACGAAAAGTACCAGAAGAAGATTTGTTAAATTCCCTTCGCAGTGAACTGGAAGCAATGGCAAAAGCAAGAAAGAAGTAATCTGAATGGCAAAAGGTTTTTTAGAAGTATTTCCAACTCTTAATATTGCAGAGCCTTTAAAGGAGCTTTTAGCTTTGGCAGAAGTAGAAAAAGTTACTTCTGCCAAAGATAGAAGCTCTATTCGTGTTTATATGAAAAGCGCAAGGCTCATTCATAAACAAAATATTTATGATCTGGAACGTGGAATTAAAGACCAGCTGTTTCCAGATAAACAGATCACTATTAAGATCCAGGAAAAATACAGACTGTCAGGACAGTATACGCCTGAAAAGCTTTTAAAGATGTATAAGGATAGTCTGTTGTTAGAATTAAAGCATTACAGCATCGTAGAATACAGTATGTTCCGCAAGGCTCAGATTGTTTTTGAGAACGAAGGAAAAATGGTACTGACTGTAGAAGATACCATGGTAAACAGGGACAAGACCAATGAATTAAAAAGGGTTCTGGAAAAAGTATTTAACGAGCGGTGTGGTTTGCCGGTGGAAGTGTCATTTCTGTATATCCCTGCAAAGGAAAATGACAGAAGAAAGCAGATAGAACAGAAATTAGAAAGAGAAGCACAGGCTATTTACTGGCAGAATCATAAGGATGAATTAGGCAGTGTGAATAGCGGAGAAAATATCTCACAGCCTGCTGCGATACGGAATACAGATGAGAAAAAAACTCAGGCAGAGGATGCTATCATCATGGATGTTCCTACGCCTGAAGCAGCTCCCTGGGATGCGCTAATGGATCAGGCAGCTTCAGGAAATGTTCCGGGAAATGATGAGAATATTTCTCTTGTAGCAATTGGGACAAAACCAACAGATGTGGAAAAAACGGCTGCCTCAAAGATGCTAGCAGGAGAAAGAACGGAAAAACCTCAGCTAAACAAAGGAAGAAAAGGCTGGGGAAGAGAAAAAGACTCTGGCTTTGGAGAAGACAGGAAGTTTTCAGTCAAGCGTTCCAATAACCCGGATGTGCTCTATGGACGTGACTTTGATGATGACTTTATGGAGATTGAGAAGATTGACGGAGAGATCGGAGAAGTTACTTTAAGGGGGCAGATCTTAACCTGTGAAAGCCGTGAACTTAGAAGCGGTAAATTTATTCTTACCTTCGATATAACAGACTTTACAGATACCATTACAGCAAAGATGTTCATTAGGCCGGAGATATTTAATGAAGTGAAGGACATGATCAAAACAGGCATGTTTATTAAGATCAAGGGCGTTACCACTATTGATAAATTTGATGGAGAACTTACATTAGGCTCCATTGCAGGTATTAAAAAAGCAGAAGATTTTACTACCAAGCGTATGGATAACAGTCTGGAAAAACGTGTGGAGCTGCACTGCCATACAAAAATGAGTGATATGGATGGTGTTTCTGATGTAAAGAGCATCATAAAGCGGGCGAAAAAATGGGGTATGTCATCTATTGCTGTTACGGATCATGGCTGCGTTCAGGCATTCCCTGATGCAAATCATGCTCTGGATAAAGGAGATACCTTTAAGATCTTATATGGCGTAGAAGGTTATCTGGTAGATGATACAAAACAGCTGGTAGAAAATTCTAAAGGCCAGACTTTTGCAGATACTTATGTTGTTTTTGATATTGAGACCACGGGTTTTAGTCCTGTAAAGAACCGTATCATTGAGATTGGTGCTGTAAAAGTGGTAGATGGTGTGATCACAGACAAGTTTTCTACGTTTGTAAATCCAGATGTGCCCATTCCATTTGATATTGAAAAGCTGACCAGTATTAATGACGCTATGGTATTGCCTTATCCGAAAATTGATGTGATCTTACCCCGGTTTCTGGAATTTGTGGCAGATGCAGTGCTGGTAGCCCACAACGCTGGTTTTGACGTAGGTTTTATTGGACATTATGCAGAAGCCCTTGGACTGCCATTTTCACCAACAGTGCTGGATACAGTATCTCTGGCACGGCTTCTTTTACCAAACTTAAATCGTTTTAAGCTGGATACAGTGGCGAAAGCTTTAAATATTTCTCTGGAAAACCATCACCGGGCAGTCGATGATGCCGGAGCGACAGCAGAGATTTTTACCGCTTTTGTAAAAATGCTGCGGGAGCGTGATATCGAGGATCTGGATCACTTAAATGAATTAAGTACCATGGATGCTCAGACTATTATGAAGCTTCCCACCAATCATGTTATCATCCTGGCAAAAAATGATCTGGGACGTATCAATCTGTACCGTCTGGTCAGCTGGTCCCATTTGGATTATTATTCCAGACGTCCCCGTATTCCCAAGAGCGTTCTGGATAAGTATAGAGAAGGTCTGCTGATCGGCTCTGCATGCGAGGCAGGAGAACTGTATCAGGCTCTTCTTAGAGGTGCACCAGATGCGGAAATCGCAAGGCTGGTTAATTTCTATGATTATCTGGAGATCCAGCCTTTGGGCAATAACGCATTTATGCTGAGGGATGAAAAGAGTACAGTTAAGACAGAAGAAGATCTGATCGAGATCAATAAAAGAATCGTAGATCTGGGAACTCAGTTTGGAAAACTGGTGTGTGCAACCTGTGATGTGCATTTTCTGGATCCGCAGGATGAAGTTTACCGGCGTATTATCATGGCTGGTCAGGGATTTAAAGATTCCGATGACCAGGCACCTTTGTACCTGCGTACAACGGAAGAGATGCTGGAAGAGTTTGCTTATCTGGGGCCGGATAAGGCATACGAGGTAGTAGTTACAAATACCCGTAAGATTTCTGATATGTGCGAAAAAATCGCTCCGGTACGTCCAGACAAATGTCCTCCTGTTATTCCAGACTCTGACAAGACTTTAACAAAAATCTGCTATGACCGCGCCCATGAAATGTATGGTGAAGATCTTCCTAAGATCGTAGTAGACCGTTTGGAGCGGGAGCTTCATTCCATTATCACCAATGGATTTGCTGTTATGTACATCATTGCCCAGAAACTGGTTTGGAAGTCTAACGAGGATGGATATTTGGTAGGCTCCCGAGGCTCTGTAGGTTCCTCCTTTGTGGCAACTATGTCTGGTATTACAGAGGTAAATCCATTAAGTCCCCATTACCATTGTCCAAAGTGCCGTTACTATGACTTTGATTCTGAAGAAGTTCGTAAGTTTTCCGGTATGGCGGGCTGCGATATGCCGGATAAAAAATGTCCGGTATGTGGGACACCTCTGGAAAAGGACGGTTTTGACATCCCATTTGAGACCTTCCTTGGATTTAAGGGAGATAAGGAGCCTGATATCGATTTAAACTTCTCTGGTGAATATCAGAGTAAGGCTCATGACTATACAGAAGTTATTTTCGGTAAAGGTCAGACTTTCCGTGCTGGTACTATTGGCACACTGGCAGATAAGACGGCTTTCGGTTATGTAAAAAAATATTATGAGGAAAGGGGAACCAGAAAACGGAATTGTGAGATCAACCGTATTGTACAGGGATGTGTAGGCGTGCGCCGTACTACGGGACAGCATCCAGGTGGAATCATCGTATTGCCTTTAGGCGAAGAAATCTATTCCTTTACACCAGTACAGCATCCGGCAAATGATATGACTACTTCTACCGTTACTACACACTTTGATTACCATTCTATTGACCACAACCTGTTAAAGCTGGATATTCTTGGACATGATGATCCAACCATGATCCGTATGCTTCAGGACCTGATCGGTTTGGATCCGGTTAAGGACATTCCTCTGGACAGCTCGGAGGTTATGAGTTTGTTCCAGAACACATCTGCGTTGGGGATCACACCAGATGATATCGGCGGTTGTCCTTTAGGGGCTCTGGGAGTGCCGGAGTTTGGTACTGATTTTGCGATGCAGATGCTCCTTGATACCAAACCCAAATATTTTTCTGATCTTGTACGTATTGCAGGTCTGGCCCATGGTACAGACGTATGGCTGGGAAATGCCCAGACACTGATTCAGGAAGGAAAAGCCACTATTCAGACAGCCATCTGTACCCGAGATGATATTATGATCTATCTGATCGCTCAGGGAATGGAACAGGGACTCTCCTTTACCATCATGGAGAGTGTGCGAAAGGGTAAGGGGTTAAAACCGGAATGGGAAGAGGATATGAAGGCTCATGGCGTGCCTGACTGGTACATATGGTCCTGTAAGAAGATCAAATACATGTTCCCGAAAGCCCATGCTGCGGCCTACGTTATGATGGCGTGGCGTATTGCCTACTGTAAGATTTTCTACCCTCTGGCATATTATGCAGCCTTTTTCAGTATCCGCGCCAGCGCTTTTTCCTATGAGATCATGTGTCAGGGAAGAGATAAGTTGGAATATTATCTGGCAGATTATAAAAAGCGTTCTGATACCCTTTCTAAAAAGGAACAGGATACGCTGCGAGATATGCGCATTGTCCAGGAAATGTATGCAAGAGGCTTTGATTTTGTGCCTATTGATATTTACAAGGCAAAAGCAAGGCATTTCCAGATTATTGATGGCAGACTGATGCCTTCTTTAAGTAGTATTGATGGTTTAGGTGAAAAGGCGGCAGAAGCAGTGGTGGATGCAGTAAAGGATGGTCCATTCTTGTCAGTAGAAGATTTCTCAGGCCGTACCAAAGTAAATGGAACAATTTGTTCCCTGATGTCTGACTTGGGACTGCTTAAGGATCTTCCTCAGTCTAATCAGTTATCATTATTCGATCTATAAAATGATAATGATATAAGAATTGGGAACAGGCTGTACCTGATGAGCTGGTATCATATTGCGGCGTATCGATCAGGTTTCATATGTGCGTATTGATCTGGTATCATAAAATTGACTTATAAAAAAAATTATGGTATATTTTGGAAAGAGTTTTTTCGCATGTGGAGTGTGAAAAAACTCTTTCTTGCACTTTAAAAGCAAATTGACGCATCAAAGCGTTAAAGTAATACGTTGAAATGAAAACAGCGTAAATCAAAGTAAATGGGGGTTTAATATTTTTAATGGAACGTGAAAAATTTTCTTCCAGATTAGGTTTCATCCTGATCTCAGCAGGCTGTGCTATTGGTCTGGGCAATGTATGGAGATTTCCTTATATTGTAGGAGCTTACGGAGGAGCTGCTTTTGTGCTTATTTATCTGGCATTTCTCCTGATCCTTGGTCTTCCTATTGTAGTAATGGAATTTGCTGTAGGACGTGCCAGTAAACGAAGTGCAGCTCTTTCTTTTAATTTGCTAGAGCCAAAGGATACAAAATGGCATCTGACCCGATATGCAGCTATGGCAGGAAACTATATGCTGATGATGTTCTATACCACGGTAGCAGGATGGATGATCTATTATTTCATTAAAATGCTCCGGGGAGACTTTACAGGACTTGATTCAGACGCAGTAGCTGGAGAGTTTACCAGCATGCTTGGGAACCCGACATTGATGGCGGGATTTATGGTTTTTGTGGTAGTTCTTTGTTTTGGTATCTGTGCCCAGGGGTTGGTAGCAGGTGTAGAACGTATTACAAAAGTGATGATGGTCTGCCTGTTGTTTCTTATGATAGCACTGGCTGCTCATTCTATGGTATTAAAGGGCGGTGAACCGGGACTGGAGTTTTATTTAAAGCCTGATTTTGGAAAAATGGTAGATGCAGGACTGGGAAATTCTATTTTTGCAGCTATGGGACAGTCTTTTTTTACATTAAGTATCGGTATTGGTGCGCTGGCTATTTTTGGAAGTTATATCGGAAAAGAACACCGTTTGACTGGCGAAGCCATCAGTATTACTATTCTGGATACACTGGTTGCATTTATGGCTGGTCTGATTATTTTCCCGGCATGCTTTGCTTATGGAGTTGAACCAACTTCCGGTCCGTCCCTGATCTTTATCACACTGCCAAACGTATTTAACCATATGGCAGGAGGAAGACTGTGGGGATCATTGTTCTTCGTATTTATGTCCTTTGCAGCTCTTTCTACTGTAATTGCTGTATTCCAGAATATTATTTCTTTTGCAACAGACCTTACAGGCTGTTCTGTAAAGAAAGCGGTAGCGTGGAATGTAGCAGTAGTGATCATCTTGTCATTGCCATGTGTGTTCGGATTTAATATCTGGAGTAATTTCCAGCCATTAGGAGCAGGATCCAATATACAGGATTTAGAAGACTTTATCCTCAGTGATAATCTGCTGCCGATTGGAAGTCTGTTATATCTGTTGTTTTGCACCAGCAGATATGGATGGGGATTTGAAAAATTCCTGGCAGAAGCAAATGAGGGAGCCGGTGTTAAATTTCCAAGATGGGCACGTTTTTACGTAAGTTATATCCTTCCGCTGATTGTGATCTTTATTCTGGTTCAGGGATATATTGCGAAATTCTTCTAAATAAATTCTAAATGAGAAGCATTTAGAACATGTGAAAAATACAGCAAAAGCAGAGGCCTGTGCTGTAAGAGAACAGCATACGGCTTCTGCCCAAGCATTATTTTTTTAGTTGTCTAAAAAAAATTAACAATTTTGAAAATTTGTAGTTGACAACTGGAAGAATGTGTATTATACTATTCAACGTAATCGAGATCGAGGCGTGGCTCAGTTTGGTAGAGCGCTGCGTTCGGGACGCAGAGGTCGCGTGTTCGAATCACGTCGCCTCGATTCATTTAGGCCTGATGGTCAAGCGGTCAAGACGACGCCCTCTCACGGCGTAAACCCGGGTTCGATTCCCGGTCAGGTCATATTGGTAAGGCTGCTGCATTTGTAGCGGCTTTTTTTTTAAAAATGAATATGCCATTGTAGCGCAGTTGGTAGCGCAACGCATTCGTAATGCGTGGGTCGCCGGTTCGAGTCCGGCCAGTGGCTTTGCTTGAAACCCTTGTATTTAAACAATGTCATTAACTTTAGCAAAGAGCAGAAATCGTAAGCATTTATAAAACTATGATTCCTGCTTTTTGTTTGTATATGGGCATACTTATCCCCTTCTCTTTGTACTCGTATTTTTTAGCTCAGTACGCTCTTTTATGGGTATTCGAATATTTTCCTGCTAATTGCCCTTTCGTTCTGGTATAATGCCGATCAGGACGAATGGGAACAAGATTTTTACTGATATCTTCATATATTTGCTGAAATAACATATTTTTCTTTTGACCATCCGTTTCAAGAAGTATATAAATCAGATCATTTTTTAAGATTCCAATACTAACAGTCTGATTGATCATCATTTTATGTTTTCTGTTCGCTTCTTTCTGATCCAGTTCACGCTCTGCATCTAATATGATATCTTCAACTAAATTGCTCAGATATATAGTGCTGTATATATCTTGTAATAACAGAATAGGTTTTGTTCCTGTAAAATTCTCTAATTGCAACCGACTCTTTAGCGTTTCATACGCAGTCTCTATCCCCCACCTCATATGATATAATTCTTTTATTTCTTCTGTATGAAATTCAGTTTGTGAAAGATTTGTAGCCAAAACTTCTAAACTTCCGTTTTCTAATAGGATTTTTACCATACGCAATGAAATTTCACCTAATTCTTTCATACGTTCTCCATCTGGCGTTCCCTCGTAATGTCTGATTCTTGACTTATCAAGTTTTATTTTAACTAGCTGATCCTTTTCTGTTAAACTGTTTTGCTCTTTTTTGTAATCACTGCTTTTTAAACGTACGATAAATTTAATATCCTTATCCATCATATGTATAAACGCTGGCGTAGAAGGATAGCCTCTGTCCATGATAATAATATAGGGAATGCTGCCTATTGTTTCCGGTATTCGCTCCATCTGTTTTTCGGCCAGGCGCATTTCATTAAATTTCACCTTATTACAGTCACTTTCCAGTATCATACGATTCATTACATCATAAATACAGCCTAATCCTATTTGAGCTTGGGGCTTTGCGTTTTTCCGGCTTGCAGAACCATATAGTTTCAGTGTTTCAGCAGTGGTAGGAATATTAATATCTGAGCCGTCAGCGGCTAATATTAAATGATCTTTATAAGTTGAAAAGGTGGAATCTGCATAAAAGTTACGGTTATGATATTTATATAATTCTAAAAAAGCATCTGGATTAAGTTTCATACGCTGTTTCAGATATCCTGGTTTTGAAATAGACACACCAGGATGAGCAAGTTTCATATAATTTCTCAGTTCCAATGCCAACGTCAGCCCCTTTCTGTTTATCATCGTGAAAAGAAGATCCTGAAGAGGCATTTTTCGAATTCTGGTAAAATAATTTTTATTACCTGATCGGCAAAATGCCTTAAATTCATCAGAACTCATTTTTTCTATATCCATGAATGTACGTTTCTGAGAATGTTTCATGTATAATCACATCCTTTTTTGAGCAGGTTCATGGCTTCTTTTTACAATATAAGCATATCAAAAAAAGCAGGAGATATCTAATCCATTTCGGAATAAATATCTTCTGCTTTTAAGTTAATGACATTGTGTATTTAAAAGGGTTTTTCTTTTGCACAAAATAAAAAGAGGTTTGCGAAAATCTCTTTTTACTGGCTAAATCCCATTATTTTCCCATTATCTTGATTTTTCCCAAGAACGGACTCCATAATGTCAGCCGCTTCCTGGCTTTTTTTCTTAAAGAAATAAGCATATATATTGAGAGTGGTACTGGGATCTGCATGTCCAAGGACACCGGCTACAGACCGGGGATCCATGTTGCTGCTGATCAGGATGGATGCAGCGGTATGTCTCAGATCATGGAGTGTAACACTTTCCGGAAGCTTCTCATCTTCAGACTGTGCTACGTTTTCATTGAAGATCCGGATCAATCGTTTGAATTCATGGCGTGGGCTTCCAAGGTCCATTTGTTTTCCGTTTTCCTGAATAAAAACAAAATTCTTTTTAAATTCCTTCCCCCGGTATCCCTGCCAGCGGTCGCCCAGGATCAGGCATTGCTTTTTTTGCTCTGTCAGGTACTGGGCAGCTACATCCATAACAAAGCGTGGAACGACCACGGTACGTGTGGATCCCGTTTTGGTTTCTTTCATGTAAGTCTCACCGTCTACGTGGGCAGAGGCCTTACAAACATTGACCGTGCATTTTTCAAAATCCAGATCATTCCAGGTAAGTGCCAGATTCTCACCCCGTCGGTCTCCTGTAAAAAGAAAAAGCTGAAAACAGAAGCGCCATTTCAAGGGAAGCTGCCAGCTTTGCGTATATTCAAGGACGGTGTAAGTTGTTCCGTTCTTTAGCTTCCGGGTATGGGCTTTATGCTTTATGTCAATTGGATTGTCCAGAGCCCACAGGAACCATTTTGCCTGTTCAATGGTAAAATACTTCACCGAATATTCTTTGACCGTTTTACGGCGGTTTGAGCGTTTTCTGGCATAGATCAGAGGATTGATAGAAAGATAACCTTCTGACACAGCATAGGAGAGTACAGCGCTTAATACAGCCAGGTCCTTATGGATCGTTGTTTCAGACAAAGGTCCGGGGCGGTTATCCCTGCGGACTTTGGGATCACGGATCAGGCGGGCATATTCATTGGCTGTGTGGCCGTTGATCCGTGAAAGCTTTATAGATCCAAGATAGGGGATCAGGCGCTGGTTAAGAATATTGCGGTACGAGGCATAAGTAGTACGGGCCAGTTCCGGCGGCTGCATATCCACTAGGAAAAGACGGCTGATCTTTTCCAGGGTAAGCTTATCAGAATCCAGATTTTCACCGTTTTTCATACGGTTTTCCAGACTGTCAGCAAACTTACGCGCTTCACTGAGTGCTTTTTTCTCTGACCAGGTTTCTTTCGGTTTAAACATACGGCTAATGGTGATCTGCTTTCCTGTGCTGTCATAACCGTCTGTGATCCGGATCTCGTACCCAGTCCCTTTTTTTCTGATAGATGCCATAGTATACCTCCTAAAGAGTATAAAAAATACACCTCTTGCCGAGATGCTCCTGAAATGGTATAATCTGACTTGGAGTGTAGGTTATATCTTTCCAGAGTATCTGGCAAGAGAAAATCTATGTAAAGCCGTTCGGTACGCCAATACCGGGCGGTTTTTTTGTGTTTCCAGGTCTTTATTATCTATAACAAAAAAAGCCCTGGAATATATTTCCAAGACTCTTTCAGCGACCGCCCAGCAGTCATTTGCTAATATCAACATTATAGCATATGAAAAAGTCTTGTCAAATATTTATGACGGGTGAAAAAGAAAAAAGATGCTATCAGTTGCCTGATAACACCTTCTTTAATTCACCGTAGCGTGAGTGCTCACGATTCAATCATATCCGTATTGTAAAGCAAAAAATATGATCTTGTCAAGGCGTATAAAAGTAAGTGTAAATCAGGTAATATCGTTTCCAAAAGTTGAATTTGCAAGTAATTCTTACAGGTTCTGTTTATTTCAATAGATCTGCAATGGTAATGGACAGATCTTTAATTTTTGAACTTATTCAGACATAAAATACTGACACCTGTTCCAATAATAATCCTGTTCCAGACGGAATAGGGAACACATTTTTGCTACAGATTCGCTTTCACGGTATTCTTTTAACGCTTCCAGATATTTGGGACGATGAGCATCCTCAATGATCAATGGGGAAATATTATGGCGCAGACATTCCCTAAAGAGAATCATCCGGCCAGTGCGTCCATTTCCGTCCTGGAAGGGATGAATGCTTTCATAGCGAACATGAAATTCGGCTAGAATTTCAAGAGTGACTTCCTGGGAAGCATACCAGGAGATCAGCTTTTCCATTTCTTCTGGGACTTTACTTGGAAGTACCGTTTCATACATACCGACAATGTTCGGACGTTTCTTGTAGTCACCAATTGCATATCCGTTAGCGCGATCTTCAAAGACACCGCTTTTTAGTTCATAATGGAACTGCTTGATCAGTTCCTGGCTGAGAGGTTGATCGATTGTTTCAAGCATCTTATTGAACATTAAGAAGTGCCCGTTCATTTCCTCTACATCTTTTGCCCGGTAATAATCATCTGATTTTGGAAGCGTGCCGGTATCAAAAAGGGAAGCAGTCTGTTCTTCCGTCAGCGTGCTGCCTTCAATCTTGTTGGAGTTATAAGCAAGTAATCGCTGGGTGAGGCCATAGACTCCAGAGCGGTCACGGCGCTTCCATTCTATATGAAAACGTTCCATAAGGAACTGAATAAATTCTGTTGTTGTCATGATAGCTCCTTTCTAGTTGATTTTAGTGTAACCATTTTGTTGACATCACCAAAATGGTTTTTATTTTACCACTCAATAAGGGGGTATCCGTACTGATCGCGGAATCTGCCATGAAGAATTTTGCTGATATCATGCATCCAACCCAAAGTAAAAAAAACAAAAGTACAGAAGAAAAGAACCCCTTTCCAAAAACGTCCGACATAAAAATAATGAAATCCCAATAAACCGCCAAAAATACATAGAAGCAATGCAGTTTTTCTAGATTTATGGCTAGTATTTGTAACAAAATTACTCATAATTATTCCCCTTTTCTTATTTCCAAATATTTCCAAACCAATATACACAAAGGATATAATAAACGAATGCGTCCAGTCTTTCCAGAACAGCAGAAAGGTGTGAGGCTTGATGATCAAAAAGTACATAAGCTATGCAGACTGCAGAGTGTTTGCGATATGTTACCGGAAAACCCGTACTATCTACTATAACCTACTTTTTAACCACAATCTGACAAAACTCTACTATATCCGTTAACCCAGCTCCGGAAGGCTGGGCGCCTTTTGAGAAGTTTCCTTCCTGGTACCGTTTCCGGCCTCAGCAGGTGGATTAAGCTTTTCAAGATCGTCCTGATCGTCCGGGATTAATAATCCAGGATCAGCAGCTACAGCAGACAGTAGCTGCTTTTTGAAAAAATCCATTGCTGCTTTTCTGATGTCTGGATCCAGTTCAAAATATGTTTTCATGATCTTCAGCTCCAGTGGTGTAGCACCTTTGGCCTTTGCAAAGTCGTCCAAGCTAAAGGTTGTAGGCTGGGCGAACATTGGTTCTGTGCCATTTCGTAGCCATTCTTCATTTACATCGAATACAGAACATATAGCTTTGATGCTACTATCAGCTACAGTAGAGCCTTTTTGCTCCATATAACTAACTCCAGATTGCGTTACACCTAGAACTTTAGCGAACTCTTTCTGATTTATTCCCTTAATCTCTTTGCGAAAATATTTTATTCGATCATTTATTGTCATTATTTCACCTCTTTTCTGCTGATAAAACAAATATACCAGTCACTTGTATAAAAGTCAATAGGAATAACAATAAAACTGTTGACAAATACAAGTAACTGGTATAATATCAAAATATAAAACAAGTGAATGGTATTTAAAAACAAATTACTTGTATTAAAAAATAATGATGAAAGGAGAGCAACCATTATGGCAGAAAGAAAAAAAACAACAGAAAGCTTAATAGCATTAGTAGCAATGGAGTATGAGCCAGAAGCAGCAGAGGCAATGGCCTTTGTGTCTGAGCTGGAACAAAAAGAAAAGGAAGACTTCCTCACATTCCTGGAGGGAGTACGTTTCGGAAAACAGTTGGCCCAGAAGAGTGCGTAAGCACTAGAGCATAAGAAAGGGGTGAGAAGAAATGCCTGCTGTACACAAAGACATTCAAGCCAGTGACAAAGAAGAAAAGAACCCACATTTCCCAGTCTGGAAAACATGGATTCTTATTTCATTAATAGTCAGTCAGATTTTAACAGCAGTTCAGATCCGTCAGGCGAATGAGGAGCTGTGGAAAGCTGTGATTCAGTTGGGAGATCATCTGAGTGATCATTTGGATAATGAGATTCAATACAATGAGGCAATGAGCCAGCTTCTTGAAGAGGAAAATCAACTTCTGGAGGAATGTAACAGGAAGTTGGGGGATCGTTTGAATTAGATTTTAATTGATCATAAATAGCCCCTAGTAACTCAAGCTCTTTTGCGATAGCTTCGTATTGTTTTTGCTGAATTTTAAGCATTTCTTCATTTTGCTGAATAATCGTAGCATCATTTTCCATTTCTTCTTGGTGGTATTTTTCTTGCCAAGCTGCTGGAGATAAGCTTTGGTAGTATGAAATGCATGCAATAACTATTGTTATGAGCAAACTGATTATGCTTAATGCTTTTTCAGATGGCAACTTAATTAGTGATTTATTCTGAATGGGGGGATTTACTTCTTCGTCATAATCGAAATTCTCAGGGATAAGCTGTTTGGGAATTTCTACGTAATTATCGACAACATGAATTGCGTTGATAGCATCTATTAATGACTCTAATTGATAGATTAATACGTCATTAATATTATTGAGGGATTGTGTATCTAATGATTTAGCAATAAAAGAAAAATCATTTTTACGCATGGAAACAATAGAACTTTGAATGAGTTCGGAAAATTGAGTGCAATATGATTCCGAATAAAGGGCAGATGCCTCTTTAAGTGATGCAGCCATTTGACTTAATGCCGCGTTTAGTGTATCAGGCTGGAAAGCTGATTCATAAAGTGTTGTGATCTGTTTTATTTGGGCAATGAGACGTTCCAGCGCAGAAGACAAGTCAACAGATTGTTTCATAGAAAACTCCTTTGTATGTACTCAGCCCTGGCGGGGGCTTGTAAGTACAGTATAGGACGGGAAGATAAAAATGTAAACAGATAGAAAAAGGGGTGAGAAGAGATGAAGAAAAACATAATAAGCTGCATTATTGCGCTGGCATGCTCCCAGGTATTTGTATTTTTATCAGGTGGGAGCATGTCCAGATATGAAGAGGCCAGTATATATTGCCTTGTCTATTTATGTGTAAATCAGCTTTTGAATTAGAAGATTTATAAAAGACTTAATTTCATTGGAATAAAGATTAATGAACCAAAAAGTTAAATTGAAAAAATTAAGATTGATTCTTCTAGGATAAAATCCAATCCAGTTTAAGAAAGAGCTTGGAATAGAAAAGGTAGCCTTTAATGCAACTAAAGGATTAAACGCTTTTTTGTAATCGTATACAAAAAAATCCCAATTGTTTAATAGGTCAGAGTAATGCTGTTTTGCAATTTCATAATTTACATAATCTGGATTGCTACGTTTCATGCTTTCTTTTTGATAACTGTATTTAACAATAATGGGGTAATAGGACAAAACTTTTTTAAGATTTTTGGTGTTTGCTGACTCTGCGTATATATACCTATTCAATAAAAACAAGGACTTTTTAATCTCAAAGAGGCAATGCAAGGAATGAATAATTCCGTGTGCGTATACGGTTAGAAAAAGCAAAATAAGGACTTCTTTTTTGTGAAGGTGTGAAAGTTGTTCTATTAATTTATTTACTTTGGAATATAGAGCCATAAGCTATTCTCCTTTCTTTAGTACTTAGCCCTGGCGGGGGCCTGTAAGTACAGTATAAGACGGGAAAAAGGAAAAGTAAACAGACAGAAAAGGGGTGAGAAAATGCTCAGTGGGTTACTATACACGGGCAGACTTGTGTACAACCACTCGGTCAATTAAAATAAGGGAGTCTGATGCACAAATCAGGCTCCATATCTTCTGTTAAAGATTTCCATGACAGCGGTATAAATGTTGGGGTTGTTTTTTCGTACTTCAAGCAGCACACCCTTGCTATGACATAATTCTTCGATACTTTCAAGGCTTCGAAATGTCATTGCAAAAGTCTGTTTTCGTTTATAATCTCTCAAACAGCGTTCTGCGGTATTGTTTGTGGTTGGCACCCTCATGTCATGCAGGAAAAGAAGATGCTCTGTTTTATATTCCTGCATCCGGCGATATAAGTTGTAGCCTTCGCGGTAATACGGGCTTGGCTCATTACGTTTGTATTCTTCTTTGGCTTTGTCCAGGATTTCCTGATACTCTGTCTCAAAGCCAGCTACTGTTTGAGCGTCTAACGATGCTTCACCGGTATGTTCTTTCCGGTAATGTATCATTCGTTGGAGCAGTTCTCTCATTCGCCGGTTCCAGGTAAGGGATGACTCATTTTCCATGCTGTCTTTCAGATACCGTTCTACATGCGCAAGGCATTCCTGATGAGCGCTTCCATAACGGTAAAAAGTAATTTCATGATCGTGTACCAGAATCCCCCGGAAATCTTCTGTTACAGTTCCCTTTACGCCTTCATGCCCCTTTTTCTCACGGGCAAAGTAAAGTACCTTTTCCTCATCTGAAGATGCGCAGACAAATACATAGGCGCTTTCTCCGTTTACGCGGGCATTTGTACAGTCTGTATGCAGAACCGGGCAGGACAGCAGGTCTGCAAAGATTTTTTTCCGTTCTGTTTCTGTTTTGGAAGAAAACTCACGGCAGAGTTTATTGATCATTCCTCTGGAAATTTTCAGCTTTCCACCTGTCAAATCAGAGAGAAAGCGCTGGCTTTTATCAATGGAAACTGCACAGTCTGTATTTAACAGAAATAAAAGTGACTTGATGCTGCCATCATAGTTCACATCATCAACCACTCCTGCGGGAAAAGCTGCATGGACTTTTTCTCCCGTCTTGGAGTTACGATATACATCTGCCTGATATTCCGTTACATGAAGAATCATTTCAATGGAAACAAGCTGTTTGGTTATGATCTTCTTTGTTTTTTTGAAATCCGGATCCTCTGCCACAATTTTGGGCGCAGGCAGATGTACAGTCTGAGTTGCTTCCTGCTTTTTCCTTCCATGATGGGCGTGCCCTGGCTGCGCTCCGGGTTTTCTTCCAGTGCGTTCACGATTGTTGGATATTTTTCGACGGTTTCTTGATTGTGATGACGGAATGGAGGAATTTTCATAATCACGGTTCAACTGTGCCAGAAGTTTCTTATTCTGTCCCTCTGTTTTTTCCAGCTGATCCTTTAGCTCACTGTTTTCACGGCGCAGTCCAGCGACCTCAGACAATGCCTGATCACGGCGTTGTTCTGCGGCAAAGCGCATTCTTTTAGCCGTTTTTAATGCATGCTCCAGATCTTTCATCTGTGCATTCAGTTCCTTAAGTGCATCTTCATATGCCTCTTCGCACCATTTCCAGGCTTTTCTTACATCTTTGCGAAGATTTTCAATCGTTTGTTTCAGACGTTTTATCTGTCGTCGGTACTCATCAAGTACTTTTTGATGTTCCATTTGAATCTGTTGGAATCGTTCTCCTGACTCATGATCGGCTACTTTTTTTCTCAATATTCGGTTTTCACACTGCAACGCTCCAATATATTCAAACGGCTTTCCCATTATGATTGCTCCAATGCTTTAATGATTTTATCCTGGTTTTCAATCAACTGTTTCAGAAGACGGATCTGTTCTTCCTGGGCTTTAATTGTTTTTAAAAGTTCTTTATTTTCTTTTTCGTACTGTTCGCAGACACCCTTTTGAAGTTTCAGTAACTGCTCGATTTTTACAGATATGTCATTCATGCTCATCCCTCTTTTCATGGAATGATTATAGCAGAAGATCTGAATTTATGCGAATTTGCAGGAGATGATCATTCGTCATTTTTTCATGTGAATAACTCTAAAAAAATGGTCAGATAAGAAGCTGGCGTGGAGAAACCATCCACAAAAATCGATGAATTCAACACGCCTCAAAAGAGAATTTATAGATACTGTTGATAACTTAAGCAATAAAACATGTAGCCGGAAGCGATATCCGCAGAATTTCTTCCGGCTAAAATAGTTTTGATGAAAAAGAAAAATGATTTTCGTCACTTTCCACAATGAAAATGAACTACCCGTGTATAGTAACATAATGTGAAATTATTTTCAAACATTAAATTCAGGGATTTCGCTTTTAAGATAAAAAGTTCCCCGTTTTGCAAGGGATCCATCTGGCAGAACGGGGAATTCTCATATTGAATAAAAAGTTACTGTTTTTTCTGCATAAGCAATCAAAAAGGACACCTTTTATTGTATAATTATGTTACCCACAAAACAACACGAAAGAAGGTGTCCTTAATGAAAAATTAGCATTAAAGAAGCTGCTAACTTATATGAAAAGTGTATATAAAATCCCGGAGAAAATCAAGGGGTTATCGGACAAAAGAAAAAGAAGAACGATCCCATTATTTAATATCGTCATGCCGGCACTGCTCTTTCTGATGCTGCAGTATGAGAGTTTTCATACAGTTTTTTCTGCGCCTGAAAGTATGGGAAAACGATTGAAAAACTGCATACATGGAAAAATACCTAAAATTGATGCGGTCCGTGACCTTCTTACCCAGATAGATCCAGATGAGATCCGTGAGATCCACGACCAGACGATCGATATCATAAAAAGCAACCGTGTATTTCGGGAAGGGACTATAGGTGGATATGTTGTAGCCGGTATCGATGGAGTGGAATTGTTCAACAGCACAAAAAAGTCCTGTTCGGACTGCCTTAGCCGGAAAAACCGTGCAGGTGAAACAGAATATTTCCACCGGAGCGTGGTCTGTATGACAGTAGGAAAAACGCCACATGTAATCCTGGGCCAGGAAATGTTAAAACCGAGGGACGGAGCGGAAAAAGATGAAGGAGAACTGACAGGAGGAAAAAAGCTGATCAGACGTCTGAAGGAAAGACACGGACATTTCGCAGATGTGATCGTAGCAGATGCGCTGTATCTGAATGCCCCATTTATCAATACGATAAAAGAGTGCGGACTGGATGCGGTGATCCGACTAAAAGATGAACGAAGGGAACTGTTTCAGGATGCGGAAAGCCTGTTTAAGCGGGATGAGGGGAAAAAAAGGTCGTTTACCTGTGGAAAAAAGAATATAGAAGTCTGGGATCTTTCAGGATTTGAGATAGATAATAGTCCCCATAAGCTTCGTGTGATCCGATATCATGAAAGCTGGAAAGAAAACGAACGCCGGATGTGGCTGGTAACGACTCTGGATCAAGGGGAACCTCGGGTTTTATGGGAGATGATGAACCGAAGATGGGATATAGAAGAGAATGGATTCCACCAGTTGAAAACGTATTATCACGCAAAACATTGCTATTGCCATGCAGCAACAGAAGTAATATTTGATCTGATGATCATCGGCTTCAACATGAGAGAATTATACCTGTATCGCCGTATTCAAAGATTTAAAGAAAGTGGAATCAGCCGAAAAAGTGTGAACCGGAAGTTTTGTGATGAGCTATTATTGGAAAAAGTAAAAAGTATCTTGTATGAAAAGGGCGGATAGTCTGTCAGTGGGAAAATAAAAACAGGCGCTTTGAAATGAGCTAAATTTAACTAAGGGGGGACGTTGTGCGCATTCAGCTATTCAGGAAGCAAAAGAGAAAATAAGCGTGAGAGGGGCACTATTTATAAATATACAGTGCTAAAAGCGAAATCCCTGCATTAAATTATCTAACCTTGAGAAAAATGGATTTTGATGATAAGATGAAATTGGGATAGGATGCATTTTTAAATCCAGCTTGACATCGACGAAGAATGGAGGTTATAGTGACGAAAGAAGAAATTGTGAAAACAGAAGCGTTGGAAGCCCGCTATAAAAGATATAAGAGTATCTTAAAAGACCTCACTATCATGAGCGATGTGTTTATGCGGAATGTATTCAAAAAGCGGGAATGCACAGAATATGTTTTGCAGGTGATCATGGGAAAAAAGAATCTGCGGATCATCGATCAGGTTTTGCAGAAAGATTATAAAAACTTACAGGGACGTTCAGCTATATTGGATTGTGTTGTCAGAGATGCTGATGGAAAACAGATGGATGTGGAAATCCAGCAGGATAATGAAGGTGCATCTCCAAAGCGGGCGAGATATCATAGCGGCTTAATGGATATGAATACATTGAATCCGGGGCAGGATTTTGATGAGCTCCCTGAAAGCTATGTTATTTTTATTACCAGAGATGACGCACTGGGTTATGGACTTCCAATTTATCATATACATAGAACGATTGAAGAAGTCAGTGAGAATTTTAAGGATGAGACCCATATTATTTATGTAAATTCTAAGAAACAGGACGACACTGAATTAGGACGACTGATGCATGATCTGCATTGTAAGAATGCAGGAGATATGCATAGTAAGATTTTAGCTGATAGAGTATACGAATTAAAAGAAACACAGAAAGGGGTGGAATTCATGTGCCGTGAAATGGAACAGATTTATAGTGAAGGAATTGAAAACGGTGAAAAACTTGGTATTGCGAAGGGCGAAAAGCTTGGCATTGAAAAAGGCGAACTGAAGAAAGCTAAAGAAACCGCCCTTTCCCTTGCTGAAATGGGCTTATCTGTTGATAAGATTGCACAAGCAGTTAAAATCAATGTTGATACAGTTCGGGAATGGATTGACGGGAATGTATAGATAAAATTGTAATAAAGAAATCTGCCTTTCAAAGTTGGTAGTTGAAGGGATAAACTTATGGCATCAAGTCAAGAATATTTACAATTTGTATTAGAACAGTTATCGGATTTAGAAGAGATTAATTATCGTGCTATGATGGGAGAATACATCATATATTATCGGAGCAAAATTATCGGAGGCATATATGATGACAGATTACTTGTAAAACCCATAAAATCTGCAATTTCTTACATGCCAACAGTAACTTATGAATTACCATATGATGGAGCAAAAGAAATGCTGTTGGTAGAAGAGGTTGACAGCAAAGAATTTCTGGCTGGGCTTTTTAATGCAATGTACGCGGAATTGCCAGTTCCTAAGTCGAAAAAGAAATAGGTAGATTCAAGTTTGACGAAATAAACAATATAAACAGAATAAATGATTATAAAACTGATCAAAGGGAGGTTGCTTTAAAACAATGCAGCCTCTTTTCGTATTTATATACAAAATAAAGATGTTGCCATAAATTCATAATTCAACCGGCAGTTGAATGAGGTTTTGCTTTACCTGACGTATAATGAATAAGAGAAGGGGTGATAAGATATGAGCATTTATATTACAGGTGATGTGCATGGTGATTTTTTTGAGTTGCAGCAGTGGGGTTGTGCAATGGAGTTAAAGAAAAGTGATATCATCGTTATCCTTGGCGATGTGGCCTTGAATTATTTTGGTGGCTGGAAAGATCATAAAAGGAAAAAGAAAGCCAATGTACTTGGGTCAGAGATTTTCTGTATTCATGGAAATCATGAGATGCGGCCGGAAGATGCAGGATGTTATGAACTCATAAACTGGCATGGTGGAAAAGTCTGGTGGCAACCGGAATTTCCCAATCTGATCTTCGCAAAAGATGGCGAAATTTATGATCTGGATGGCAAGAAAGTAATTGTACTTGGCGGTGCATATTCCGTAGATAAGTATTACAGGCTTGCTCATGATTATCAGTGGTTTCCAAATGAACAGTCATCTGCTGAAATTAAGAAATTTGCAGAAGAACAGCTTGACAGAGTAAATTGGAAAGTAGATGCCGTCTTTTCTCATACCTGCCCCTATAAATATCGTCCGCTTGAAGCAATGATCCATGGAATTGATCAGAGCACAATAGATACAATAACAGAAGAGTGGCTGGATCTGATAGAAGATAAACTGGATTATAAGAAGTGGTATTGCGGACACTGGCATATTAATAAACGCATTGATAAGATGGAATTTCTTTTTCATGATGTACGGCTATTTTAAGGAGGTAAAGACGATGATCGATAAAAATGATCCAGAAATTCAGGCATACCTGAAGGAAGAACTTCAAAAACAGAAAGAACAGATTACGGAACGGATTCTGTGGAGAAATGCCAAATCACTGCTTGGTGGTCCAACGTATGCTGATATGGAGTATTATACTGGCCTTTCCAGAGCGGAAATTGAAGAAATCGCAGATAAATGCCAGTGGAAGTTAACCATTAAGGAAGGCTATGCTGAGGGAAGCTTGGTTGGACAAGTGGAAAGTCTTTGTAACTGCCTTAAAAATAAGGACATTGATTACGATAAAATATCCAGAGGATATGGTATAGATTTATCCTGTGTAAAAGAATGGGCAAAGGATCCAGACAAGTATGCAGTATTGGAATTAGTTTCTCAGGGAATTGACGATGATTATATTATAGAGAGTTTCAATCTTACAGAGAAAGAATTTTTAAACTTTGTACCGTCTGATCAGGAACTGCGGGAGTATAAACCAGTCTTTCAGAGAAAGGAACTTTCAGATGAAGAACTGGAAGCACGATACCAGAAAATGATTGAATCAGAGGGATTGTAATGGAAAAACTGATTAGTACTGGCCCTGAAAAAGTGATCTTTCTTGATATTGATGGGGTTTTAAATAGCAATCGTTCGACAGAACCAATCATTGCGGAAGATATGGTAAAGAGATTGGCTCATATTGCCAGGAAAACAGGAGCGTCCATTGTTTTGTCTTCTTCCTGGCGTTATGAATATGCACGTCATATAAATTCTGAGTCGGATTATTATGACAAGGATGTGGATCGTCTTATTATATTATTAAAGAAATATGGTTTAGAAATTGCTGATATAACGCCTTTATCCTATATCAATGGAGCAAATGCGCGTCCATATGAGATTCGTACATGGCTTGCAGGCCGGGCTAATGTAAAACGGTTTGTTATTCTGGATGATGAATTTTGGCTTTGGAACTATCTGGAAGATTTTGTTGTGTGTACTATGCACATGGCATCAGGTGGAATTACTACATATGGGCTTACAGATGATGATGCTCAGAAAGCAGTTGATATTTTAGCGGATAAAGCCAGTATTCAGAAACAACTTCAAGAACAAAAAGCTAAAATAGCAGAGAAGCTTTTAAAGCAATATGGAATGGATGATATTCAGATAGGTGCAGCATGTACGGATATGCCATTGGATGAAGCCTGCGATATCGCTGACAGAGTAGAAAAAACAGAAATTGCCAAAGGTAGAAGGAAAAATAATTATGACGAAAAATGAAAAATTGCTGACTGTAACAGACGAAAATGAAGAGAAACTAAGAGCTTTGGTTGAAAAAGCTAAGACTCGTGTGCCAGAGCTTTTTCAACAACATTATAAGACTACTCCAGAAGAATTTGAAAAAAAAGGAGTATACTTGAGCTTTTATGTACAGAGCTTATGAAGATGGCGTTATCGAGGGACATATCGGCGTTGCTCTGGATTTAGATTGTGATGATGAGAACTTAAACAATTTGATTTTAAATATGCGGGATGAATTGAAAAACAGAGAAGAGGAGCGGGACGAGTAACAGAAAAAGGCATACTATTAGCCAGGAAGCAAAAAAAATGAGGACGAGAGAATATAGAAGGCAGAAGCGAAAAGTGAAAATTAAGCAGCGTAAGGAAATGGCAGTTGCGATTGGTGGGCATGGTGAACCAGGAAGGGTTCATTCTGGGAAACACTTTGAAAAGTTAGAAGCGGCAGTAAATGGTGAGAAGCCAGGAATTCTTGCAAAACATGATTATGGGATGATCACTCGTGGTGTCAGCAAGAAAACAAAAATCAAGAATGGACAAGCTTCGTATCGTCATAAAGGTGCGTATGGTCCAGAAAAAGTCTATACTCGCCATGATCAGAGAGAAATGGACCGTATTTTGGAATGAAAGGGGCATTTAGCTATGAAGCAGAAAAAGAAATACACTATTGAAAGTGAGCTAACAAAAGCTTTAATGCAATTTTCCTTTGGAAAACTAACAATTGCCGAAGTAAAAAAAAAGCTGCGGTTGCTGCCACAAATTGGGATTCGTCAAATGAAGCATTGGCACATAAAGGGCTAAATTGGTATGCGAAACAGATAATTGCTAAAATGTAGTTACTATAGAGAAGGTGATAATAATGAGATATTACATTGCGGATTTGCATTTTGGTCATGGTGGGCTAAATAATCGCATGGATAATCGGAAATTTGAAAGCGTGGAAGCCATGGATGAATATATGATCGCTCAATGGAATTCCAGGGTGCGTAGAAATGATGAAGTTGTGATTCTCGGAGACTTCGCAATTTATAAGCACGGAGAGCAGGTAAATCAATTACTGACACGGCTAAAAGGCAGAAAGACCCTTATTCTTGGTAATCACGATGAATTTATCGATAAGAAAGATTTCCGGTCAGAGTTATTGGAAAAAATCACTCCCTATATAGAGCTAAATGACAATAAGCGAAAAATAATTTTATCTCACTATCCCATTATGTGCTATAACGGGCAATATCGTTATGATTCAGAGGGGAATCCTAAAACTTACATGTTGTATGGTCATGTTCATAACACTTTTGATGAAGTGTTGATTCAGGAATATCAGGAACAGGTGCGTAAACATCAGCGAGCGATTCAGGGTTCTAAAGAAGAAGTGCCTATTCCCTGTCAGATGATAAATTGTTTTTGCATGTTTTCTGATTATATCCCGCTTACATTGGATGAATGGATTCAGGTGGATAGAGAGCGAAGAGAAAAACTAAAATGTATAGAGAAAACCTGATAACAAATAAAAGGTTAAAAGGAATGGTAAATATATGAGCAGTTTTGAAAATGTAGAGATTTTTGAAGATACAAAAAATCTGTGTGAAAAAAATGGGAGAATTAAAGAATCTCTTGCTAAATCCGTGAAAAATCAAAAACTTATTTTGGAAGGAGAACATCTGCCTGTTGTGGATAAATCACGTTTTACAGATAATGCAAAAGTGATCCTGTCCACAAAGCGGACTTTTGCGGCAGCTTCTGGTTATGTAAAGCAAAAAGTTGCAGTACATAACTTTGCTTCTTCCACTAATCCGGGTGGTGGAGTGACAAGAGGATCCAGTGCCCAGGAGGAATGCCTGTGTAGATGCTCCGGACTGTATTTTTGCTTAAGTGTACCGGAGATGATGAAAGGGTTTTATTATCCTCATCGAAATGCGAAAAATCCGATCAATAATGCAGATATCATCTATACGCCGGGTGTAACTGTATTTAAGACAGATACAAGCAATCCGAAACTGCTGGATGAGAAAGACTGGTATGATGTAGATGTTATTACCTGCGCAGCACCGAATTTACGGGAAAGACCAAGCAATCGGTTCAATCAGAATAATGGTGATCACGCTGTAAAGGTCAGTGATAGAGAACTTCTTGAAATCCATAAGAAGAGACTGACCAGGATTCTGGATGTTGCCGCACTGAACAATGCGGAAGTAGTGATTCTTGGTGCTTTTGGGTGCGGAGCCTTTCAGAATAAACCGGAAGTGATGGCCAGAGCTGCAAAAGAAGTGATTACGGATTATCTGCAAGTCTTTAAAACCATTGAGTTTGCTGTATATTGTTCGCCTCGTGATGATACGAATTTCAGGGTATTTAAGAGAGTGCTGGGAATGATGTGATTTTTGGCGGTTGATCATAAAAGGTCAGCCGCCTTTTTCTTTTATAAAAAATTCTTGTAAATCCCCTGCTTTTAACTTATGGAACCGGACAAGTTATCCATATCATTTCCCGAAATTTCTGGCAGATAGATGTTTTCACTGATATCATTCCATTAATCAAAGCTCCGGACGGCACTGCCATTCTTTTCCATATAAAAGACTGGAACACCAGTGAAATCGTCATTATGAACGACATCAACGTAGAAAATCTGGTACAGGAAAAGCCAAAGAAGAAAAGTAGAGGAAGAGGAATGTAAGACGGCCCGGTTATGGGCAGTAACAACGAAGTATTATAGTATCAATAAAAAGCCGAGGTGGAATAAAACTTACATCTCGGCTTTTATGGCACTTACAATCAATATCAAATGAGAGTGCCATGGTTTCTGTTTGATTGTTACATATACCATTGATCTGAAAATGAAATCAGCTTTCAACTCATGGTAAAGGGCTTGCAAACTATCGGTGGAAAATGGTATTATATGGATACAGAAGGTCGTATGGCAACAAGGCTAGTACATCGTTTTCGAAATAACTATCGCACTTGTCTGTGGATTATACTAGTCACTCTGACGCCAGGACAAGACGGAGCTTTGAAGCATCCGGGTGCTTCTTGTGAAAAGCCTTGCAAATGCTGAAAAAGTCAATACTCACAAAGCTTTTTCATATGACTACAAGGTTTATGTGGATTTCCTATTCCTAGAAATGAGATATTATAAAAAAGTAATTATTTTTCAAAAGAGGAGGAAAAAATATGGCATTTCACTTAAGAACTTATACAGCACCAGATTTTTCAAAGGAAAAATTCATTTCTGCACCAGATGTTGTGTTAAAAGAAGCCCCAGTAGATATGGCAGCCCCGGAGAATTTTCATGCACTGAGCATATTTCCGGAATATTTTAAGATAAACGGGAAATGGCTTCTTGCAGAGGACAGCCGTATGGATTGTGTTCCTGTATACAAAGATGGGAAAGTTTATGTGATCGAACCTCGTCATTTGAAAAAAGGCGATCTGGTAGTCGTAGGGAGAACAGAAGATTGTCAGGACGGCATTTATGTACATGCAAACGGCTTTGGAAGCATTGACAAAAGGCAGGAAGTATTTGCGTTCCGTCAGAACCGATCCAGAGAAACAGCCTTTTCAAGAGACTATGATGAACTTTATGAACTTTTACATCATGAAAAAGAGCATGGCTATGTAGTATGGGTCATGGGACCGGCGTTCAGCTTTGACAGTGATGCCAGAAATGCTTTTTCCCAGCTGGTGGCAAACGGCTACGTAGATGCAGTACTTGCAGGAAATGCATTGGCAACTCATGACCTGGAAGGTGCTTATCTGAAAACGGCACTTGGCCAGGATATCTACACCCAGGAAAGTGTTGAAAATGGGCATTACAACCATCTGACTACGATCAATCGTGTCCGAACCTGTGGTTCTATAGAGAATTTTATAAAAGAAGAAAATATCAACAATGGTATTATCTATAACTGTGTGAAGCATAAGGTTCCTTTTGTATTAGCTGGTTCTATCAGAGATGACGGTCCGTTGCCAGAGGTTTATGGAAATGTTTACGAAGCTCAGGATGCCATGCGTTCCCATGTGAGAAAAGCTACCACAGTGATTTGCCTGGCAACGATGCTTCATACCATAGCAACTGGAAATATGACACCATCTTTCCGTGTTATGGAAGACGGTTCTATCCGGGAAGTTTATTTCTACTGTGTGGATATTTCAGAATTCACCGTAAATAAACTGACCGATCGCGGCAGTCTTTCTGCCCGGGGTATTGTTACCAATGTACAGGATTTCGTCACCAATGTATGTAAGGGACTTGGACTGGAACTTTCACAATAATTACTATGAAATTGTTGCCAAGCCGGTATGGGTAAGCAGGATTACAGCTCTGATCACGAATATTGGAAGCAGTTATGGGAGTGTCAGAAGCGGGTGACATCTGATTTTCATTTGTGGAGATATTATAGCTAGTACATCGTTTTCGAAATAACTATACCACTCACTTGTCTGCGAATCTGATTGCACAGGCCTAAAAGCCTCAGCGTAGCCCGCTACGCCTGCGTTTTTAGACCTGCACACTCAAATCCGCATCCTACGTGATTAGTACAGTTATTTACGAAACGATGTACTAGGTAACATGTTCGTTTAGATTAAATTAAGACTGTGGCAAAACCATATTGATTCTGCTGCAGCCTGGTCAAAACACAAAACGTCTTGCTAATTTTGCAAATTATTGCTATAATAATGCCGATTTAGAAGAACTACTATGAACGTGTTGCTAGTACATCATTTTCGAAATAACTATACCACTCGCTTGTCTGCGAATCTGATTACACAGGTCTAAAAGCCTCAGCGCAGTCCGCTACGCCTGCGTTTTTAGACCTGCACATTCAAATCCGCATCCTATGTGATTAGTACAGTTATTTACGAAACGATGTACTAGGTGGTTATGGGAAATGCTAGTGTGCGAGGCTATATAGATATTTGGCAGCCAAGCTGGTTATGAATAAGCAGGGTGACAGGTCGGATTACGAATATTGGTAGCAGTTGCAAAAGTTCCAACAGCATGTAGTACATGATTTTCATTTATGATGATGTTACCGTCAGATGACATGTCTATTTAGAATATAATTATGAAATACTAAAAAGCCTTGTTTCTATAAGGTTTTTTTTTGTCATCAGAAAGTTCAAAAAGAACACAATATGTTCTCACGGAACCTTTCTGTGCCTGATTTTGTGAGAAGATTTTTGTCCGTTATACCCAAATTTCTGAGGCGTATGGGGTGTACGGCGATGAAATCCGGGGGCGACTGGCGGAAAATCGACCACAAAGGCGTGCAAGAAAGATTCCGAGAGGACATCAATGCAATATGGAGGGAAAAATGGCAAAGGAACAATATAATGCAGACAGTATAACCGTCCTGGAAGGACTGGAAGCGGTCCGTAAGAGACCAGGTATGTATATCGGAGGAGTGGGATCTAAAGGACTGAACCATTTGATCTATGAAATCGTGGACAATTCAGTGGATGAGCATCTGGCAGGCTTCTGTACCCAGATCACTGTCCGGCTGGAAAAAGACGGTTCCTGTACCGTGCGTGATAATGGACGCGGTATTCCGGTAGAAATGCATAAAAAGGGAGTGTCTGCAGCCAGAGTAGTACTTTCTACCCTTCATGCAGGCGGAAAATTTGACAATAATGCATATAAGACCAGTGGAGGTCTTCACGGTGTAGGTTCCTCCGTTGTAAATGCTCTTTCTGAGCATATGACTGTAAAAATCTACCGTGACGGCTGTATCTATCAGGATACCTATCATCAGGGACATCCTACTACAAAACTGGAAAATGGTCTTCTTCCAGTAATTGGAAAAAGCCGCGAGACAGGAACAGAGATCAATTTTCTTCCAGATGGGGAAATCTTTGAAAAGACCCGTTTTAAAGCAGATTGGTTAAAAAGCCGTTTACATGAAACAGCTTACTTAAATCCAAACCTGATGATCCACTATGAAAACCGCAGAAGCGGGGAAGAAGAGAAGGTAACTTACCATGAACCAGATGGCATTATCGCCTATGTAAAAGAATTAAATGCAGGAAAAGCACCCATCCATGATCCAATCTATTTTAAGGGTGTGGTAGATAAGATAGAGGTAGAAGCCTGCATACAGTTTGTAGACACTTTTGAAGAAAATATACTTGGTTTCTGCAACAACATTTTCACTCAGGAAGGCGGCACTCATTTAGCCGGTTTTAAAACCAAATTTACAGCCCTGATCAACTCTTATGCCAGAGAGTTAGGTATTTTAAAAGATAAAGACTCCAATTTTACCGGTGCCGATACCCGAAATGGTATGACCGCTGTGATTGCAGTAAAACACCCGGATCCCATTTTTGAGGGACAGACTAAGACAAAACTTGCCAGTGCAGATGCTACCAAAGCTGTATTTACTGTGACAGGAGACCAGCTGCAGCTTTACTTTGACCGAAATGTAGAGGTCTTAAAGGGTGTGATCGGCTGTGCAGAGAAATCAGCTAAGATCCGCAAAGCCGAAGAAAAAGCGAAAACAAACATGCTGACTAAATCCAGGTTTTCCTTTGACAGTAACGGAAAACTGGCAAACTGTGAAAGCCGTGATGCTTCCAAATGTGAGATCTTCATCGTAGAGGGAGATTCTGCAGGCGGTTCTGCAAAAACAGCCAGAAACCGTCAATATCAGGCTATCCTTCCTATCAGGGGAAAAATCTTAAACGTAGAAAAGGCATCTATGGATAAGGTTTTGGCAAATGCAGAGATCAAGACTATGATCAATTCCTTTGGCTGTGGTTTTTCCGAAGGCTATGGAAATGACTTTGACATCACCAAGCTGCGCTATGACAAGATCATCCTTATGACAGATGCGGATGTAGACGGAAGCCATATTGATACCTTATTATTAACTTTTCTTTATCGCTTCATGCCGGAGCTGATCTATGACGGACATGTATATATTGCCATGCCGCCGTTATTTAAAGTGATCCCAAAACGGGGCGAAGAACAGTATCTTTATGATGAAAAGGACCTGGAACGTTACCGCAGGGTCCACACCGGGGATTTTACCTTACAGCGATACAAAGGTCTTGGTGAAATGGATGCGGAGCAGCTTTGGGAGACCACACTGGACCCGGAGCGGCGTGTATTAAAGCGGGTAGAGATTGAAGATGCAAGAATGGCGTCAGAAGTAACAGAAATGCTTATGGGCAGTGAGGTAGGACCTCGCCGCCAATTTATTTATGAACATGCAGACGAAGCAGAAATTGACGCATAACAGAGAGGACAGACAGAGATGGCGGAGAAGATATTAAGAACCGAATACAGTGAGGAAATGCAGAAAAGCTACATGAATTATTCCATGAGCGTTATCACTGCAAGAGCAATCCCGGATGCAAGAGACGGATTAAAGCCAGTTCAGCGCCGTGTTCTCTATGACATGAGCCAGCTGCATCTGGATCATGATAAACCACATAGAAAATCAGCCCGTATCGTAGGTGATACCATGGGTAAATACCACCCCCACGGTGACAGCTCCATTTACGATACCTTAGTTGTTATGAGTCAGGAATTTAAAAAGGG
Organism: Lachnospiraceae bacterium; assembly: GCA_025758065.1. Lineage (NCBI taxonomy): Bacteria > Bacillati > Bacillota > Clostridia > Lachnospirales > Lachnospiraceae > Lachnospiraceae bacterium. The sequence continues at coordinate 3,142,573 of CP107199.1, forward strand.
TATGGCATTGGTAGACGGTCACGGAAATTTCGGCTCCATTGAAGGAGATGGGGCTGCGGCTATGCGATATACAGAGGCAAGACTGGAGAAATTTGCCCAGGAAGTTTACTTAAAAGACCTGGATAAGACTGTTAATTTCGTACCAAACTACGATGAAACAGAAAAAGAGCCGGAAGTCCTTCCTGTACGCGTACCAAACCTTTTAGTAAACGGTGCAGAAGGAATTGCTGTTGGTATGAGTACCAGCATCCCAACCCACAACCTTGGAGAAGTAGTAGACGTAGTCCAGGCATATATTGATGATCCGGCAGCTCCTACAGAAGAGCTGATGAAATATCTGCCGGGACCTGATTTCCCTACAGGAGGCATTATTGCTAATAAAAGTGAGCTGCCTCAAATCTATGAAACAGGCGTTGGCAAGATTAAATTAAGAGGTCGTTTTGAAGTAGAACTTGGAAAGAGGAAAGTAGATAAGGACAAGCTGATCATCACAGAGATTCCTTATACCATGATCGGCGCAGGTATTAATAAGTTTCTGGTAGATGTAGCAGACTTGGTAGAGTCCAAGAAATTGACAGACGTAGTAGATATTTCCAACCAGTCTAACAAGGACGGGATCCGTATTGTTCTGGAGCTAAGAAAAGACGCGGATATTGATCGTATTAAAAATATTTTATATAAAAAAACTAAATTAGAGGATACTTTCGGTGTCAATATGCTTGCTATTGCAGATGGCAGACCGGAAACCTTAAATTTAAAAGGTATCCTGCGTAATTTCATGGAATTCCAGTATCAAAATACGGAACACAAATACAATGTGCTTCTGGAAAAAGAACTGGATAAGAAAGAAATCCAGGAAGGTCTGATCGCAGCCTGCGACTGCATTGACCTGATCATCGCTATTTTACGTGGCTCCAAGAACCTGAAGGACGCCAAAGCGTGTCTGATGAACGGCGATATTTCCAATATAAATTTTAAAGTGGCTGGTTTTGAAGAAGATGCGGCAAAACTTCATTTTACAGAACGTCAGGCAGCCGCGATTTTGGAAATGCGTCTTTATAAACTGATCGGGCTGGAAATACTGGCTCTGGAAAAAGAACACAAAGCAACTTTAAAAAAGATTGCCGAATACAAAAAGATCCTTGGCAGCAGAGCTGTTATGAACCAGGTGATCAAAGATGATCTGGCTGCTATCAAGACAGAATTTGCCATTCCGAGGCGGACCCGCATTGAAGACGGCGCAGAAGCAGTTTATGTGGAAAATGAGATTTCAGTACAGGAAGTTGTTTTTGTTATGGACCGCTTCGGCTACTGTAAACTCCTTGATAAAGCAACATATGAGCGCAATCAGGAAACTGTAGATACAGAACAGGTCCATGTGCTCCGATGCTTAAATACGGATAAACTGTGCCTGTTCACATCTGCAGGTGTTCTTCACCAGATCAAAGCAATGGACATCCCATCCGGCAAGCTTCGTGACAAGGGTGTTCCGATAGAAAATTTAAGCAAATACAATGGCAGAAATGAAACCATCTGCCTTCTCACCACAGCCCGTGCGCTCAAAGGCCGCATCCTTTTATTTGTTACCCGTCTTGCTATGGTAAAACAGGTGCCTGGTGAAGAATTTGAGACGAATAACCGTATGGTAGCAGCTACCAAGCTTCAGGATGAAGACAGTGTAGTTTTTGTGACAATGATAAACGGTGAGACAGACATTGTTCTTCAGACAACAGGCGGAAATTTCCTGCGATTCCCATTAGATGAGATCTCCATACTAAAAAAAGCATCCCGGGGTGTGCGCGGCATTCGTCTTGCAAAAAATGAAGAACTGGAAACTGTATATCTCATTGGCGAAAATCCTGTCATTGACTATAAAGGCAAGGAAGTTCATTTAAACAGGTTAAAACTGGCAAAAAGAGATGGAAAAGGTACCAAGGTCCGTTTATAATAAAGCCATAGACGAACAAAATTAAGACCATGTCCGCTATGCAAAGACGAATGTACGCAAATGGCGAATTTTATGTTGCAATTTTTCCGACTTTGTTATAGGATAGGAAAAGATTCCCCGATGTGGGAGTAAAATGAAAGCAGCGGCTGCTACTTAAAGCCCTGTAAGAGATGAGGAGAGGAACTATGGAAAAGAAATTAAGAGTTGGTATCTTAGGTGCAACAGGTATGGTAGGACAGAGATTTATTTCTTTGTTGGAAAATCACCCGTGGTATGAGGTAGTTACAGTGGCTGCCAGCCCAAGATCAGCAGGAAAGACCTACGAAGAAGCAGTAGGCGGCCGTTGGAAAATGACCACACCTATGCCGGAAGCTGTAAAGAAGCTGGTTGTCATGAATGTAAACGAGGTAGAGAAAGTAGCTGCCAGTGTTGATTTCGTGTTCAGTGCTGTAGATATGACAAAAGATGAGATCCGCGCCATTGAGGAAGAATACGCAAAGACAGAAACCCCTGTAGTTTCCAATAACAGTGCACATCGTTGGACTCCAGACGTTCCTATGGTCGTTCCGGAGGTAAATCCAGAGCATTTTGATGTCATTGAGTTCCAGAAAAAGCGTCTTGGAACCACCAGAGGCTTCATCGCAGTAAAACCAAACTGCTCTATCCAGAGCTATGCACCGGTTTTAACTGCCTGGATGGAATATGAGCCATATGAAGTAGTTGCAACTACCTATCAGGCAATTTCCGGTGCAGGAAAGACCTTTAAAGACTGGCCTGAAATGGAAGGAAATATCATCCCATACATCGGCGGAGAAGAAGAGAAGAGTGAGCAGGAGCCACTGCGTATCTGGGGCCACATTGAGAACGGACAGATCGTAAAAGCAACAAGTCCGGTTATTACCTGCCAGTGTATCCGTGTTCCTGTATTAAATGGACATACAGCAGCTGTATTTGTTAAGTTTAGAAAGAAGCCAACGAAAGAACAGCTGATCGAGAAATTAGTAAACTTTAAAGGAATTCCTCAGGAACTGGAACTTCCTAGTGCTCCAAAGCAGTTCATCCAGTATCTGGAAGAAGACAACCGTCCACAGGTAAGCCTGGATGTAGATTTTGAGCATGGCATGGGCATCTCTGTAGGTCGTTTAAGAGAAGATACAGTATATGACTACAAGTTTGTAGGTCTTTCCCATAACACTGTAAGAGGTGCAGCAGGCGGAGCAGTTCTGTGTGCAGAACTGCTTACTGCAAAGGGATATATTGCAGCTAAATAGTATAGAAAAAATGTATGTCCTCCTGGATGACGGGGGACATACTGACTAAAAGGAGGTTTTCTTATGGCAATCTTAAAAAAAGAGTTTGGCGTTATGCCTTCAGGGGAAAAGGTATATGAGTACACATTAACCAACAAAAAAGGGATCAGTGCCTCTTTTATTGATCTTGGGGCTGTCTGGACTAAAATGCTGGTACCGGATAGTGATGGAAATATGACAGATGTGATCCTGGGATATGATGATCTGGAGAGCTATCAGATAAACAAACCCCATTTCGGTGCACCAGTTGGCAGAAATGCAAACCGCATTGGAAATGCAGTTATTACTATTGACGGAAAAGACTATAAATTAGAGGCAAACAACGGACCTAATAACCTGCACAGTGGTCCTGATCTGTATCACAGCCGTTTATGGGAGTGCTGGGCATACGAGACGGAAGGAGGAAGCCGTCTGGATTTCTTTTTAAACAGCTCGGATGGGGACCAGGGTTATCCTGGAAATGCAAAAATCCGCATAAGCTATACTTTAACAGAAGACAATTGTGTAAAAATCGATTATAACATGGTCAGCGATGCAGATACAGTGGCAAACTTTACGAATCACTGCTACTTTAATCTGGCTGGACACAACAGCGGTCCTGTATTAGACCAGCAGGTATGGCTGGCAGCTGACAGCTATACCCCAGCAGATGCAACATCTATCCCAACTGGTGAGATTCTTCCTGTAGCAGGGACTCCTATGGATTTTAGAAAAATGAAACCGCTTGGACGGGATATTGAAGCTGATTTTGAAGCTTTAAAATTAGGCCATGGATATGATCACAATTGGGTATTGAACCACGAAGCAGGTGTACTTGGTATCGCAGGAAAAGCAAAAGATCCAGCAAGTGGCCGCGTAATGGAAGTTTATACTGATCTTCCTGGCATGCAGCTTTATACTGCAAACTTTTTAACAGATGAACGTCCTGGAAAAGGCGGAGCTCACTATAACAGACGTCACGCCTTCTGTTTTGAAACACAGTATTACCCGGATGCCTGCCATAAGGCAAATTTCCCGTCACCTATCTTAAAATCGGGAGATACTTATAAAACAACAACTATTTATAAGTTCTATGCAGAGTAAAGAGTAGAAGAGTATATCACAGACAGACGATCTTTGCTCATAATACTTAAACAAAACAGCCCATTGCCTAAAATGGTTTTGGGCTGTTTCTCTAATTTCTTTAACTTTCTGGTAAATTCTTGCAAGCCCCCCGAAAAAATGTTATACTCATAAAATATGTCTTATAAGAATTATTAATGAGGCTTACAGAAAAAAGCCTTATATAAAATTGAGGGATTAAATGTCAAAATCATTATTCATTGCGGAAAAGCCTAGTGTAGCCCAGCAGTTTGCAGATGCGTTAAAGATACGTGGACGAAGGAGCGATGGTTATATTGAGTCAGAAGATACCATTGTTACCTGGTGCGTAGGTCATCTGGTGACAATGAGTTACCCGGAAGCTTACGATATGAAATACAAGCGCTGGAGCCTTAATACACTGCCTTTTCTGCCAAAAGAATTTAAATATGAAGTAATACCCAATGTGGGAAAGCAGTTTTCCATTGTTAAAGGTCTTCTTACAAGACCGGATGTGGATACCATATATGTCTGTACCGACTCTGGACGTGAAGGAGAGTATATTTACCGTCTGGTGGCCCAAATGGCTGGTGTAAAGGACAAACAACAAAAACGTGTATGGATCGACTCCCAGACAGAAGAAGAGATCCTTCGCGGGATCCATGAAGCAAAAGATGAGTCAGAATATGATAATCTGTCTGCTTCTGCCTATTTAAGGGCAAAAGAAGACTACCTTATGGGGATTAATTTTTCCAGAGTCCTGACATTGCGCTATGGACCGTCTATGTCCCAGTATCTGGGAACTAAATATACAGTTCTCTCTGTAGGTCGTGTTATGACCTGTGTTCTTGGAATGGTGGTGCGCAGGGAACGTGAGATACGAAACTTTGTAAAAACTCCTTTCTATCGTGTGTTAGGAAGTTTTCAGGCAATTGCAAAAGACGGTACACCTGTACTACTTGATGCAGAATGGAAGGCAGTAGAAGGCTCAAAATACTTTAAAACACCGTATCTGTATAAAGAAAATGGTTTTAAAGAAAGAGAAAAAGCAGAGGAACTGATCGCTTATTTGAAAACAGAGCCACCATTAGAGGTACAAGTCCTTTCCAAAGAGAAGAAAAAGGAAACAAAAAATCCACCTCTTCTTTATAACCTTGCAGAACTTCAGAATGACTGCTCTAAAATGTTTAAAATAAGCCCTGACGAAACATTAAAAGTAGTGCAGGAGTTATATGAAAAGAAACTGGTAACATATCCAAGAACCGATGCCAGGGTCCTTTCCACAGCGGTTGCCAAAGAAATCTATAAAAATATCAGTGGACTGATGCACTATGAACCTATGGCTGGGTTTGCCAAAGAGGCCATTGATCTTGGAAGTTTCAAGGGGATTGGAAAAACACGATATGTCAATGACAAGCAGATCACGGATCATTATGCCATTATACCTACGGGACAGGGGCTTGGGAATCTGCGTGGGCTGTCTCCTTTGGGAGAAAAGGTTTACCAGGTGGTCTGCCGCCGTTTTTTAAGCATTTTTTATCCCGCTGCCATTTACCAGAAATACAGTATTGTTCTGGAACGGAAAAATGAGCAGTTTTTTGCAAATTTTAAAGTATTGTCAGAACCTGGTTATTTGAAAGTTGCTGATGTGAATCTTGCAAAGAAAAACAGCATTCAGGAAACCTTTTCTGATGAAAAAGAAGGGAATTCCATACAAACAGATGAAAAAAATACGGAAATTCCAAAAGTTGACCGAACTCTGCTGCTACAGGTGCTTGCAGATTTGAAAAAAAATGATATACTTACTATAGCGGATCTGAAGGTGAAGGAAGGAGAGACTTCTCCACCAAAAAGATATACCTCCGGTTCCATGATCCTGGCTATGGAAAATGCAGGCCAGTTGATCGAAGATGAGGAGCTGCGGGCCCAGATCAAGGGCAGCGGCATCGGCACCAGTGCCACCAGAGCAGAGATACTGAAAAAACTGGTCAGTATCAAATACCTGGGGTTAAATCAGAAAACTCAGGTGATCACGCCATCTCTGTTGGGAGAAATGGTGTATGAGGTGGTGGACCACTCCATCAGACAATTATTAAATCCAGAGCTTACCGCCAGCTGGGAAAAAGGTCTGACTTATGTGGCGGAAGGTTCCATTACATCAGATGAATATATGGAAAAGCTGGAGCGTTTTGTTGCTATGCGTACAGTAAACGTAACAAGACTGAACAACCAGTATGATATGCGGGAACTTTTTGACGCGGCTGCCGCCTTTTACAAAACAAAAAAGGAGAACTGATTACGATGAAACTGAAGGAAATGAAAATTAAAGAGCTGTTTGATACAAGCCATACAATTGCAGAAAGAATTTTTGATAACCATACTTATCCTTGGGAAGTGCTTCCTGAGATTGGTGATTTTATCCGTTCTTTAGGACCTCTTCTTCCGGAAAATGAATACCGTAAGATTGGTAATGATATCTGGGTACACAAGAGTGCAAAGGTTGCTCCTACTATTATGATGGCTGGTCCAATGATCATTTGTGAAGGTGCAAATGTGCGTCACAGTGCATTCTTAAGGGGAAATGTTATCATCGGCGCAGGTGCTGTTGTTGGTAATTCCTGTGAATTAAAGAATGCCCTGATTTTTGACGAAGTGCAGATCCCGCATTTTAACTATGTAGGTGATTCTGTACTTGGCTACAAGGCCCATATGGGCGCAGGTGCTGTTACCTCTAATGTGAAGTCCGACAAATCCTTAGTTGTAGTACACGCAGAAGATAAGGAAGTTGCTACCGGATTCAAGAAATTCGGTGCGATCCTTGGTGATGGTGTAGAAGTCGGCTGTAACAGTGTTCTTAATCCAGGAACTGTTGTAGGAAAAGAAAGCAATATCTATCCATTATCCAGTGTCAGAGGCTGTATTGCCGCTCATTCTATTTATAAGAACCAGGATAATGTTGTAGCAAAAGAAAGCCGTGAAGAAGCTCCTGCACCAAAGAAAAGAGCAACCAGAAAACCAAAGGTTGTTAAGGAATAAATGATAAAAAACCCCGCCAGTTGGCGGGGTTTAATGCTTTATATATTATTTTGTTCCGAAAATACGATCACCGGCATCTCCAAGACCTGGACAGATATAGGCATTTTCATTTAAGCATCTGTCAAGATGTCCAACATAGATCTGTATATCCGGATGTGCTTCCTGAAGCTTTTTAAGACCTTCCGGTGCTGCAATGATGGCCATAAATTTAATTTTCTTCCCACCGTGCTGTTTGATGAAATTAACAGCTGCAATAGCAGAACCACCAGTTGCTAACATTGGGTCAGTGACTACGATGGTACGTTCTTCAATAGGATCCGGAAGCTTGCAGTAATATTCGTGCGGCTCATGGGTATCTTCATCTCTGTAAAGACCGATATGTCCAACCTTTGCACTTGGAACCAGTGCCAGGATACCATTTACCATGCCAAGTCCAGCTCTTAAAATAGGTACGATAGCCAGTTTGCGGCCTGCGATCATAGGGGTCATACAAGTCTCTAATGGAGTTTCAACTTCTACATTTTCCAGAGGAAGATCTCTTAAAGCCTCATATCCCATCAGCATAGCGATTTCTTCAATCAGAGCACGGAATTCATTGGTTCCGGTGTTCTTATTTCTCAGGATAGAAATCTTGTGCTGGATAAGTGGATGATCAAAAACAATTACATTTTCCATAGTTTTTTGCTGCTCCTTATTTGTGTTGTATAAGACAAATAATTGTCTTTTTTCTGTTCTTTATTATAACTGAAAGTATTGATTATAGCAACGTTTACTTAGTAGAAGGATTAAAAGTTACAATCACATAATCACCTAAAGCATGGGGTACCGGAACAGAAAAGCAGATGGTTCCATGGCTTTCGTAGCTAAAAGATTCCGGCCATGCAGTTTCCGATGCCAATGGAAAATCTGCCCCATTAAATACTTCTGTAAGAATATCCATATCTAAGCTGTCCCGATACTTTAAAAATGCTTCTTTCTGTTCCTGGGTAACGCCTAGAAACTCCACATCATCACTTAAAACATAACCAGCCATGGTGTATCCGTCTGTAAAATCAGAAAGTCCCAGATCCCGCACCTGGTTCAGGTCCATTGTATTAGTATAAAAAACACTGACCGGGTAAGCCGCACCGTCACTCATACGGTCCCCCTTATAAACAGCAGTAAGCCGTTTGCGGTCTGCAGAAATGACCTCACATTTCACGGTGAGGGTATCTTTTGTTTCATCCAGATCATTTGCCTGGATAATAGAAAGAGCATTGGCCTTTAAACGTTCATTTACTGCATCCTGCTTCGCAGTATCATGCATCTGGTCAACCACAGGATACTGGATGGAAATATTTCCCGAAGTATAAGTCTCCAGTTGTACATTAATACCTGTATAAGTCTCCTTAATTGTTTCACTTTCAGCAGTAGTTGTATTTTCCGTCACAGCCACTGTTTTTGCTGGTGTTTCCTGGGTAGTTGCCACTGCCTGGGTATGGATCGTAGAAAGGTCCGTATCTGCTGGCGCACGGCCAAGGATCAGACCGATCGAAGCGGCGCCAATGACAACAGCCGTACCAACTGCACCTATAATGATTTTTTTACTGGTATCCATAAATGATCCCTCCTTTGTAGATTAATGTTCTCTCGGAATCTTTTTGTACTTGATTCTGTGGGAAGATTCTAAGAAAAATCACTCTGTAATCACATATTTATATTACTTAAATATATTTTACCTTATTTTCATGGCCTCAGTTTGAAGAAATGTTTACGAATTTCTAAAGAAATCACAGTCATACATTTTCCGGTTCCTTCATATAGTATTAGAGCGTGTCAAAATATTTCTGTCACGCAGGATAAAAACAGGAGGACTGTAAAATGACATATCTTGAACTGATCGCTGCAATAGGCACTGTGCCAATGGATATGGCCCATATGTATTTTAACGGTAAGCTTACAGGAAAAGAACTGAAAAATGTGATTGGGAAAAAGAAAGCCGGATTGGTTGAGAACTTTGAATCACAATACGAAGAGAAAAGGCTGTACTAGTACAGAAGACTGCTGCAATAAAGAAAAAAACCTCGAAAACAGCGAACCTACGCCATTTTCAAGGTTTCTCCCTGCCAAGGGTGTAATGCCGGCGGCGGGACTTGAACCCGCACGCGGTTACCCGCAACAGATTTTGAGTCTGCATCGTCTGCCATTCCGACACGCCGGCTTACCTTCACAACGGTATCTATTCTAACATATGGTTTTCATTTTGGCAAGTAATTTTAGAAAAAAGACCGCATTGTTTTAGAAAAAAGACCACATTGAAAAAGCACTCCTTTTAGTGTATGATTGTATTTGGATTATGTTTTATTTTTGTGCAGCTATTCAGGCTGTAAAAGGAGGTGACTGCCATGACTTGCAGGGAGGCAGAACGTCTGGTCATGCCCTATATCAATGGCAGCATAACAGACGAAGAATTAAAGGCATTTGTAGAGCATATCGATCATTGTCCGGATTGCAGAGAGGAACTCGAGATATACTTTACAGTAGATGTAGGTATCCGCCAGCTAGATGAGGAATCCGGCACCTACAATATTAAAGGTGCCCTTGAAACTGCATTAGATGTTTCGCGGCAGAGGATACATACCCTGAATCTTTTACAAAATGCCATTTACGCAGTAAATACCCTTTGCTTCTGGTCTGTGTTTATGATATTTATCATGCAGGTACGTATCTGGAGCCAGACTGGATTCTGACAATAAACAAAGAAAAGGACTTATGTGATTATGAGCAATAAACTGGTACTCATCGACGGACACAGCATTTTAAACCGGGCATTTTACGGTGTTCCGGATCTGACAAATGCAGAAGGACTTCATACTAATGCAGTCTACGGTTTTTTAAATATCATGTTTAAAATACTGGAGGAGGAACAGGCCGACCATCTGGCTGTTGCCTTCGACTTGTCGGCACCTACTTTCCGCCACAAAATGTTTGATGCCTATAAAGGCACCAGAAAGCCAATGCCGGAAGAATTGCGGGAACAGGTTCCATTAATGAAGGAAGCTCTCCAGACTATGAATATCCCCATCCTGACGTTGGAAGGATATGAGGCTGATGATATTTTAGGAACTGTTGCAAAGCACTGCCAGGCAGAAGGTATTGAAGTTTCTATAGTTTCCGGAGACAGAGACCTTTTACAGCTGGCAGATGAGCATATTAAGATCCGTATTCCAAAGACCAGCCGTGGAACCACCAACATTTATGATTATTATCCGGATGATGTAAAGCGGGAATATCAGGTCACTCCAACGGAATTTATTGATGTAAAAGCTCTCATGGGAGATGCATCTGATAATATTCCTGGTGTACCTTCTATTGGAGAAAAAACAGCTACCAACCTGATCGTAACCTACGGTTCCATTGAAAACGCTTATGATCATGTATCAGAGATCAAGCCGCCAAGAGCCCAGAAGTCTCTGATGGAGCATTACGACATGGCCCAGATGAGCAAGGAGTTGGCGGCTATCTGTATTACCTGTCCTATCCCGTTTTCTTATGAAGATGCCCTGATCGGTAATCTGTATACACCAGAAGCATTTAAATTCATGAAACGAATGGAATTTAAGTCTATTTTAAACCGTTTTGATGCAGTTTCTATGAGTGATGCTGAGGGAGAAGAAGAAAATATCCAGAAGCATTTTAAGGTAATTACTAATAAAAAAGAGGCAGAAAAGATCTTTAAGGCTGCTGTAAAATCCCCTGTTATCGGTCTGCAGCTGATCACAGGAAGCAAGGCTGCTGTTTTAGAAGAAGCAGAGCAGCTGACCTTTTCCTTTGATGCAGACGGAACGATAAAGTCCGGTAAAAAGGCAAAATCTGCATATCTTCCTGTAGCAGCACTTACTATCTGTACCGGACCAGAGGAGATTTTCTGTATCACAGTCACAGAAGGACAGATCACAGGTGAATGGCTCACAGAGGAGGTTAAGAAGCTTTGTGATGAAAATAGCAGTCATTCCATCTGGGTATTAGACCTTAAATCCATGCTTCCGTTATTAGATCTTACAGACCAGGTGCCTGTATATGACGCAGGAGTGGCAGGTTATCTTTTAAATCCATTAAAAGACACATATGGATATGATGATCTGGCGAGAGATTATCTTTCCATGACAATTCCATCACAAAACGAGCTGATCGGCAAAGGCAATCTTGGGGATTTTCTGGAAGCAGGAGATGATAAGGCAGTTATCTGCGCCTGCTATATGGGTTATATTGCATGGAAAGCAGCAGAGCCTTTAAAAAGCCGCTTAAAGCAGGAAGAGATGTATAAGCTGTACACAGAGATCGAAATGCCTCTGATTTACAGCTTATGGCATATGGAGCGGGAAGGCATCCTAGTAAAACGGGATAAATTAAAAGAATACGGCGATACCTTAAAGGTAGGTATTAAAAAGTTAGAAACGGAAATTTATACAGAAACGGGAAAAGAATTTAACATCAATTCTCCCAAACAGTTAGGTGAGATCCTCTTTGGTGAAATGCAGCTTCCGGGAGGCAAAAAGACCAAGACCGGCTATTCCACAGCAGCAGAAGTTTTAGAAAAACTGGCCCCTGAGCATCCGGTAGTACAGAAGATCCTTGATTACCGCCAGCTGACCAAGTTAAATTCTACCTATGCCGAGGGTCTTGCAGCTTATATCAGCGAGGATGGTCGTATCCATGGCAAGTTCAACCAGACCATTACTGCAACGGGGCGTATCAGCAGTACAGAACCAAATCTACAGAACATTCCGGTACGGATGGAACTTGGACGGCAGATACGAAAAGTATTTGTTCCAAAGGAAGGCTATGTATTTACTGATGCAGACTATTCACAGATCGAGCTGCGCATTTTAGCCCATATGTCAGGAGATGAGCGTCTGATCGAAGCTTACAGGGAATCCAGGGATATACATGCAACTACTGCATCCCAGGTATTTCATGTACCGTTAGAGGAAGTAACGCCTCTTCAGAGAAGAAATGCAAAGGCAGTTAATTTCGGCATCGTATATGGCATCAGTGCCTTTGGTCTCAGTGAAGACTTAAGTATTTCCCGAAAAGAAGCCAAAGAATATATTGAGCGTTACTTTGAGACATACCCTAAAGTAAAAGAATTTCTGGACAGTCTGGTAAAACAAGGCAAGGAACAGGGCTACGTGACCACATTATATGGCAGACGCAGACCGATCCCGGAATTTAAATCATCCAACTTTATGCAGCGCCAATTTGGAGAACGTGTAGCAATGAATTCACCGATCCAGGGAACAGCAGCTGATATTATGAAGATCGCCATGATCGCTGTGGACAGAGAACTGCGAAAGAGAGGCCTTTCTTCCCGCATTGTACTGCAGATCCACGATGAACTTCTCATTGAAACTGCAAACAATGAAGTAGAAGAAGTAAAAGAAATCCTTACAGATAAAATGAAGCACGCTGCTGATCTGCGGGTTTCTTTGGAAGTGGATGCAAAAACAGGTGATTCCTGGTTTGATGCAAAGTAGGTAACATGGATAAATGCGGATGCCATCTATAGATGGCATCCTGGCTGGAGAATTATTGAGGTGAAAGAACAATGCAGCAGGAAGGAAGATATCCGGTGATCGGACTGACAGGTGGAGTAGGCGCCGGAAAAAGTACTGTCCTGTCATTTTTACAGGAAAACTACGGATTTTACGTTATACAGGCTGATCTGATGGCCAGAAAGCTTATGGAGCCAGGAAAAGAAGCTTATAAGGCAGTATGCGATTTTTTAGGTCCTGTGATTTTACAGGAAAACGGTGAGATCGACCGGAAGATCATGGCCGACATTATTTTTAATGATCTAGCAAAAAGAGAGAAAATAGATCAGCTTACCCATCCTTTAGTCTGGGAAGCGATCCGCAAAGAAGCAGGTAAACATGTTGACCAGCCGGTAGTTATCGAAGCTGCTGTTCCTTCAAAAGATTTTCGTGACATCTGTGATAAAATGTGGTATCTTTATACATCAAGAGAGGTGCGTATCCGGCGTTTGAAAGAAAGCCGGGGTTATTCTGACAAAAAAGCAGAGAGCATTATGGCAAATCAGGCAACAGAAAGCGAGTTTAGAAGCTTCGCTGATGCCCAGATCGATAACAGCGGCTCTGAAGAAGAGACCAGAAAACAGATAGATGCCCTTTTAGAAAAGGACAAAGATAAGGTAGCAAAATAACATGAGAATGGTAAGCATAGCGAGCGGCAGCAGCGGCAATTGTATTTACATAGGTTCAGATAATACACATCTTTTAGTAGATGCAGGCATCAGCAACAAAAGGATCCAGGAAGGCTTGAATGATATTGGACTGACTGGGTCTGACGTAACAGGCATTTTAGTGACCCATGAGCATTCAGATCATATTAAAGGACTGGGAGTTCTTTCCAGAAAGTATCATCTTCCTATTTACGGGACCCAAGGAACCTTAGATGAGATCGCAGCCTGTAAGACATTAGGTGTCTTTGATACCAGCCTTTTATCCCCTATTGAGCCGGATGTGGATTTTCAGATAGGTGATTTGACGGTAAAACCTTTTAAGATCGATCATGATGCAGTTGATCCTGTTGCTTACCGGGTGGAAAGCGGTTCTAAAGCAGTAGCAGTTGCCACAGATATGGGGCATTTTGACCAGTATACCATTGACCATCTTCAGAAACTGGATGCCCTTTTATTAGAATCCAACCATGATGTGCGCATGCTGGAGACAGGACCGTATCCTTATTATTTAAAACGCCGTATCCTTGGGGATCACGGACATTTATCCAATGAAAATGCAGGAAGATTGTTAAACAATATCCTTCATGATAACCTGAAAAAGATCTTCTTAGGTCATTTAAGCAAAGAAAATAATTATGCAGAACTGGCTTATGAGACAGTCCGCTTGGAAATTGACGAGGGAGACTGCCCATATGGAGCATCAGATTTCTCCATTTCTGTTGCATCCAGAGATAAAATGAGTGAGGTAATCTACTTATAACGGACCGGCTGTGTAAACTGGCTGTAAATCGTTTACCCACAGGGTTCGTATGTATATAAAAGAGAAGAGGAGATTGAAAAATGAGTAAGGCAATTATCACAGTAGTAGGAAAAGACACAGTAGGAATTATCGCAAAGGTATGTACTTATCTGGCAGAAAACCATGTAAACATCCTGGATATTTCCCAGACCATCGTACAGGACTATTTTAACATGATGATGATCGTGGATGTGACCAACATTGAAAAAACCTTTGGAGAGGTTGCAGATGAACTTGAAAAAGTTGGAGAAGAGATTGGCGTAACTGTAAAGATCCAGAGAGAAGAAATATTTACAAAAATGCATAGAATCTAATTTTGGAAGTATTCATGCCAAGGACTGTAGCAGATGACTTTTATTTATCGTTATTTCACCGTCAGGTAACATATCTGCTTACTAACATCTGAAAGGAAAAACAGGTTATGATTAATATATATGAAGTAAACGAAACCAACAATATGATCGAACATGAGAAGCTGGATGTGCGTACCATCACCATGGGTATCAGCCTTCTTGATTGTGCGGACAGTGATCTGGATGCTGTAAATGAGAAAATCTATAAAAAGATCACCACTCTGGCAAAAGACCTGGTTTCTACAGGAAAAGATATTGAAAGAGATTTTGGCATCCCTATTGTAAATAAGCGTATTTCCGTTACTCCTATCGCTTTAGTAGGAGGTTCTGCCTGCAAAAAGCCAGAAGATTTCGTTACCATAGCAAAGACTCTGGATAGAGCAGCAAAGGAAGTAGGAGTCAACTTTATCGGTGGCTATTCTGCTCTTGTAAGTAAGGGAATGACCACTGCTGATAAAAACCTGATCCTTTCTATCCCGGAAGCTTTAGCTACCACAGACCGTGTATGCAGCTCTATTAATGTAGGTTCTACAAAGACCGGTCTGAATATGGATGCAGTTGAACTTATGGGCCGCATTGTAACAGAAACTGCCCAGGCAACCAAAGGCAATGACTCCTTAGGCTGTGCCAAGTTAGTGGTATTTTGCAATGCACCAGATGATAACCCATTTATGGCAGGTGCTTTCCATGGTGTAACAGAAGCAGATGCCATCATTAATGTAGGTGTCAGCGGACCTGGTGTTGTAAAAGTGGCTCTGGAAAAGGTAAGAGGTGAAAATTTTGAAGTCCTCTGTGAGACCATTAAAAAGACTGCTTTCAAAATCACCCGCGTAGGACAGCTGGTAGCTCAGGAAGCTTCTAAACGTCTGGGCATCCCCTTTGGCATTATCGATCTTTCTTTGGCTCCTACACCGGCTGTAGGCGACAGCGTGGCTGAAATTCTGGAAGAGATTGGTCTGGAACGTGTAGGTGCACCTGGAACTACCGCAGCACTTGCCATGTTAAATGACCAGGTGAAAAAGGGCGGTGTTATGGCTTCTTCTTATGTAGGTGGTTTAAGCGGCGCATTTATCCCTGTCAGTGAAGATCAGGGAATGATCGATGCTGTAAGCCTGGGTGCCCTTACCATTGAAAAGCTGGAAGCAATGACCTGTGTTTGCTCTGTAGGTCTTGATATGATCGCTATTCCTGGAGATACACCTTCCACAACCATTGCAGGCATTATTGCTGATGAAGCAGCTATAGGTATGGTAAACCAGAAGACCACAGCAGTCCGTCTGATCCCTGTTATCGGCAAGAAAGTGGGAGATACTGCTGAATTTGGCGGTCTTTTAGGTTATGCACCGATCATTCCGGTAAATACTTTCTCCTGTGAGAAATTCGTTACCAGAGGCGGACGTATCCCGGCTCCAATCCACAGCTTTAAGAACTAACGGACACTGATTATAAGCAGGGCATATATTTTATGAAATTATATCTCATACGTCACGGGCGGCAGAACAGCCGCCTGTGCAATGTAAATGTTGATCTTTGTGAAGAGGGCTACCGTCAGGCAGCCCTTTTAGGCGAGCGGCTTTTTCCGAAAAATATCCAGGCTGTGTATTCCAGCGATCTGCTGCGTGCAATAGAAACCGCCCAGGCAGCTAATCTTTACTGGAATGTAGAGCATATGATCTGTCCGGAACTTCGTGAAATCGATTTTGGGGACATGGAAGGTCTTTCTGATACTGAGATTGCTGTGAAATATGCAGATTTTAAGAAAGAACAGACGAAAATGGAAAGAGACCTGGCTTATCCAGGGGGAGAATGTGCCGCTGATGTGGTAAAACGGGCCGATCCGGTGCTAAAACAACTGGTAAAAACCGGCTATGAACGGGTTGCAGTAGTGACCCACGGGGGACTGATCCGGGTTATGGCTGCATACTATACAGGGATTCCTTTAAGCCGTTTCCGCATCCTTGGAAAGGAACTGGAAAACTGCAGCATTACAGAACTTAACTGGGACGAAAAAAATAAACGATTTACTTTAGAATGTTTTAATGATCATGCGCATTTGGACAAATATCCAGAGCTTTTAAGAAGCAGCTGGAAAGGATAAGAAAGGAACAGGGCAAAATGAAAAAAGGGATTATTTTTGATGTAGATGGAACACTATGGGATTCTGCAACCCAGGTAGCACAGTCCTGGCAGGTAGCAGCCGAAAAGCTGTTAAACAGGCCAAGACCTATCACTCCGGATATGATCAGCCGGAATATGGGCAAAAATATGAAAGATTTTGGCGATGCCCTGTTCCCGGATCTTCCCGTAGAAAAACGGATGGAAGTAATGGCAGCCTGTATGAACTATGAAAACCAGTATCTTTTAGACCATCCGGGAACACTTTATCCAAATGTACAGGAAGTCCTTTCTGAACTTAGTAAAAAATATGAGCTGTTCATTGTCAGCAACTGTCAGAGCGGATATATTGAAGTGCTGATGGAAGCCTGTGACTTGAAACAATATATTACAGACATCGAATGTTACGGAAATACAAATCTGTCTAAAGCTGAAAATATTTCCCTTGTGATCCAGCGCAATCATCTGGATCGCAGCTTTTATCTGGGCGATACAGCTATGGATGCCCAGGCAGCAAAGGATGCCGGCATCCCCTTTGTCCATGCTGCATATGGCTTTGGAAAAGTAGAAGATCCCGAAGCAGTGATCCACGATCTTGCGCAGCTTGTACCGTTTGCAGAAACATTTTTTAAGGAAAACTAAAGGGGAGAAGAGAGATTTATGACAGAACTCAATGAACAGGCAAGACTGCGCCAGATATTGGAATTTTGCCTGGATAAAGATCTGGAACGCATCCTTTTAACCAATCCTGTAGATGCGTCAACATTTTCAAAGACAAAGATCCGTCCTCTTCTTTTAAAAGGTGAACTGATCTTTCAGGCAGAAGAACAGCGGGGTAAACAGGCATTTCACAAAAATTTAAACATAGATGAAGCCATTCTTTATGTGGAAAACTGTCTGGCTCACGATTTTCGCCAGGGCGAGATCACATCTGCCAAAGGCAAAGGAACCGTACTTGTAAGCAAAAAAGGAAAAATGACAGTAAAATTCAAACAACAGGCCCGGATCATTACTCAGAAGACCTTAGAACATAACCGCAAAAAGCAATATCTGCTTCCGGAAGGCACACCTGTCCCGTTTTTAGTGGACCTGGGTGTTATGACAAAAGAGGGACAGATCGTTCACAGCCGTTACGACAAGTATCGTCAGATCAACCGTTTTTTAGAGTTTATTGAAGATATTCTGCCTCAATTAGACAAACACAAGGAAAATGTCATCATTGATTTTGGCTGCGGAAAGTCTTACCTTACTTTCGCCATGTATTATTACCTGAAGGAATTAAAAGGATATCCGGTACGCATCATTGGACTTGACCTGAAGGAAGAAGTGATACGCCATTGTAGTGAACTGTCTATCCGCTATGGCTATGATAAGTTAAGCTTTACCTGCGGAGACATTGCCTCTTATGAAGGAGTAGACCATGTAGATATGGTGGTTACTTTGCACGCCTGTGACCTGGCAACAGATTATGCACTGGAAAAGGCAGTTGGCTGGGATGCAAAGGTTATTTTATCTGTTCCCTGTTGTCAGCATGAATTAAATAAGCAGATCAAAAATCCCTTGCTGCAGCCGGTTCTGGAATATGGTCTTATTAAAGAAAGAATGGCGGCTCTTTACACAGATGCTATCCGTGCCCAGATATTAGAGTACACTGGCTACAATACCCAGATCCTGGAATTCATTGATATGGAGCATACTCCGAAAAATATCCTTTTGCGTGCTGTTTCCAGAAAGAAAAATGAAATAAGTCCGGCAGAAGAAGAAAAACGCCAAAAAGCAGGAGAGCAGGTAAAGGAACTGATCCGTTTTTTACATGCTGATCCGGCGATTGTACGGCTTTTAGCACCGGAACTTGATCCATCTGCTAAATAATACAGATAGGCTGCGTGTACTCATTTCGCACCGGCTGTCCGGTTTTTGAAGCCAGAATGCTTTGACGTACATGGGAAGCATACAGATCCTGTTCAAACATCAATTTTGCAGTATCAGAAAGCATCCTGGATGCATCGGCAGTCTTTGTGACTAATGGTATCCGGGTATGCTTTTTTATTTCCCCTAAAAGAGCTGCTTTGTTCTTTCGGAAACCTAAAATACGGGCATAAGGGGCATATCCTGCTTTTTTTCCGGCTGATACCATTTCATCTGTGATCCCTAAAAGAATGTGCAGAAGGCAGCGGCTGATACGTGTGTAGGTATACTGCCTTGTTTTTAACTGGAAAATGCGTTTTTCAAAGCTTTCCTGATCATAGAGAACATGTTCTAAGCGGTCGGACAGATCTTTGGAAACATCTGAAAAAATGGAAAAAGGAATATGATCCCGGTTTAAGGTCAGAAGACGGTAATTTAACAGGTCGGACAGGTCATTGGCCTGTAAAGGAAGCTCTTCCCTGAAAAGATACTGTATTTCTTCCGGAATCTGGGAGAGGAAAGAAGTATCTGCTCCGGCTTTTGCAAAAATCCCTTTTCGGATAGCAGAGGCAGAAGCCATTTCTCCGTCTAAGTCCTCGCTGTGATAACCATTTCCTTTTCTTCTGACAGTAACCGGCGTAATGGAGCTTCCTCTTCTTAATAATGCTTTGCAATATTCCACGCCTAACAGGTTATTTGGCGTTTCTAAAAGAGATATGATCTCTTTACTGTCCTTTGTCCCTTCATGATAAGACAATTCTGCATTTAAGGCAAAGGCTCTTGCCTGAGGCCAGGAAAGACCATTTTGCAGACCTTCTTTTAATTTTCCTGAAAACGCAGCAGACTCTTTTCCAAGGATCTTTGCAGCTTTCATAAAATTCTTACTTTGACCCAGCTCACTGCCAAAACAAAGATGGGTCACTACCCCCAGATTATCAAGAAGAGCTACTGAACCGGCGGCAAAATCCTCGGCGCTGCTGACTGCGAAAATAGACGGAATCTCCAGCACCAGATCTGCACCGCTTAAAAGAGCCATTTTTGTGCGAAGATATTTGCTGAAAACAGATACTTCACCGCGCTGGACAAAATCACCGCTTATAACAGCTACACAGTAATCGCAGTCTGTGAGCTTTCTGGCTTCCCTGATCTGATAAGCATGACCATTATGAAACGGATTATATTCAGCTACAATCCCGGTTACATTCATCTTCATTCCCTGTTTATTCTCCTATTATTTCTATAATTTATGATATCATTATACTTGTGGACTGCAGATTCGTCTACCAGTACATTGTTTCAAAAACGATGTACTATGTCTTAAAGTTACTATACACGGGTAGTTCATTTTCATTGTGGAAAGTGACGAAAATCATTTTTCTTTTTCATCAAAACTATTTTAGCCGGAAGAAATTCTGCGGATATCGCTTCCGGCTACATGTTTTATTGCTTAAGTTATCAACAGTATCTATAAATTCTCTTTTGAGGCGTGTTGAATTCATCGATTTTTGTGGATGGTTTCTCCACGCCAGCTTCTTATCTGACCATTTTTTTAGAGTTATTCACATGAAAAAATGACGAATGATCATCTCCTGCAAATTCGCATAAATTCAGATCTTCTGCTATAATCATTCCATGAAAAGAGGGATGAGCATGAATGACATGTCTGTAAAAATCGAGCAGTTACTGAAACTTCAAAAGGGTGTCTGCGAACAGTACGAAAAAGAAAATAAAGAACTTTTAAAAACAATTAAAGCCCAGGAAGAACAGATCCGTCTTCTGAAACAGTTGATTGAAAACCAGGATAAAATCATTAAAGCATTGGAGCAATCATAATGGGAAAGCCGTTTGAATATATTGGAGCGTTGCAGTGTGAAAACCGAATATTGAGAAAAAAAGTAGCCGATCATGAGTCAGGAGAACGATTCCAACAGATTCAAATGGAACATCAAAAAGTACTTGATGAGTACCGCCGACAGATAAAACGTCTGAAACAAACGATTGAAAATCTTCGCAAAGATGTAAGAAAAGCCTGGAAATGGTGCGAAGAGGCATATGAAGATGCACTTAAGGAACTGAATGCACAGATGAAAGATCTGGAGCATGCATTAAAAAAGGCTAAAAGAATGCGCTTTGCCGCAGAACAACGCCGTGATCAGGCATTGTCTGAGGTCACTGGACTGCGCCGTGAAAACAGTGAGCTAAAGGATCAGCTGGAAAAAACAGAGGGACAGAATAAGAAACTTCTGGCACAGTTGAACCGTGATTATGAAAATTCCTCCATTCCGTCATCACAATCAAGAAACCGTCGAAAAATATCCAACAATCGTGAACGCACTGGAAGAAAACCCGGAGCGCAGCCAGGGCACGCCCATCATGGAAGGAAAAAGCAGGAAGCAACTCAGACTGTACATCTGCCTGCGCCCAAAATTGTGGCAGAGGATCCGGATTTCAAAAAAACAAAGAAGATCATAACCAAACAGCTTGTTTCCATTGAAATGATTCTTCATGTAACGGAATATCAGGCAGATGTATATCGTAACTCCAAGACGGGAGAAAAAGTCCATGCAGCTTTTCCCGCAGGAGTGGTTGATGATGTGAACTATGATGGCAGCATCAAGTCACTTTTATTTCTGTTAAATACAGACTGTGCAGTTTCCATTGATAAAAGCCAGCGCTTTCTCTCTGATTTGACAGGTGGAAAGCTGAAAATTTCCAGAGGAATGATCAATAAACTCTGCCGTGAGTTTTCTTCCAAAACAGAAACAGAACGGAAAAAAATCTTTGCAGACCTGCTGTCCTGCCCGGTTCTGCATACAGACTGTACAAATGCCCGCGTAAATGGAGAAAGCGCCTATGTATTTGTCTGCGCATCTTCAGATGAGGAAAAGGTACTTTACTTTGCCCGTGAGAAAAAGGGGCATGAAGGCGTAAAGGGAACTGTAACAGAAGATTTCCGGGGGATTCTGGTACACGATCATGAAATTACTTTTTACCGTTATGGAAGCGCTCATCAGGAATGCCTTGCGCATGTAGAACGGTATCTGAAAGACAGCATGGAAAATGAGGCATCCCTTACCTGGAACCGGCGAATGAGAGAACTGCTCCAACGAATGATACATTACCGGAAAGAACATACTGGTGAAGCATCGTTAGACGCTCAAACAGTATCTGGCTTTGAGACAGAGTATCAGGAAATCCTGGACAAAGCTAAAGAAGAATACAAACGTAATGAGCCAAGCCCGTATTACCGCGAAGGCTACAACTTATATCGCCGGATGCAGGAATATAAAACAGAGCATCTTCTTTTCCTGCATGACATGAGGGTGCCAACCACAAACAATACCGCAGAACGCTGTTTGAGAGATTATAAACGAAAACAGACTTTTGCAATGACATTTCGAAGCCTTGAAAGTATCGAAGAATTATGTCATAGCAAGGGTGTGCTGCTTGAAGTACGAAAAAACAACCCCAACATTTATACTGCTGTCATGGAAATCTTTAACAGAAGATATGGAGCCTGATTTGTGCATCAGACTCCCTTATTTTAATTGACCGAGTGGTTGTACACAAGTCTGCCCGTGTATAGTAACGTCTTAAAAACAGGACACAGAATATACACAATTACATCACAATTATGTCAAAAAGGAAAGGTATATTGTAGTCATCAAAAGGAAAGAAAAACAAAAGATCCAATTGATATTTAAATGAAAGCTTATATAGAAGCACCTGAAAGGAGCGTTTTAGTATGTACGAAGAAGATAGAGAAAACAAGATAGATAAAAGAACAGAGATCATGGATGATGTAGATGAACATGAAGGTGAATGCAGGCAGCAGTCTTCATATGATGCTCAGGATGTAAACTGGACTACACCAAACCGCACCAGTTGCCCAGAAGATCATGCTCCTGAAAAAAATACATCCGGCAGAGCTTCTGAAGAGAGGACATTCCCTGAAAAATCTGCTTCTGAGAGAAAGACCCAGTGGCAGGAAAGCAGACAGCAGGCGCCAGGCAGAGAAAAAACTTACAGAAATGAATATCGTAATGAGTACCGTGAAGCACCTCAGACGCCAAAACGCAAAAACAGCTGGGTCAGAAAAGCCGCTGGTATCACAGCAGCTGCCGTCCTCTTTGGAACAGTTGCAGGCGGTGTGATGACAGGAGTAAATTATGTAGGAGCCCGTCTTACAGGTCTTTCTGATATAACAGCTTCTGCATCAGCAGAAACAGAAGGCACCACAACAGCGCAGATACCGGAAACAAAGGCAGCTTCTGATGACCAGAGTACAACACCTGTATCTACGGTAACGGATGTTTCTTCTATTGCAGAAAAGGCAATGCCTTCGCTGGTAGCCATCAACGATACGATGACTGTTGAACAGAACAATTTCTTTGGTATGCCTCAGACTTATCAGGCACAAAGCAGCGGCTCCGGTATTATTGTTGGACAGAATGATGCAGAGCTTCTGATTGCTACTAACAACCACGTTGTTTCCGGTGCAACGGATATGAAGGTTACATTTACAGACAGCACACAGGTAGCTGCCGCAGTAAAAGGTACAGATTCTGCAACAGATCTGGCGATCATTGCAGTAAAGCTTTCTGATATCCCATCTGATACCATGAGTAAGATCAAAGTATCAACCTTAGGTGATTCTGACCATGTAAAAGTGGGAGAGCAGGTTATTGCTATCGGTAATGCCCTTGGATATGGACAATCACTGACTGTTGGTTATATCAGTGCCTTAGACCGTGAGATCACAGATGAAAATGGTATCCAGCACACGTACATCCAGACAGATGCAGCTATCAATCCTGGCAACAGCGGCGGTGCGCTTCTTGATTTAAACGGCAATGTGATCGGTATTAATGCTGCAAAGAACACATCTACAGAAGTAGAAGGTATGGGATTTGCAATCCCAATTTCAAAAGCCCAGGAAATTTTAAATAATTTGATGACAAAAAAGACCAGAGAAGCTGTGGATGAAAGTGCACAAGGCTACCTGGGGATCCAGGGAACTAATATTGATGCAAATGCCTCTAAGGAATATGGTATGCCGGTTGGTATTTATGTATACAAGATCGTTGAAGGCGGAGCAGCAGCAAACTCTGACTTAAAGGAAAAGGACATCATTACAAAATTTGATGGACAGTCGGTTACTAACATGGAAGAATTAAAGCAGATGCTCACTTACTATGAAGGCGGTTCCACGGTTGAACTAACTGTACAGTCCCTTGTAAATGGAGTTTACGTGGAGCATAACGTACAGATCACATTAGGAACAAAGCCGGCATCTAATTCATAAAATAAAGAAGATGCTTTGCCCTGATCAGGCAGATGCATTAGAAAAATATTAAAAATATTAGAAATAATAGAAAAACAGGCATCGGAGAGAAATTTCGGTGCCTGTTTTCTTATTTATATGCTATACTATAATAAGTGTATGAAAAAGCAGGCGGCTGCGACAGCAGAGTCCGTAAGCGTGCCTGTGGATCTATAAACAATGTCCTCTCGGAGTCTTTCCTGCACTTGCTTTTGCGGCCGGTTTTTTGCCAGTCGCACTCAAATTTCATCAATGTACGCCTCAAAAATTTGGGGACAACTGACAAAAAATCTTCTCACAAAATCAGGTACAGAAAGATTCCGAGAGAACATAACACAAATAAGGAGGACCAAGACTATGAAATTAGTATACGCCATTGTACGCAATGATAATGAAGATGATGTAGTAAGCCTTTTAAACCAGAATCACTACAGTGTGACCAGATTGTCTACTACCGGTGGTTTCTTAAAAAAGGGAAATACAACATTAATGATCGGTGTAGAAGATGAGAAAGTAGAAGAGGTGATCTCCCTGATCAAGCAGGAGTGTGGACAGCATCAGAAGCTGACTGTAAATATGCCTTATATTTCCGGTACTGCTATGGTAAATTATGCTACTATGCCTATGACCGTAGAAGTAGGCGGTGCTACGATTTTTGTTATCAATGTAGACCACTACGAGAAAATATAGCCATATAACTGGAAAAGTATGAAAAAAAGTGCAAGATTTCGTTAATTTCAGCTTGTTTCCGCAAGGGCCTACGTATATAATAAGGTTATATGCTTCAACATAAGGAAAGGGGTAAATAAGATTATGGCAGTAATCGACATTATCAAAGAAAAAGCAAAAGCAGACAAAAAAACTATCGTTCTTCCAGAGTCCATGGACCGCAGAACATGGGAAGCTGCTGAGAAAATTTTAAAAGAGGGACTTGCTAACCTGATCATCATCGGTACACCAGAGGATATCGGCGAACACAGCAAGGGCTTAGATGTTTCCGGCGCAACCATCATCAATCCACAGACCTATGAGAAGACCCAGGAATATATCGATCTTTTCGTTGAGTTAAGAAAAGCAAAAGGCATGACTCCAGAAAAAGCAAAGGAGACCATCTTAGGAGACTATGCTTACTATGGCTGTTTAATGATCAAGAACGGTGATGCTGACGGTATGGTATCTGGTGCCTGCCATTCTACAGCAAATACCTTAAGACCTTGCTTACAGGTTATCAAGACCAAACCAGGAACCAAGCTGGTTTCCGCATTCTTCTTAATGGAAGTTCCGGACTGCGATCTTGGCGATAATGGTACATTTGTATTCGCTGACTGTGGTCTGAACCAGAACCCAACTCCAGAAGAATTAGCAGCAATTGCTGTTTCTTCCGCTGAGAGCTTCAAGATGTTAGTAGGACATGAGCCTAAGGTTGCTATGCTGTCCCATTCTTCCAAGGGAAGCGCAAAGCATGCTGATGTAGACAAAGTAGTAGAAGCTACCAGATTAGCTAAGGAAATGGCTCCTGAATTAGCACTTGACGGTGAACTGCAGTTAGATGCAGCTATCGTTCCTGAGATCGGCGCTTCCAAGGCTCCAGATTCCAAGGTTGCCGGACATGCCAATGTACTGGTATTCCCAGACCTGGATGCTGGTAATATTGGTTATAAGCTGGTTCAGAGACTTGGTAAAGCAGCTGCTTACGGTCCAATGTGCCAGGGTATTGCCAAGCCAGTAAACGATCTGTCCAGAGGATGCTCTGCTGACGATATCGTAGGTGTTGTTGCTATTACAGCTGTACAGTGCCAGAACAACTAATTATTAATAAATATACAGGAGAATCACCTATTATGAAGATTTTAGTTATCAACTGCGGAAGCTCTTCTTTAAAGTATCAGCTGATCGATATGGACAACGAAAGCATTGTTGCTAAGGGTCTTTGCGAAAGAATCGGTATTGAAGGCTCCAAGCTGACCCATCAGCCGGCAGGCAAAGATAAATATGTGGTTGAAAGCCCAATGC
Organism: Lachnospiraceae bacterium; assembly: GCA_025758065.1. Taxonomy (NCBI): domain Bacteria; kingdom Bacillati; phylum Bacillota; class Clostridia; order Lachnospirales; family Lachnospiraceae; species Lachnospiraceae bacterium. The sequence continues at coordinate 3,168,699 of CP107199.1, forward strand.
CAAACCACACTGTAGCCATCAACATGGTTATGGAGGCTTTACAGGACAAAGACCACGGCGTTATCACAAATACAGATGAAATTTCTGCTATCGGACACCGCGTACTGCACGCTGGCATTGTTTACAGTGAGTCTGTAGTAGTAAACGAGGATGTTAAGAGAGTTATCCGTGAGTGCTTTGACTTAGGACCTCTGCACAACCCGGCTAACTTAATGGGTATTGAGGCTTGTGAAGAAGCTATGCCTGGTAAGCCAAACGTAGCAGTATGGGATACCGGATTCGGTATGTCCATGCCAGAGAAGGCTTATATGTACGCTATTCCTCATGAATACTATGAGAAATACAGTATCCGTCGTTATGGCTTCCACGGAACCAGCCATATGTTTGTATCCGGCGAGGCTATCAAGTTCGGCAACTTAGATCCAGAGAAGGCAAAAGTTATTGTTTGCCACTTAGGAAATGGTGCCAGCGTATCTGCTTCTATTGGCGGCAAGTGCGTAGATACCAGTATGGGACTTACTCCTCTTGAAGGCCTGATCATGGGTACCAGAAGTGGTGACGTTGATCCTGCTGTTGTTCAGTTCATCTGCAACAAGGAAGGAAAAGATGTAAATGAAGTTCTGAACATCTTAAATAAAAAGTCTGGCGTATTAGGTATGAGCGGTGGCATCTCCAGTGACTTCCGTGATATTGAGAAGGCAAAGGAAAGCGGAAATCATCTGGCAGCAGTAGCTCTGGATGCATTTGTATACCGTGTTGCTAAATATGTAGGTGCTTACACAGCAGCTATGAACGGCGTAGATGCTATTGCATTCACTGCTGGAGTTGGTGAGAATGATAAGGTTACCAGAAAGAATGTTTGCGAATACTTAGGTTACTTAGGCGTTAAGATCGATGATGAAGCTAACAACGTAAGAGGAGAGAGAAGAATCATCTCTGCTCCAGATTCCAAGGTAAAAGTTATGCTGATCCCAACCAACGAAGAGCTTGCGATCGCAAGAGAAACTTTAAGACTGGTAAAATAATACTTTGTAATAGTTTATCCATACTTTCTCTTTAGCTGAATATGGAAATAAGAAGATGTTATGAATGAACTGCAACAAATGTTACAATTTTTTCAGAAAAATTTGTTGACAAACCCGGTGCGCCTATGTATAATAGCATAGGTGCATATCAAGGAGTTATGATATGCTGATTAATTTATCAGAGCTGTTCCCTGTTGAAGGGAAATCCAAAACCTATACTGTTCCATTGGAAATGACACATTTTAAAGGATCTGACTGTTCTTATAAAATTGTGGAAAAAGAGCCGGTGACTCTGGTTGTCACTAACCAGGGAGAGCGGGTATTGACTGTGGCAGGAAAGGCTGTTTTAAGTCTTGAAATGCCATGTGCCAGATGCTTAGATTCGGTAATAGTTCCTTTTGAACTGGAGATCGACCAGGAGCTGGATATGAATCAGACGAAGGAAGACCGCATAGAAGCTTTGGATGAGCAGTTCTATATTAATGGTTATAATCTGGATGTCGACCAGCTGGTTGGTAATGAGTTAACCCTGAACCTGCCTATGAGAGTTCTCTGCAGTGATAACTGTAAGGGAATTTGCAATAGATGTGGCACAAATCTCAACCGAGGGACTTGTGACTGCGACAACAGGTCACTGGACCCAAGAATGTCAGTTATCCAGGATATTTTTAAACAGTTGAAGGAGGTGTAAACCATGTCTATTTGTCCAAAGAATAAATCTTCTAAAGCCAGAAGAGACAGCCGTAGAGCAAACTGGAAGATGAGCGCACCAAACCTGGTTAAGTGCAGCAAGTGCGGAGCCCTTATGATGCCTCACAGAGTATGCAAGGCTTGCGGAAGCTACAACAAGCGCGAAATCGTTAATACAGCTGAATAATCTGTAAAAACAAAGATTAGAGGATTCTGAGATTGGTTTCAGGATCCTCTTTTATTATTGCCAAAAGGAATTTCACCCCACCCTTTCACAGATGGGGTGAAATTCACAGAAAAACGTATTGATTTATGATACGACATCTAGTATATTAATAACTGTATTGCGAAACCGAAAGGAGAGTCTTTTATGATCAAAATCGCTGTAGACGCTATGGGCGGAGATCTGGCACCAGTTGAAATGGTTGCAGGAGCCATAGAGGCGGTACAGGCAAAACCAGGGATCCAGGTGCTTTTGGTAGGTCAGGAAACTGTAGTAAATGCAGAACTTTCAAAATATACTTACAATAAAGAACAGATCCAGGTGGTGAACGCCACAGAAGTGATCACCACAGAAGAACCGCCGGTAAATGCCATTCGCAAAAAGAAGGACTCCTCCATTGTGGTAGGCATGAATCTTGTAAAGAATAAAGAAGCAGATGCTTTTGTATCCGCGGGAAGCTCAGGTGCCATCTTAGTAGGCGGACAGGTGATCGTAGGAAGGATAAAAGGTGTGGAACGTCCACCTTTAGCACCTCTTATCCCTACTGAAAAAGGTGTATCACTGCTTATCGACTGTGGTGCTAATGTAGATGCCAGACCTTCTCATCTGGTACAGTTTGCGCAGATGGGTTCCATCTATATGGAACATGTAGTCGGCATCAAAAATCCGAGAGTTGCTATCGTAAATATCGGAGCAGAAGAAGAAAAAGGAAATGCTCTTGTAAAAGAGACATTCCCTCTTTTGAAAGAATGTCCGGATATCAACTTTATTGGCAGCATTGAAGCCAGGGAAATCCCACATGGCGGAGCAGATGTGATCGTCTGCGAGGCATTTACAGGCAATGTGATACTTAAGCTTTACGAGGGCGTGGGAGCTACACTGATCCACATGGTAAAACAGGGAATGATGGCCACACTAAGAAGCAAGATCGGTGCGCTTTTAGTCAAACCAGCTTTAAAAACCACATTAAAGGCATTTGATGCCAGCCAGTACGGCGGAGCACCATTGTTAGGCTTAAAGGGCTTAGTAGTAAAAACCCACGGAAGTTCAAAGCGTACAGAGGTACGCAATTCCATCATCCAATGTGTAACTTTCAAGGAACAGCAGATCAATGAAAAGATAAAAGAGTCCTTGACAGTTGGAAACGGAAAAACAGAAGAAATCAAAGAATAAAGATCTAAGAAAGAGGAGCTAAGAAATGGAATTTGAGAAATTACAGGGAATTATCGCAGAAGTGTTGAACATTGAGCCGGAGGATGTGACAATGGCAGCTACGTTTGTAGATGACCTGGGTGCGGACTCTCTGGACATTTTCCAGATCATCATGGGAATTGAAGAAGAGTTTGACATTGAGATTCCAAATGAGGCTGCAGAACAGATCGTTACCGTTGGGGACGCAGTTGAACAGATTAAGAATGCACTGAACTAAATGGCAGGAATCCAGGGCTGTTATATAACAGCCCTTTTGTGTTGCTATACAATGTCCTTTCGGCATAAAATTTCCGGGAGAACATTACATCCGCAAGGAGGATACGATATTATGAATATACGGTTAAAAGAACTGGAAGATAAAATTTCTTATCACTTTCAGGACAAAAATTTACTGACACAGGCGCTGACTCATAGTTCCTATGCAAACGAACACCGCCTGGACCACAATCACTGTAACGAGCGTTTAGAATTTTTAGGCGATGCAGTCCTTGAAATCGTTACCAGCGATTTTCTCTATCATAAATATACTGATAAACCAGAAGGCGATCTGACCAAGATCAGAGCCAGCATCGTATGTGAACCTACACTGGCATATTGCGCTGAAGATATCCAGCTGGGAAGCTATCTGTTTTTAGGCAAAGGTGAAGATGCTACCGGAGGAAGGAACCGCAATTCTGTTGTTTCAGACGCTATGGAAGCTGTTATCGGAGCCATTTACCTGGACGGTGGTTTTGCTAGTGCAAAAGAGTACATTCACAGGTTCATCTTAAATGATATTGAACATAAGCAGCTCTTTTATGATAGCAAGACTATCTTACAGGAGATCGTACAGGGGCGTCAGGACGGGGAACTGACCTATGAAATACTGAAAGAAGAAGGTCCTGATCACAATAAGTCCTTTGAGGTACGTGCTCTTGTAGGTCCTAAAGAAGTCGGCCGCGGAAAAGGCCGTACAAAGAAAGCAGCAGAGCAGTTAGCTGCCTACAATGGTATTTTAAAACTTAAGGCGGGTGAAGCATGTATTTAAAAAGCATTGAGATCCAGGGATTTAAATCCTTTGCCAATAAACTGCTTTTTGAATTTCATAATGGTATCACCGGCATTGTAGGTCCAAACGGAAGCGGAAAGAGCAATGTTGCAGATGCTGTCCGCTGGGTATTAGGTGAACAGCGTATTAAGCAGCTGCGTGGTGCCAGCATGCAGGATGTAATCTTTTCCGGTACAGAGCTTAGAAAACCCCAGGGGTTTGCCTATGTGGCCATAACTCTGGACAATGCAGATCATCAGCTGGCTATTGATTACGATGAAGTAACAGTTTCCAGGCGTTTATACCGTTCCGGTGAAAGTGAGTATATGATCAATGGCAGTGCCTGCCGGCTGAAGGATATCAATGAGCTGTTTTATGATACAGGTATCGGCAAAGAAGGCTATTCCATTATCGGACAGGGACAGATCGACAAGATATTAAGCGGCAAACCGGAAGATCGCCGTGAACTTTTTGACGAGGCTGCAGGCATTGTAAAATATAAGAGACGTAAATCCATTGCCCAGAAAAAGTTAGAAGATGAGCAGGCCAATCTGGTGCGGGTAAATGACATATTATCAGAGCTGGAAAAACAGGTGGGGCCCTTGGAACGCCAGTCAAAATCTGCAAGAGAGTATCTTCAGTTAAAAGAAGAATTAAAGCTATGTGAAGCAAACCAGTTCCTTTTAGATACAGAAAATACTCAGGGGCAGTTAAAAGCAGTAGAAAACCGCAGACTCTTTCTTTCAGGAGACGTGGAAGAAACCCAGAAAAAAGCTGATGATCTGCGAAAAGAATATGATGCATTAGAGGAAAAGCTGTCTAAACTGGATGAAACACTGACTGCCAACCGAAATGCCTTAAATGAGGCCGCTATGGCAAAAAGCACCAACGAAGGACAGATCAACGTTCTCCGGGAACAGATCCATACAGAAGAGGCTAACGAAGAGCATTATAAAAGCCGTAAAGATGCTATTGCTAAAGATCTGGCTCATTATGAAGAGCAGCTGGCATCTTACAAGAAAGACCGGCAGAATGCACAGGAAAAGGCAAATGATACTGGAAACCGGCTAGAAGCTGCTAAAGAACAGCTGTTAAAAGCAGATCACACGATCCAGGATTTAGAAAATGTCATCGAACAGGCAAAAAGTGGCATTATCCAGGCATTAAATGAAAAAGCAGGTCTTACTGCCAGACAGCAGCGCTATGAAACTATGCTGGAGCAGGTAAATTTGCGGCGCAGTGAGGTTTCACAGAAGCTTCTCCGCTTTAAAAGTGATGAATCTGTCCAGGATGAAAAGATAAATCAGGAAAAAGCTTCTTTAAACAGGATACAGGAGCAGTTAGAAACTGCACAGTTTGCAGCCGAAGAGGCAGAAGAAGCTATGAACACTGCCCAGAAAGAAGTCCAGCGGTTAAATAAAAACTTAAACAACACCCAGCAGGAATACCATATGGCACATACTAAACTGGAATCCCTGAAAAATCTTGCAGAGCGCTATGACGGCTATGGAAACAGTATCCGCCGTGTGATGGAAGTAAAGGACCGCATTCACGGCATACGGGGCGTTGTTGCTGATATCATCAGCACAGAAAAAAAGTATGAAACTGCCATTGAGACAGCTTTAGGCGGCAGTATCCAAAATATTGTCACTGATTCTGAAGAAACAGCGAAAAGGCTGATCGAATACTTAAAAAAGAATAAATACGGTCGTGCCACCTTCCTTCCCCTTACCAGTGCAGGAAAGAACCAGTCACCGTTTCCAAAACCGGAAGCATTAAAAGAACCTGGTGTTTTAGGACTTGCAAGCAGTCTTGTGCAGGCATCCGGGGAGTACGAAGGCCTGATCCGCTATCTTTTAGGTCGCGTAGTAGTAGCTGATACCATTGACCATGCTATTAGTATTGCCAGAAAATATCATTATAGCCTGCGCATTGTCACACTGGAAGGCGAACTTTTAAATGCAGGTGGATCCATGACCGGTGGCGCTTTTAAAAATACCAGCAATCTTCTGGGAAGACGCAGAGAGATCGAGGAACTGGAAAACTCCTGCAACAGATATTTAAAACAGGCAGACAGTATCCAACAGGAATTAAGCCTTCAGGAAGCAGAAGCTTCCGAAAAAAAAGAAGAGGCAGACCGACTTAGAAAAGAAATACAGCAGCTAGCATTACAGGAAAATACCATCCACATAAACATTTCAGCACTTGAAAACAAAAAAAATGAGATTGCTGATTCGTCTACAGATCTGGTAAATGAACATGCCCAGTTAGAGGAACAGATCCGTGAGATCAACCAGAGCCGTTCGTCCTTAACAGAAGAAGCCGATAAACTAGAAAAGCGTAACAAAGAGTCAGAAGCCCTGATCAGTGAAAAAACAAATGTTTTAGAGCAGGAAAAAACAAACAGGGAAACCTATTCTTCTCATTTATCCAGTCTGCAGTTAGAATGTGCTGCTTTAGACCAGCAGCTGGCATTTACCAGTGAAAATGAAAAGCGTGTAAATGGTGAGATACAAAAGTTAAAAGAAGAGGATTCTTCCCTGGAAGAGGGAAAAAAAGACTCCAGACGTGCTATTGAAGAAAAAGAGGCAAGGATCAAAGAGATACAGGAACAGATCCATACAAGCAGCGAAGACAACAGCCGGTTAGAAGAGAGGATCCTCAAAATCTCTGAAGAAAAAGATGCTGTTTCAAAGCAGCAAAAAAATCTGTTCCAGACAAGAGAAGATATCTCTGCCCGGCTTTCTGATCTTGATAAGGACTTATTCCGTGTACAGGCACAGGCAGAAAAACTGGAAGAGCATCTGGAAAATCTGGCTGCCTATATGTGGTCTGAATATGAAATGACCTTAAGCCAGGCAAAAGAGCTTAAAAAAGAGGATTTTTCCTCTCTCCCTGAGATCCGCAGACAGATTGAAGAATTAAAGGGGAAGATAAAGGCCCTTGGAAATATCAATGTAAATGCCATTGAGGATTACAAGGAAGTGTCAGAGCGCTACGAGTTTATGCGTACCCAGCATGAAGACCTGGTAATGGCACAGGCAGAATTGGAAAAGATCATAGAAGAGCTGGATACAGGTATGCGTCGTCAGTTTGACGAGAAATTCCGCGAGATCCGTGCTGAGTTTGACAAGGTATTTAAGGAGCTTTTCGGCGGTGGCCGCGGTACCTTAGAGCTTTTGGAAGGAGAAGATATCCTGGAAGCAGGTATCCAGATCATTGCGCAGCCACCTGGCAAGAAGCTTCAGAATATGATGCAGCTTTCCGGCGGTGAAAAGGCACTGACTGCTATTTCCCTGCTGTTTGCTATCCAGAATTTAAAACCGTCCCCATTCTGCCTTTTAGACGAAATAGAGGCGGCGTTAGATGACTCAAACGTAGACCGTTTTGCAGGATATCTGCATAAGCTGACCAAAAGCACGCAGTTTATCGTGATCACCCACCGACGAGGTACCATGATGGCTGCTGACCGTCTTTATGGTATCACCATGCAGGAGAAGGGTATTTCCACCCTTGTTTCTGTTAATCTTATAGAAGACAGTCTGACAAATTAGAAAAACGGGAGAACATATCAATATGAAGGAGGAGCTGACCTATGGCAGAAGGTAAGAAAGGATTTTTTGGCCGACTGGTAGAAGGACTTACAAAGACCCGAAACAATATTGTATCCGGGATCGATTCTATTTTCAGCGGATTTTCCGCCATTGATGATGATTTTTATGAGGAGATCGAGGAAACACTGATCATGGGAGATCTGGGGATCCAGACTACCATGGCCATTGTAGAAGATTTGCGAAATAAAGTAAAAGAGCAGCATATTAAGGATCCTGAACAGTGCAAAGAGATCCTGATCAACAGTATTAAATCCCAGATGGATCTGGGTGAAAATGCCTATGAATTTGAAAACAGAAAATCAGTTGTCCTGGTGATCGGTGTCAATGGCGTTGGAAAGACTACTTCTGTAGGAAAACTGGCCGGACAGTTAAAAGACCAGGGCAAAAAAGTTATTTTAGCTGCAGCAGACACTTTCCGTGCTGCCGCTATTGAACAGCTGACAGAATGGTCCACCAGAGCCGGTGTTGATATTATCGCCCAGCAGGAAGGCTCTGACCCGGCAGCTGTTATCTACGATGCTGTAGCTGCTGCAAAATCCAGAAAAGCGGATGTGCTGATCTGCGATACAGCAGGCCGTCTTCATAACAAGAAAAATCTGATGGAAGAGTTGAAGAAGATCAACCGCATTATCGATAAGGAATATCCAGATGCTTATCGGGAGACTTTAGTTGTTTTAGACGGAACCACCGGACAGAATGCACTGGCACAGGCAAAACAGTTTATGGAGGTCGCTGATATCACAGGTATCATCCTTACCAAGCTTGACGGTACTGCAAAAGGAGGTATTGCCGTTGCCATCCAGTCTGAACTGGGAATCCCTGTTAAATATATCGGTATTGGCGAGAAGATTGATGATCTGCAGAAATTCGATGCAAATGATTTCGTCAACGCACTGTTTCATGTACAATCTTGAATTTAACAGGATAAAGTGTTATAGTTATACATGATAATCAATTTTAGGAGAATACTAGCATGGAAGAACTCACATTAGAAAAATTTGAAGAGGCCTCTGAAATCGTTAAAGAGGTCACCCTGGAAACAAAACTGGTCTATAGCGAATATTTTTCTGCACAAACCGGAAATAAAGTATATTTCAAGCCGGAAAACATGCAGTATACCGGTGCTTATAAAGTAAGAGGTGCTTACTACAAGATCAGCACGCTGACAGAAGAAGAGAAGGCAAAAGGGTTGATCACCGCTTCTGCTGGAAACCATGCACAGGGTGTTGCATATGCAGCAAAACTGGCTGGCGTTAAGGCAACCGTAGTCATGCCTACAACAACTCCCCTGATCAAGGTAAACCGCACCAAGGGCTACGGGGCAGAGGTTGTTCTTGCAGGTGATGTATTTGATGAGGCATGTGCATATGCTTATAAGCTGGCAGATGAGCATGGTTATACTTTTGTACATCCATTTGATGACCTGGCAGTTGCAACAGGCCAGGGATCCATTGCCATGGAGATCATCAAAGAGCTTCCTACAGTAGATTATATTTTAGTCCCCATCGGCGGCGGCGGTCTCTGTACCGGCGTTTCCACTCTGGCAAAACTGTTAAATCCAAAGATCAAGGTCATTGGTGTAGAACCTGCAGGTGCTAATTGCATGCAGGAATCTTTAAAAGAGGGACATGTATTGACCCTTCCCCAGGTAAATACCATTGCAGATGGTACTGCAGTAAAACGTCCTGGTGAGAAACTCTTCCCATACATCCAGCAGAATGTAGATGACATCATTACCATTGAAGACAGCGAATTGATCGTTGCTTTCCTGGATATGGTAGAAAATCATAAGATGATCGTAGAAAATTCAGGACTTCTTACTGTAGCTGCCTTAAAGCACTTAAATGTGGAAAAAAAGAAAATAGTTTCTATACTAAGCGGTGGAAATATGGACGTGATCACTATGTCTTCTATCGTTCAGCATGGCCTGATCCAGAGAGACAGGATCTTCACTGTATCTGTTCTCCTTCCTGATAAACCAGGCGAACTGGCAAAGGTAGCAGAACTTCTTGCAAAAGAACATGGCAATATCATCAAGCTGGAGCATAACCAGTTTATCAGCATCAACAGAAACGCTGCTGTAGAGCTTCGTATCACCATGGAAGCATTTGGTACCGACCACAAGAACCAGATCGTTACCGCTCTTACAGATGCGGGATATCGTCCAAAACTTGTAAAATTTAAAGGCGCTTACAACGAGATGTAAGCAATTTTGTGAGCAAAAGCGTGTCTGATGGACGAAATAGAAGTCAGATGCGCTTATGTCCGTTTACAAAGGAAGTATTAGGGGAATCTGTACAAATGAATCATTCTGCTGATGAAACAAGGGCTTCTTTAACTGCTAATCTGCGCTATTTTACAAAATGGAGTCTGATCGCACTTTTGATCGGAGGTATAGGAGGACTGATTGGAAGCCTGTTTTCCATGGGAGTCAGTTTTGCCACAAACTATCGTCTGGCCCATCCATGGATGCTTTATTTTCTTCCTGTTTCTGGTATTCTCATTGTATGGCTTTACCATACCTTTCACGAAGAGGGAAACCGGGGCACTAATATGGTCATTGAGTCTATTTCTTCCAATGAGCATGTTACACCGGCTACAGGACCATTGATCTTTATTTCTACCATACTGACCCACATTGCAGGCGGTTCTTCCGGCCGTGAGGGGGCAGCCCTTCAGCTTGGTGGAAGCCTTGGAAGCCTGATCGGAAATGTAATACATTTGGATGAAAAGGATAAAAAGATCGCAATTATGTGCGGCATGAGCGCTGTATTTTCTGCCTTATTCGGAACACCAGTGGCAGCTGCCATTTTCTCACTGGAAGTGATCAGTATCGGCGTTCTGTATTATGCTGCTTTAGTCCCCTGTATCTTTTCTTCTTTTATAGGAGTGGGGATTGCCAGGTGTATGGGCCTTCCAGGGGAACATTTTACTGTGTTGTCTATTCCGCCTGTACATATTTCAAGTGTAGGATGGATCATTTTATTAAGTGCCGTCTGTGCTGTGGTAAGTATTGTATTTTGTCTAATGCTTCACGGTGCAGAGCATACATACAAAAAACTCCTTCCCAATCCCTATGTGCGTATTCTTGCAGCCAGTGCCATTTTTATCCTTCTGACATTGCTTATAGGTACCAGAGATTACTGTGGCAGCAGTATGCCTCTCATTGAGCGCAGCATGGAAGGTGAGATCAGATATGAGGCTTTTATCTTAAAAATGCTTTTTACTGCCATTGCCCTTGGTGCCGGCTTTAAGGGCGGTGAGATCGTGCCTACTTTGTGTGTAGGCGCTACGCTCGGCTGTGCTTTTGGTGAGATCACCGGTTTTGCCCCCTCTCTATGTGCAGCCTGCGCTATGACTGCCATGTTTGCAGGTGTGACCAACTGCCCGATCACTTCTTTAGTGATCGCACTGGAGCTGTTTGGGTATGAGGGAATGGAATATTATTCTATTGCCATTGCTGTTTCTTTTGCTTTATCCGGCTATTATGGACTGTATGCCAGCCAGAAATTCGTATATTCCAAAACAAAAACAGAATTTATCAACCGCAGGTCTAATAAATAACTGATTCTTAGCAGTCCGGTTGAATAGAAAACAGGAGATGATAAACGTGAAAAAACGAAATTATATAATTTTTGTAAGCCTTACAGCAGGTCTTGTTCTTACCCAGCTTTCCGGTTGTTCTTCTTCCAAAGTGAAAGAGACCTCAGCCCAGGAAACCACAGTCGCCCCAACAGAAGCCGAAACAGCATCTATCCCGAATCCAATGGAAGAGGTGGGGAATGAGCAGGATTTTGAAGCTATGGGTGTCCATATGGTCGCTCCGGCAGACGGGGAAAATAAGCAGTTTTTTATTATAAACGGCGAGGTGGCTGAGATTTCTTTTAGTGAAAATGGAGTTTCTTATTGTTATCGTGCTTCCAACACTGCTGAAGATTTTGCCGGTATTTTTGAGCGCTTCAAAGATGATATTCTGGTTGTAAGCTGGAAATCCGGGGATGCAGCAGGTGAAGCCCAGGTAAAAACCACAGAAAGCGGCGGAAGACTGGCATCCTGGTCCTGGGGCAGCACAGGTTATACTTTGTATACTGCATCTGATATTTCCGATGAGGACTGCACAAATATCGTGACCAATTTAATGGAATTAAGTTATCACGAATAATGGGGCTAAATCACACCTGTAGGAGATTATTTTATGCTTCAGTTAAAGGATTTTATGCCTGTGAATTTCTTAAAAAAAGAAAAATACACAGGCAGCTGCAAAGGCATGCGTTTTCGCATGGAAAAATTTGAAAAAGAAGGAGCGGACGCCCCCATTCTCCGGGTCAGCGTATGGCCGGAGCCTTATAGTTTTGACTGCACACCAGAGGAAGAAAAAGAATTTTTAGAATGTTCTTTTGATGCAGATGGCATTGCAAAGGGAGTAGACTGGATCAATGAACGGTATGAGTCAGAGCTTCCACGATGGAAAAAGGTCAGCCGTCTGTAAAAATGCCAAAGTCCAGGAAAAGTTTTTTGAAAATTTCTGCTTTATTAACAAAATTTCAATTTTCTGTTGACATTCTATTTTTTTGCCCATATAATGAGCCACATAGAAAGCGCCGGTGCTTAATCCCCGGTGCTTTTTGCGCATTAAAATTAGTTTTTACGTAAGAACAGTTTTGCACAAAGAGGTGCATTGCCAAAGCCAGGTACCGGCGGGCAATGCACCTTTTTGCATTAATATGTTCTATCGGAGTCCCACAAGATCAGACACAGAAAGATTCCGGAAGAACATGTATGTATGAGGAGGCAATATTATGGAATTTTCAGCAGTTAACACAATATGGGTCCTTGTAGGCGCAGCTCTGGTATTTTTCATGCAGGCTGGTTTTGCCATGGTTGAGACTGGATTTACAAGGGCGAAAAATGCAGGCAACATCATTATGAAGAACCTTATGGACTTTGCCATTGGAACCCCCCTTTACTGGATCACCGGTTTTGGTATCATGTTTGCAGGCAGCGGTGCCCTGATCGGTGGCTTCGATCCTTTTGTAAGAGGTGACTACAGTGCCATCCTTCCTGCATATCTGATCTTCCAGACTGTATTCTGTGCCACAGCAGCAACCATTGTTTCCGGTGCTATGGCAGAGCGTGCAAAATTCATTTCTTACTGTATTTACAGTGCAGTGATCAGTGCAGTTGTTTATCCTATCTCCGGTCACTGGATCTGGGGAGGTGGCTGGCTGGCCCAGTTAGGCTTCCATGATTTTGCAGGTTCTACCGCTGTTCATATGTGTGGTGGTGTTGCAGCTTTTATTGGTGCAAAGATCCTGGGACCGAGGATCGGAAAATACGATAAAAACGGAAAGCCAAAAGCAATCCTTGGACATAGCTTAACTCTTGGCGCTTTAGGCGTATTTATCCTCTGGTTCTGCAGCTGCTGCTTCCACAAATACAGCCGGTGCCAAGCTTACTAAAGTGGTCATGATCTTTAACCAGAGCCGTTTTGTAGCTTTAAAAGAAGCCCTGACAGAGCTTGGAGTAACCGGTATGACTATAACACAGGTCATGGGCTGTGGAACCCAGAAAGGACATACCAATTATTACAGAGGTATTAAAGTAGAAGAAGCTGCCCTTCTTCCAAAGATCAAATTAGAGGTTGTAGTAAGTAAAGTACCTGTAGAAGATGTGATCTCTCTTGCAAAAAAAGTACTTTATACCGGTCACATCGGCGACGGAAAGATCTTTGTCTATGATGTAGAAAATGTGGTAAAGGTGCGTACCGGAGAAGAGGGATATGATGCTCTTCAGTGTGATTGAAACCCCCTTATAAAGTACATTTCACTTGAATTTCCTCCTGTTTCATGTATAATGGTTCACAGAAAGCTTTTCTTAAGGCGAAAGCAGAAAGCTTTTTAACCAGCATGTTTCAGGAGGAGTTTTTATGCTATTAAATGCAGTACGGGGTTTCTGCATGGCACTGGCTGACAGTGTTCCAGGTGTTTCAGGCGGAACCATTGCTTTTTTACTTGGTTTTTATGATGAATTTATTAATTCTTTAAACGATATGATCGGAAAGGACAATACAAAGCGCAAAGCAGCCCTTATTTTTCTTATTAAACTGGGAATTGGATGGGTCATCGGCTTTGGTGCTTCTGTTATGGTCCTTTCTTCTCTGTTTCAGGCACACATCTATGAGATCAGTTCTGTATTCCTGGGTCTTACTTTGTTTGCCATTCCCCTGGTAGTAAAAGAAGAGTGGGACAGTATACATGGAAAAGCCGGCTGCCTTATTTTTACTCTGGCCGGCACAGTTCTGGTATTTTGTATTTCTTATTTTAATACTTCAAATAGAGACGGGATCTCTGTAAATTTTGAGCATCTGACTGTAGGCCTTGGGCTTTACCTGTTTTTTGCAGCCATGGTTGCCATTACCGCCATGGTGCTTCCGGGAATTTCCGGTTCTACCCTGCTTTTGATCTTTGGCCTTTACGTACCGGTAATCAATGCGATCCATGAATTTATGCATTTAAACTTTTCCTATTTTCCGGTTCTTGTGATCTTTGGTCTGGGAGTGCTTACAGGCATCATTGCCATTATCAGGATCATTAAGAACTGTCTGGCTAATTACCGTTCCCAGACTATTTATATGATTTTAGGACTGATGATCGGTTCTTTATATGCCATTATCCAGGGGCCTACAACTTTAGATGTACCGCAGCCTCCTATGAACATTTCCACCTTCCATATTGGGTTCTTTATCCTGGGTGCTGTGATATTAGGGGCTTTGGAGTTTTTGAAAACACACCTTGAAAAACAGGATGGAGGAAGAAAATGATGTTAAAACAGCTGAAACGAATGGGCTTACTGGTGCTTACCTGCGCTGTCAGCCTCTTTACTATATCCTTATGTGCTTTTGCAAAGCCGGACTGGCCTCTTGATACAGGCTGCCAGTCAGAAGCCGGGATTGTTATGGATATGGACTCCGGAGCCGTTTTATTTGCCCAGAATATCCATGTGCAGAAATACCCCGCCAGCATTACAAAGCTGCTTACAGCTCTGGTAGTAGTGGAAAATGCCTCCATGGATGACCAGGTAACATTCTCCCATGATGCTGTTTATAATGTAGAGGATGGAAGTGGAAATAAGCTGCAGTTAGAAGAGGGGGATGTCCTTTCTGTAAAAGACTGCCTGTATGTTATGCTCCTTCAGTCCTCTAACCAGGCTGCCAATGCACTGGCAGAGCATGTGGCAGGCAGCAGAGAAGCTTTTGCCGGCATGATGAATGAAACTGCGGCTTCTTTAGGATGCCGCGAAAGCCATTTCGTAAATCCATCTGGTTTAAATGATCCTGAGCAGCTTACTTCTGCTTACGACATGGCCCAGATCGGGTCAGCTGTTTTTAATAATCCTGCTTTATTAGAGATCTGTTCATCTACTAGTGCCACACTGCCGCCTACCATCAACAATCCAAACGGCAGGACCTATTCTATGGAGCATAAACTGGTAGTAACAGATAATTCTGAGGATGAAAATTACTATCCAAGTGCTGTTGCGGGAAAGACAGGTTATACCTCCCTTGCCGGACAGACCTTAGTTACTTATGCCAAACAGGATGACCGCCGCCAGGTAGCTGTTACTTTAAAGAGTACCCAGAGAACCCATTATTCAGATACAAAAACCATCCTGGATTTCGGTTTTGCCCGTTTTAAAAATGTTTCTGTAGCAGAAAATGAAACTGCCTATGTAACAGGAGATGATCCTGTGACCATTGGTGATACGGCCTATAAGCCATCTGACCTGTATTTAGATGAGAAAGCAGTGATCACTCTGCCAAATGATGCCCAGTTTTCCGATGCAGACCAGTATCTTCAGACAGAGATACCTGCAAGCCATCCTGAGGGAGCTGTAGGACGTCTTATCTATACATACAATGACCGCCAGATCGGTGTTGCCTGGCTCTACAGCACAAATGCAGTTTCAGCCGCTGCTTCTGATGAAAGCAGCGAAAGTACAGAAAATACTGATCCTGCCGAAACAAATACTACAGATGATAATAAAAACGGTACGCCATCTGACGTGAAAGATGCAAAGAAAGATAAAAAACCTTTGAAACTGACAAAGGGTGCCTGGATCACAGTTGGAATAGTTGCAGCAGTTCTTCTGGTGGTATTGCTCATTTCCTGGATCATGATCCAGAGAAAGAAAGAAGAAGAGCGCATGCGCATCCTTCGCGAGAAGCGCCGCAAGAGACTGGCTGATATGGGATGCAGTGAAGAAGAATTTGAACGCCTTGTAAATGAGCGTAAAAATGCTTTAAAAGAACGTCCTCTGCCGGAACCGGATGAGGAAGAAATAGAAGAAGCTGAAAATGATGTCATTGAACCTTATCTGGATGAAGAGGACGAGCCAGATAAAACGTCTGAGGAAATGGATGAGATCCAGAATGACTCTTTTGAAGAAGATAACGATCCCAAGGAGGACAAGTAATGGGATATTTTCCCTTCTATATGGATATTGAAGGAAAACTGTGTGTCATTGCAGGAGGAGGAAAGGTTGCATACCGCAAGGTATGTGACCTGCTTCCTTTTGGTGTGTGTATCAGAGTTATTGCACTGGATTTTAACGCTGAGCTGGAAGCCTTATGCAAGGATACTTTCCGCACTCAGGGCCGTCTGCAGCTTAACAGACGGCTTTTTTCCATAGAGGATATAAAGGAGGCCGACTTTGTAATCGCTGCTTTATCAGACGAAGCTTTAAACAACCAGATCTCTGCTTACTGCCGTGAAAACAAAATACCTGTCAATGTAGTAGATGTAAAGGACAGATGCAGTTTCATCTTCCCGTCTATGATAAAAAAAGGACCGGTAACTGTTGCTATTTCCAGTGGAGGCGCAAGCCCCGTTCTTACCAGACTTTTAAAAGACCGTATGAAACAGGTGCTGCCGGAGCAGACAGAAGGTATTGCAGAACAGCTGGGAAACCTGAGAAAAGAGATTTTTTCCCTTTTTCCGGATCTTTCCACAAAGAGAGCCGCTGTTTTTACAGAACTGGCAGAACTGGCACTGGATCAGGAGAAAACTTTAAAGGAAGATCAGATCCGGCAGATTATCCTGAAATATAGAAACCAGGAATGATAAAAACCAGATTTTTTTGAAAGCAACAAAATAAATTTTAACGAGGAACAATATGACAGACTATACATTACGGATCGGAAGCCGAAAAAGTGAACTCGCACTGAAACAGACCTATATCATAGAACGTCTTTTAAAAGAGGCATACCCGGATCTGAAAACTAAGATCATTACTTCCGACACACTGGGAGATAAAAACCTTACAAGCCCCTTGCAGTCCTTTGGCGGAAAGGGTGTTTTCGTATCAGAATTAGAAGAAGCCCTTTTAAGTGGACAGATCGACCTGGCAGTCCACAGTGCCAAGGACATGCCTGCAAAGCTGGATAATGGTCTTTGCATTGCTGCGGTATCCACACGGGAATATCCGGGAGATGTATTACTGACCAGAAAAGACACAAAACTGGATCATTTAAAGGGAAATTCTTTTGTTGTAGGAACTTCCAGTCCAAGAAGACAATGTTTCTTCAAGGAATATTGGGAGTATTTATGGAAAGTAAACGGGTCTGGCCCGGCTCCGGAACTGACTTTTGAAACTTTGCGTGGAAATGTGCATACCCGATTAAAGAAATTGAAA
This sequence comes from Lachnospiraceae bacterium, assembly GCA_025758065.1. NCBI lineage: Bacteria > Bacillati > Bacillota > Clostridia > Lachnospirales > Lachnospiraceae > Lachnospiraceae bacterium. The sequence continues at coordinate 3,186,180 of CP107199.1, forward strand.
GATGGTCTTTATGACGGTATTATCCTAGCACAGGCGGGACTTGCAAGACTGGGGATAACAGAAAGTGATGACCTGTGTTTTTATCCCTTAGATCCTGAGCATTTTATTCCCGCCGGTGGCCAGGGGATCCTAGCTGTAGAAGTTAAAGAGGGAAGTCCTGCTGCCAGACTTTGTGAAAAAATAGATGTCCCTAATGCCCATATCTGTCTGAATGCAGAGCGTGGGGTACTGGCCTCCTTAAATGCAGGCTGCCACGAACCTATTGGCGTATACGCCCGGATAGAAGAAAATAAACTCATTCTTCAGGCTGCAGGGGCTGTTTCCGGCCCATCTGGTGATGGAGTAAAACATATCTGCATCACAGGCTCTTGTGAGAAAAATGAGCTTTGGCGTATGATAAAAGAAATCAGGAAAGGATTGGGACGAGAATGAAAAAAGGCTTTGTTTATCTCGTTGGCGCAGGTCCCGGAGATCCCCGGCTGATCACATTAAAAGGCAAACAGATCCTGGAAGACTGCGATGCAGTGGTTTATGATCATCTGGCATCTACTGCCTTTCTTTCCTGGGTTCCATCCCACTGCCGTATTCTGTATGTAGGCAAGCAGGCCGGTCATCATTTCATGAAACAGGAGCAGATCAATGAGCTGCTTATTAAGCTGGCCTCAGAAGGCTTAAAAGTAGTCCGTTTAAAAGGCGGTGATTCCTTTGTATTTGGCCGCGGTTCAGAAGAAATCCTGGCATTAAGGGAACATGGGATCAGCTGGGAGGTAGTTCCCGGTATCACTTCCTGTGTTGCAGTGCCGGAACTGGCGGGGATTCCTGTAACTCACAGAAATGTAAGCCGCAGCTTTCATGTGATCACCGGTCACACCTTAAAAGGCGCCCAGTCAGAAAAAGAACTGGCTTCCTACGGAGCCTGTGAAGGAACCCTGGTATTTCTTATGGGACTGAACAACCTGAATACCATTTCAGCAGGCCTGATAAAAGGCGGAAAACCAGCAAATACACCGACAGCAGTGATCGAAGACGGTTCCCTTAACAGCCAGCGGGTAATAAGGGGCACACTTAAAACCATTTATGAACAGACGGTAAAAGCAGAGATCAAAACACCAGCCATCATTGTAGTAGGGGAAACAGCTGCTTTTGATCTTTTACCAGATAAAACACAGGATCAGGCAATAAAAACAGATACGAAACCCTTAACAGGACTTACAATTGGAATAACCGGTACTGCCTCCTTTACTAACCGGTTGGAAACTGCCTTAAAAGCCCAGGGAGCAAAAACCATCCCTGTTATGGAAATGGAGGTCATTGCAGAGAAAACCTTAAAGGAAACCTCGCTTACCTGCCTTTTAAAAGAAAAACCCGGCTTTACCTGGCTGGTTTTTACCAGTGTAAACGGAGTAGAACTTTTTTTTGATACATTTTTAAACAAAGAACAGGGGGATCTGCGTCTTTTAGGAAAACTGCGTTTCGCAGTGATCGGAAAAGCAACCAGACAGGCTTTACAGGCCCATGGTTTTTATGCGGATCTGATGCCGGAAAAATATTGCAGTGAAAGCCTGGCAAAAGAGCTTATAAAAGTTTTAACTCCTTCTGACCGCGTCCTCCTGGCTCGTTCTAGAAACGGCAGTATAAAATTGAGCAAAGAATTAGAAAAACAAGCTATTTTTTATAAAGATCTGGCGTTGTATCATGTAAAAGGGAAACCTCTTGCAGATGATATGCTTCTTTCACAATGCACCCATCTGGTCTTTGGCAGTGCATCTGGTGTAAAAAGCTTTTTAAAGAAATTTACAATCCCGGAAACCACAGCTGTATTAGCCATCGGGCCGGTGACCAGTGACGCATTAAAAGAAGCAGGGATAACGCCGGATATGGAAGCTGGATCTTTTGATATCCCGGGCATTATAAAGAGGCTTACCCAGGAAAAAACTCAGTAAAAGAGTACATCAAAAACGAAGGAGGCATTTTTATTATGGCATTTTTAAGTGATTTAAAGGGATTTTACGGAACAGGTGAAAAGAACAGGGCAGGACAGTCATTAGAGGAATTTCTGGAGCATTATAATCCGGCCAAATATGAAAGCCTGTGCAATACAGCAGATATCGTAGTAGTCAGGTGTGAAGAAAAACTGACTCACTGGGGACAGCCGTTAAAAGTCCTTATGGTAAAGCGCAGCAATCATCCAAGCATCGGTTTCTGGGCAACACCGGGTGGTTTCGTAGAACTGAAAGAAGACATCAGCGAAGGGGCTGCCAGAGAACTGGAAGAAGAGACCTGTGTAAAAGGACTGCCTTTACGCCAGATGCGTACCTGGGGTGAGTGGCAGCGCGATCCAAGATGGCGTATCATCACCACCTCTTATCTTGCTTTAGTAGAAGGAGATTTAAAGGTACAGGCTGCAGACGATGCAAAAGATGCCCAGTGGCTGGATATTGATCTAAAGCTTTTAAGTACAGAAGAAAAAGAAGATCATTCTTCTTCTGAGATCTGGGAACTGTCACTGACCAATAAGGAACAGGACATTGCTGTTTCTGCAAAAGTAGAGATCACACACTCTGGTCATCCGCTGATCAAGGAAGAATCCTATCATTTATTAGAATCAAATGGTATCGCCGTAGACCACGGCTGCATTATCACCAACGCGCTCCTTTACCTTAAGGGCCAGCTGGAAGGGAAGTAAAACAGATTGAGAACAAATTTGATGCAGGAAATACCGGAACGCTTCTGGAGCTTATTCCGCTCTGTGAACCGTTCCACCTATATAGAAGCTCTTTTAAAGATAAATGAAGAATATGAATACAGCAATTACTTTTTAAGCCGTGAAATGTGCATCCAGCTTTTAAGCAGCTATTTTGCCCAAAAACGGTGCGTGATCTGGCAGGACGAGCTGGAAGAGGAAGAAGATCAGTTAGAACCGCCTGCTACCCGTGTTTTAAACTGGCTGTTAAAGACCGGCTGGCTGCGGAAAGTAGACGATTATTCTGCCATGACCGTGAACATTGTCATACCGGACTATGCAGCGGTGATGATAGAGGCATTTTCCCGCCTTTCCAGTGAGCAGGCAGATGAAACCAATATTTACATTCAAAACGTATATGCCATTTTATTCTCTTTAAAAAACGACAGCCGCGCTGGTATTGGACTTTTAGATACTGCCATTGTAAATACGAGGAAATTAAACAAATCTCTTCAGGATCTGCTTCACAACATGGACACCTTTTTTGGAAACCTGCTGGCACAGAAAGACTATGCCCAGCTGTTAAAAGACCATTTAGAAGGTTATGTCCAGGAGATCGTCAATAAAAAGTATCATATTTTAAAGACATCGGACAACTTTTATCTTTATAAGACGGACATAAAAGCCTGCATCCGCTCCATGAGGGAAGATGGAAACTGGCTTGCCCGAGCAGGCGAGACTACGCCCTCAGAGGTGATCTTTGAAAAGCTGGATCAGTTAGAGCGTGGCTTTGACGATATTGAACACCGCATTACCAATATTGACAGGGAACATTCCCGCTATGTAAAGGCAACGGTTACAAGGCTTGGATATCTTCTAAATCAGGAAGATGACATGAAAGGCCTTGTGATCCAGCTTTTAAATAAGCTCAGCGCAAACCGTGGAGACGAGGCCATGATACAGGCAGTAGGAAACCGGATGAACCTTTCCCAGACCAGTCTGTTATCAGAAGAAGCTCTTTACAAACGCCGCCGTCCAAGAACGGATTTTGCAAAGCAGCTGCCAGATGAAAAGGCACTGCCAGAGCTTTCTGAAGAAGAGATATTAAATTATAATAAAGTAAAGAACCGCTACAGCCGCAAGGAGATCGAGGACTTTATCCAGGGCCACATGAAAGAAGGCTCCATGGAAGTAGACGAGACCACTGTAGGCAGCGATGAAGATTTTGAAAAACTGATACTGGCTTATGATTATTCCACACGTACCAAAAGCCGTTATCTGGCAATGGAAGAAGAGGAAGATCCTGTAAAAAACGGCCCTTATACCTATCCAAAGCTTCAGTTTGTAAGGAGGAACACCCATGAATGATATTATAGATGATCTGAATAATGGACCAGAAACAGACTGGAGCATTCCCTATTATGACAACATGACTGAAGAACAGCAAAAGGAGATCACAGACTCGATCCGACTGCTCCTTCGTCAGACCTTTGTCCTGGAACGGAAATACGATAAGAAAACAGAGCGTCTGCAGTATACTTCCTCTTACCGTATCATTACCAGGCATTTTCCATTTATCCGCCATTATCTGGCAGTATCCGGCATTGAACTGATGGAGAACAGCCACATGGGCATTTTCTATGTCCAGGGAGAAGACCTGTTGGGAGAAAAGCTTTCAAAACTGGCTACCCTTTATCTGTTAGCGTTAAAGCTGATCTATGACGAACAGATGGAAAATGTTTCTACCAGTGTAAATGTATATACCACTTTAGGGGAAATACAGGAAAAGCTGGGAAATTACCGCTTATTTAAACGCCAGCCTGCGCCTACGGATATCCGAAGGACACTGGCATTACTTAGAAAATACCAGATCATCGAGCCTTTAGAGCTTTTAGATGACTTAAACAGCAAAAGCCCTTTTATCATCTATCCCTGCATCAATGTAGTACTGTTAGGAGATGATGCGCGGGCCTTATTAGAAGATTTTGGTGATGACAGTGAAGGAGGAATGGATGATGGAAGTGATGAATAATACTCCTTTTCTGGCATTTACAAGGATCGCCTTAAACAACTGGCACTATATTTCCAGGAAAGTCCTTTCTTTAAACAGGGAAATCAACTTTTTTACCGGCCATTCCGGAAGCGGAAAATCCACTGTGATCGACGCTATGCAGCTGGTACTGTATGCCAATACAGACGGCCGGGGATTCTTTAACAAAGCCGCAGCTGATGACTCAGACCGAAGCCTGATCGAATACCTGCGTGGTATGGTAAATATTGGTGAAAACAACGAATTTTCTTATTTGAGGAACCAGAACTTCAGTTCTACTATTGTTCTGGAGATGCAGCTGACAGGTACAGAAAATTTTCAGTGCATCGGCATTGTATTTGATGTAAATACCGCTTCTAACGAAGTTTCAAGACGTTTCTTCTGGCACAAGGGATCTTTATGGGAAAATGAATACCGCACAGCTTCAAGACCTATGTCTATCAGCGAGGTGGAGCAGTATTTAAGAGAGAACTACAGCAAAGAAGATTATTTTTCCACTTCCCACAATGAACGGTTCCGCCGGATCCTTTATGACAGCTATTTAGGCGGTCTTGACAGCGAGAAATTTCCTCTGCTGTTTAAACGGGCTATCCCATTCAGGATGAACATCCGCTTAGAGGACTTTGTAAAGGAATATATCTGCACCGAGCAGAATATCCATATTGAGGACATGCAGGAAAGCGTCATGCAGTATGGACGGATGCAGAAAAAGATCGAGGACACCTGTGAAGAGATCCGCCAGTTAAAGGCCATGAAAGAAGCTTTTAACGAATATGATCTGTTAAGAGAAAAGCAGGAAAAATACAGCTGGTTTGTGAAGAAATTAGACCTTTTAGATACCCGGGCAAAGATCCGTATGTTTTCTGATAAGATAGATCAGGGCAAAGAAGATCTGGATCGTCTGGGAGAGGCAAAAAGATTAGTAGAACGGCAGATTGCTGATCTTACAAAGGACAGTGACGAACTTTTAAAGAGGATCGCATCTACCGGATATGAAGAATTAAAGGAGCAGCTTTCTTCTTTAAATGCTCTCTGCGAGCAGTTAGGCCACAGCGAAGCCAAATGGCAGAAGACCTTAAATGCTTTAAAGAAATGGGAAGAAGAAGAGATTGTTTCCAACCAGACCTTATGGGATATTGAGGAATTTGAAAACAGGAGCATTGATAAGGCTGCGTTAAGACGTTTAAAAGCATCACTTTCCTCTATGGAAGCGGATACAGAAAAGCTGCGCCAGGAAACAGTCAGCCAGATCAATGAACTGAAAAAGGCAGAGAAGCTTAAAAAACTGGAATTAGAACAGTTAAAAGCAGGAAATAAAGCCTATCCTGGTTATCTGGAGGAAGCCAGAGGCTTTTTACAGCGCCGCTTACTGGAAGAAACTGGAAAAAGCGTGGATGTGTATATCCTGGCAGACCTGTTGGACATCCGGGACGATCAGTGGCGCAATGCAGTGGAAGGCTACCTGGGCGGAAATAAATTAAATCTGGTAGTGGCCCCAAAATATGCTAAAATAGCCTTAGGCATTTACAGGGAACTGGATAAGAAAAAGTTCTGGAATACAGCGGTCCTGGATACAGAAAGGGCTTCTGAATACAGCAATGAGGCGCTAAAGGACTCTCTGGCAGAGGAAGTTTCTGTCCGTGAAGCTTATTTAAAACCATATATCAGCCTGCTTCTTGGAAAGGTGATAAAATGTACTTCCATAGAGGAACTGCAGAAAAATGCCATTGGCATTACCCCGGACTGTCTTCTTTACCATACTTTCCGGCTCCAGTATATCAATCCGGAAAATTACACCCGTCTTGCCTATATTGGTAAGGACAGTATGCGAAAGAGAGTAAAGCTTCTGGATAAGGAGCTGGAAGAAACTGCAAAAAAACGGGCTCCGTTAGAGGAAACCTTAGCCGACTGCAAACGTATTTTATCCCTTGAGACTTTAAAAGAGGAAACTGATGAATATTTCCAGTGGCTTTCTGATATGGATGCCAGACAGGAAAAGTTAAAAGAAAAGGAAAAACTTTCAGAACGCATGGAAACGCTGCGCCAAAAGGATGTAAAACAGTTAGAAGCTGACAGAAAAGCTGTTTTAGAGCTGACAGACGGTAAAAAGCGGGAGCGGGATGCCATTCAGGAACAAACACTAAATAAGAAAAATGAACTGGAGCGTTTTTCCCAGACCATTATAAAGCTGGAAACAGAAGCAGCAGGACAAGGAAGAGATGTTCCTGAAAACGAGGAACATGAGCGGGAATTAAATGCTTATCTGGCGGACAAGGATCATCCACGTTTTGACCAGGAAAAAGAGGCTTACCAGTCCAAATGTCAGATCTTAGAGCAAAAAAGCACTCAGGCCAAAGAGCATTTAATGGGACTGCGCAGCGAATACATCCGCCTTTACCCAGGAAGAAATGTGCCTGTAAGCAGCAGTGACAATGCCGCTTATGATAAGATATTAGACCGTCTTGCCTGCGATGACCTGGAAATTTACAGAGAGCAGGCCGGAAAACAGGCAAAAGCAGCGGTAGAGCATTTTAAGGATGACTTTATGTATAAGGTACGAAGTGCTATTAAAGATGCCATGCTGCGCAAGGATGAACTAAACCGTATCATCAGCCGCCTGGACTTTGGTAAAGACAAGTATCAGTTCGTCATCAGCAAGTGTAAAGGGACAGACGGAAGATTTTATGACATGTTCATGGATGAATCCTTAGAGATTGATCCAGGCAGTCTTAGCGGCGGCATGGATAATCAGCTGAACCTGTTTTCCATAGAACATGAAAACCGGTATGGGGATCTTATAAACGAGCTGATCTCTATTTTCATCCCGCCGGAAAACGCTACAGCAGCCCAGCTAGAAGAAGCCCGAAGAAACATGGAAAAATACGCAGACTACCGCACCTATCTTTCCTTTGATATGCAGCAGCTGATCAAAAATGATGATGAGGTGATCCGTATTGGTTTAAGCCGTATGATCCGCAAAAACTCCGGTGGTGAAGGCCAGAATCCTCTGTACGTGGCCCTTCTTGCAAGCTTTGCACAGGCTTACCATATTGGTCATTCACCGGCAGTACGGCAGAGGCCATCCATCCGTTTAGTTATCCTGGATGAGGCATTTTCCAAAATGGATGCGGAAAAAGTAGCAAGCTGCATTGAACTTATAAGAGGACTTGGCTTCCAGGCCATTATCAGCGCTACCAATGACAAGATCCAGAATTATGTGGAAAACGTAGACAAAACCTTTGTATTTGCAAATCCAAGTAAAAAATCCATTTCTATTCAGGCCTTTGAAAAGGACAGAATGAAGGACCTGGCTGCAGAAGTGGATAATGAGGCTTAGATGTATAGAAATGTTACAGATGCATAAAGCTAAGAAAAGGAGAAGACACTTATGACACAGTGGAAGATCCAGCCAGAAGACTGGAAAGAAGACTACAAAGAATTTGACGAAGCAACAGAAAAGTTTTACAGGGGGGAAATGGATGCAAAAACCTATAAGGGCATTTCTGGCGGCTTCGGAAGCTATGCCCAAAGAGGCGGAAATGCCAGTATGCTCCGTCTGCGTATGTCCGGCGGTGTTATGGATCTGAAGAAGCTTAAATTCATTGCTGACGCTATTGAGACATACCACATTAAAAGAGTCCATCTAACCACCTGCCAGACTTTACAGCTTCACGACCTGGATGAAGAGACTGTAAAGATTCTTGCAGTAGAAGCCTTGAAATGCGGCATCGTTACCAGAGGTGGTGGTGGAGACTTTCCAAGGAATGTAACAGTTTCTCCCTTATCCGGAATTGAAAACGGAGAATATTTTAATGTACTTCCATGGGCACTGGCTGCTGCAGACTACCTGATGACTTATATTAAAGGACCGAAGCTTCCAAGAAAGTTAAAAGTTGGTTTTTCCAATACACCTGCAAACCTGACCCACGCAACCTTCCGTGATTTGGGCTTTGCAGCAAGAGAAGACGGGACTTTTGATGTTTACAGTGCAGGTGGTCTGGGAAATAACCCTGCTTTCGGCGTAAAAGTAGCTGAAAAAGTTGAAAAGAACCAGATTCTTTACTACATTGAAGCTATGCATCAGATGTTTTTAACTTATGGTAATTATGAAAACCGTGCAAAGGCAAGAAGCCGGTATATGCAGCAGACCTTAGGCGGTGCTGAACAATATAAAGCAGCATTTTTAGAGAAATTAAAAGAAGTAAAAGCGCAAGGGAAAGATCTGACCCTACAGCTTTCTGAGGATGAAATGGAATGTGGCACTGCTGCAGGCTTAAGCACCTGCAGCCACGATACTGAGCAGGAAAATAACGGCCCGACTGCTGTATTTACTGCACCTGGAAGAAATCGCGTATATGCCCAGAAACAGCCGGGGCTCTATAGCGTGCTCTGTCATCCGGTCGGTGGAACACCGGATCCTGTTTTATTTGTAAACCTGTACAAAGTAATCTGTGATATTCCAGGTGCACAGCTTCGCCTTTGTCCAGATGAATCATTCTATGTAATTAACTGCCGCGAAGAAGATTTAGGACCTGTTCTGCACGCAACAAAGGGTGGGGCTAAAACTGTTTTTGAAGAATCTGTAGCCTGCATTGGAGCCCATGTATGCCAGCAGGGCATCCGTGATTCCCAGGGACTTTTACAGAAACTAGTGGAAATGGAACGAAAAGAACAGTTTGCTGACGGAATTCTGCCAAAGATCCATATTTCCGGCTGCCCATCTTCCTGCGGTACCCATCAGATTGGCGTGATCGGTTTCAGAGGCGGTGCCAAAACTGTAGATAACGTGCTTAAACCAGCATTTAATCTTTATATCAACGGCAGTGATGTCCAGGGCCAGGAACGTATGGGAAAAGAAATTGGAACTATGTTAGAAGAACAGATCCCTGACTTTTTATGTACATTGGGACATACAGTAAGTAACAGTGGCACAGATTTTAAAACCTGGTTTGCAAAGAATCCGGAAGGTATTGAATCCATTGCAGTATCTTTCCTTGTATAAAACGCTTTTCATTTTAACCGGGCTGGTGTATAATCTTCATATCATGCCCGATTTTAGGAGGAAACAATGGGATTATTTTCAAATAAAAAAGCTCAGGCAGATGGATTTTCATTTGCTGTAGATGAAGTTTATGCATTAAAAGAAGGAAAAAGCGTAGTTGTTACCGGCAAGATGACAAGTGGAAAAGTAACTCCGGGAACGGCTGCTATCTGTTTAGACGAAGAAGGAAAGCCGGCTTTCCACTGCACCATCGAAGGGATCGAGCAGGGAACCAAGTTAATGAAGATAGCTTCTGCTGATATGAAGGGAACTTATGGACCACATTATGGCTTTAAATTAAGGGGCGCTGTAAAAGAAGATGTTCCCAAAGGCGCAGTTTTAGTTCCTGTTACTGATGAACTGTTAGAAACAGTAAGCGAAACTGAAGAACCGGCGTTTACAGCTGTTCCTGCTCCAAAGATCATTGATTTTGCAAAGTTCTCCGGTCTTACCATGGATGATTTTACCGGTGTGCCAGAAGCAAATGAAGCTGATCTGGAAGCAGTTAAAAAAGCAGGAGAACGGGATGAAAACCTGGCAGCCCTTCTGCCAAAGAAGAGGGAAGATGAACTTTCTATCCTGGTTGCAGGAGAAGGAAGTCTTTCCGAAGCTTTACTGGTGCCTATGTCTGTAAAAGAATGCATTTTCATGATGTGCCGCTTACAGCAGATGAATGAACAGGCAGAAATGCCAGATTACAACGAAAAAGGACAGCTGATCTACGATGCTATTGTTGAAAAGTTAAAAATGGCATCTTCCCTGTATGTGCTTTTAGATAAAGCTACCGGTCTTCCTTATATTATTGAGGGGACCATTGATGTTTACTCTGAAGAGATCCTGGCAAAACATGCCCTGCATTTTTATGAGAACCAGTACCATAAATCTTTAGTATTAAAAGAAATTCCAAAGAAGAGTACCGGACTTCCAGGACGGATCAGCCTGTTTGCATGGCTGTACTATCTGGGAATGGATAACATTCTTGTTAATAACGGATCCTACCAGTTGTTAATGAAACGCTCTGACTTCTTAGAAGATATTGCGGAAGAAAAGGGAGCAGAACTTCCGGTTCCTGTATTCAACCCGGCTCTGCGCTTTGAAATGGCAGATCTTATGGGTGAAGTAAGATGGCCTGTAACTTATCCTGAAAGAGAAGAAAAATTGGCAGCAAAGAAAAATGCTGTATTAAATGAACTGGTTAAGAGTAAATTACTGGTTCCTGTTAAATACAATGGTGACTTAAATGTAGGGCAGAACAGTTTAAGTGCAGAACAGGGACAGGGCCTGATCCTTCCGCGGATCACCAATAAGCAGAAGCAGTCCTTCCTTCCACTGTTTACAGACTGGATGGAATTTGAGAAAGCTTATAAGCGCAACGACTGGGGCTGTGTTGTCTTTACCATGGCAGATGCCATCCGGGCAACCGGCGGTGACAACATCGTTATCAATCCTCTCACTGAAAATCTGACTCTTGACAGAGAGGATATGAAGGCGGTCATTGAAATTTATAAAAATCTTAAAAACGTCAAGTAAAAATACTTGACATTGCTTTCCACATCGTGTATGATAGCACAGGTGGTTGAAATGGAAAAAATCGTTGAACAGGGTCTGTTGTTTGATTTCTATGGAGAACTGCTGACGGAACACCAGCGTCGTATTTACGAAGATATGGTGTTAAATGATCTTTCGCCCAGCGAGATCGCAAAGGAGCAGGGGATCAGCCGTCAGAGTGTTCACGATCTTAAGAAACGGTGCGACAAGATACTGGAAGAATATGAAACAAAATTGCAGCTGGTAGCCAAGTTTATGAAAATCCGGGAGATGATCCGGGAATTAGATGATCTTGCTGATACCTGTGCAAAAACCAGAGATATGGCTCTGATCGACCAGATCCGGAAACTTTCCGGAGAGATTACAGCCACACTTTAGGAGGTTATGAATGGCTTTTGAAAGCTTATCCGACAAATTGCAGAATATTTTCAAAAACCTACGTGGCAAAGGCCGGCTTTCTGAAGCAGATGTAAAAGCTGCCTTAAAGGAAGTTAAAATGGCACTTCTGGAAGCAGATGTAAGCTTTAAAGTAGTTAAGCAGTTCATCAGCTCCATTCAGGAAAGAGCTGTAGGGGAAGAGGTATTCGGAAGCCTGACACCAGGACAGACTGTTATTAAGATCGTAACAGAAGAACTGGTAAAGCTGATGGGCTCTGAAACCACAGAAATAGCCTTAAAACCGGGCAATGAGATCACAGTCATTATGATGGCAGGTCTTCAGGGTGCCGGTAAAACCACAACAACAGCCAAGATTGCTGCCAAGTTAAAAGCAAAAGGAAGAAAACCGCTGTTAGTTGCCTGCGATGTATATCGTCCGGCTGCTATTAAACAGCTGCAGATCAACGGCGAGAAAGTTGATGTGCCTGTATTCTCCATGGGCGATAAGATCAGCCCGGTGGATATTGCCAAAGCCGCTGTGGAACATGCTTCCAAGAACAATTTTAATGTAGTGATCCTGGATACAGCCGGCCGTCTTCATGTAGATGAAAACATGATGGAAGAGCTGGAGCAGATCAAGGAAGCAGTCAATGTATATCAGACCATACTGGTAGTTGATGCCATGACTGGTCAGGATGCAGTCAATGTTTCCGGAACCTTTAATGATAAGATCGGTATTGATGGTGTGATCCTTACAAAGCTGGATGGCGATACCCGAGGCGGTGCAGCCCTTTCTATCCGCTCTGTCACCGGAAAACCTATTTTATACATCGGTATGGGAGAAAAGCTCTCTGACCTGGAGCAGTTTTATCCAGACCGTATGGCCTCCAGAATCCTTGGAATGGGTGATATCCAGTCTCTCATTGAGAAAGCAGCAGCCCAGGTAGATGAGGAACAGGCCAAAGAGTTATCCCAGAAGCTGCGCAAGGCAGAGTTTGATTACAATGATTTCTTAAACCAGATGCAGCAGATCAGGAAAATGGGCGGTATGGGAAGTATCCTTTCCATGATGCCTGGTGTGGGGAGCCAGTTAGCTGGTGTAGATATGGATGAAGGCGAACGGTCTATGCACCGTGTAGAATCTATTATCCTTTCCATGACAAAAGAGGAACGGGCTAATCCGGGACTGATAAATCCATCCCGCAAACAGCGTATTGCAAAAGGCGCTGGCGTAGATATTGGCGAAGTAAACCGTCTGGTAAAGCAGTTTGACCAGATGAAAAAAATGATGAAACAGATGCCGGGACTCATGGGCGGCGGCAAGCGCAAAGGCATGAAAGGTCTTGGCGGTTTAGGCGGTCTTATGGGCGGCAAGATGAAGCTTCCATTTTAAGCTTCTGGCAAACTTAGATAGTCAGACAGGTGTTCCTGTATGTCTAACATATAAAAACGAAAACAAATAGAAAAGATTAATTTTACGGAGGTATGTAACAATGGCAGTAAAGATGAGATTAAGAAGAATGGGACAGAAGAAGGCTCCTTTTTATAGAATCGTAGTTTCTGATTCCAGATCCCCAAGAGACGGAAAGTTCATCGAGGAAGTTGGATATTATGATTCCACCAAGGATCCTAGCGTGATCAAGTTTGATGAAGAAGCTACCAAGAAGTGGTTAGCAAATGGCGCTCAGCCAACCGAAACTGTAGGAAAGCTGTTAAAGATCGCTGGTATTCAGTAATCTTTAATCAAATGAGGTGGAGAGATGAAGGAATTAGTCGAAGTGATTGCGAAAGCATTAGTCGATAACCCGGATGCGGTTGTAGTCAATGAATCCCTGAAAGGTGACGACACACTGATCGAACTTACGGTAGCTCCTGCCGATATGGGCAAGGTCATTGGCAAACAAGGCAGGATCGCAAAAGCAATCCGTTCCGTAGTCAAGGCCGCTGCCTCAAAGGAAGACAAGAAAGTAATCGTAGAGATTCAGTAAAAAAGGAGGGACTGCCGCAGAATAGATACAGCTATTTTGCGGCAGCCCTTTTTAGTTAATGTACTCTCGGAATCTTTTTGTACTTGATTTTGCGAGAAGATTTTTTGTCAGTTGTGCCCAAATTTTTGAGGCGTACGCGGTGCGTACGTTGATAAAATTCGGGTGCGACTGGCGAAAAATCGGCCGCAAAGGCAAGTGCATGAAAGACTCCGAGAGTACATGTTATATATTTATATACAGAAAGGATCTTATATTTATGGAAAACATGCTGCGTGTAGGTGTAGTGACATCTACTCATGGTGTAAGAGGCGAAGTAAAGGTTTTTCCTACCACGGACGATGCCAAGCGTTTTAAAAAGTTGAAAACGGTTATTCTGGACACTGGAAAAGGACAGACTGCTTTAGAGATCGAACAGGTAAAATTCTTCAAAAATATGGTCATCTTAAAGTTTAAAGGCTATGATAATATCAATGATGTAGAAACCTGGCGCCAGAAAGACCTTCTTATTACCAGAGAACAGGCCGTTGCCTTAAAACCAGATGAATACTTTATCACAGATCTGATTGGTCTGCAGGTAAATGATGATGAAGGAAATGAAGTAGGCACTATCAAAGATGTACTGGAAACAGGGGCAAATGATGTATATGTAGTAGCTCTTCCAAATGGAAAGGAGCTCCTCCTGCCTGCTATTAAAGACTGTATCCTGAATGTGGATATGGAAAATGGTGAAATGACAGTTCATATCCTGGATGGTTTAATGGATCTGTAAGAAAGGACTTGATGCTATGCCCACCATCACTGTTTTAGACGAGACCACCATTAATAAGATCGCAGCCGGAGAAGTGATCGAACGGCCTGCTTCTGTTGTAAAAGAGCTTCTGGAAAATGCCATTGATGCCCAGGCCACAGCTGTTACCGTAGAAATACGTGATGGTGGCTGCAGTCTGATCCGCATCACTGATAATGGTTGCGGTATCCCCAAAGATCAGGTTGCCACAGCCTTTTTAAGACATGCCACCAGCAAAATACATACAGTAGATGACTTGATGACCATCGGTTCCCTTGGCTTTCGCGGAGAAGCTTTAGCCAGTATTGCTGCAGTTTCACAGGTAGAGCTGATCTCAAAAACAGCCCAGACTCTTACTGGTATCCGTTACCAGATCGAAGGCGGGAGAGAAAAAAGCTTAGAGGAGATTGGTGCTCCTGAAGGGACCACGATCATCGCAAGAAACTTGTTTTTTAATACTCCGGCCAGAAAGAAGTTTTTAAAAACCCCTGTTACAGAAGGGACTCATGTGGCTTCTGTAGTGGAAAAGATCGCATTATCCCACCCGGATATTTCCATCCGTTTTATCCAGAATAACCAGAACAAGCTCTATACTTCCGGTAATAATAATCTGAAGGATCTGATCTACACAGTATTTGGCCGGGAGATCACTGCCAATCTGTTAGAAGTCCATGCACAAGGACCTGGGATCACCATTACCGGCTATATTGGAAAACCGGTGATAGCACGTTCTAACCGCAATTATGAGAACTATTTTGTCAATGGCCGGTTTGTACGCAGCAATATCCTTTCTAAAGCCATAGAAGAGGCTTACAAGCCTTTCATGATGCAGCATAAGTATCCCTTTACCATGCTGCATTTCCAGATCGATCCGCAGACACTGGATGTAAATGTCCATCCAACCAAAATGGAGCTGCGCTTCAGTGATGGTGAATTTATATATGAGCAGACAGTAAACGCAGTATCAAATGCCCTGGCACACAAAGAACTGATCCCGGATGTAAACTTAAACGAAAAAGGTGAGCAGGATACAAGGCGTTTTGAGGTGAAAAAAGCTCCAAGACCGGAGCCTTTTGAGACAAAACGAAAAGATGTACTGGAACAGCAGAAGTTTCCTGCAGCGGAAAAATCCGCGGCTGTTTCTGCTGAAGGAAGTTATCGCCAGATCGCGCCGCCGAAACCTTCTTTTGTAAAAGAACCGGATATTTCGGATATGATGCCGGAATGGCTGAAGGAAAGAAAAAAAGCGGAAGAAGAGAACCTGAAAGCTTTTAGAAAGCAGGACAACAATACAATTAATGAGAAAATATCTCAAAGCAATACAAGTTCAGGTAATAGCGCGCAGACTTCTGTTAACAGAAATACACAGCTGGATTTTGCATCAAAGAATATTATGGATAAACCCATTCCTGATATGCCTGCAGCTACGGCTCCCAAACAATTAGATCTCTTTGGGGAAAAGCTGCTGGATCCATCTTCCCGCCTGAAACATAAGTTGATCGGACAGCTCTTTGACACTTACTGGCTGATTGAATATAATGACCACTTATATATTATTGACCAGCATGCAGCCCATGAAAAGGTTCTTTATGAAAAGACGGTAAAAAGCTTAAAAGACCGCGATTACAATTCTCAGATGGTGGAACCGCCTATCATTTTAACTTTAAATCCAAATGAAGAGCTTCTGTTAAATAAATATATGGAATACTTTACCCACATCGGCTTTGAGATCGAACCTTTTGGCGGCCGGGAGTTTGCTGTCCGGGCAGTACCAGCCAATCTGTTTTCCGTTGCAAAAAAGGATCTGCTTTTAGAAATGATCGATGGGTTGTCTGATGAGATGGCTGCACACAGCCCAAACAGTATTTATGAAAAGATCGCATCCATGTCATGTAAGGCGGCTGTGAAAGGCGGTAATCAATTATCGGCTATGGAAGCAAATGAACTGATCGACCAGTTATTGAAGTTAGACAATCCTTACGCCTGCCCTCATGGACGTCCCACCATTATCTCCATGAGCCGCTATGAACTGGAAAAGAAATTTAAGCGCATTGTATAAAGGAGAGCATATGAATACAGAGAAAAAGCCCCTTCTTATCCTTACAGGGCCTACAGCTGTAGGCAAAACAGCTCTTTCCATCCAGCTTGCAAAAGCAGTAGGCGGAGAGATAGTAAGTGCAGATTCCATGCAGGTATACCGGCATATGGA
The DNA here is from genome assembly GCA_025758065.1 of Lachnospiraceae bacterium. Taxonomy (NCBI): domain Bacteria; kingdom Bacillati; phylum Bacillota; class Clostridia; order Lachnospirales; family Lachnospiraceae; species Lachnospiraceae bacterium. The sequence goes on from CP107199.1 coordinate 3,202,864, forward strand.
CATAGGTTCCGCAAAGATAACAGAGGAAGAAATGGAGGGAATTCCTCATTATCTTATTGATGTACTGGATCCCCAGGATGATTTTAATGTAGCCACCTTTCAGACACTTGCCCGCCATGCAATGGATGAGATTTATTCTCGTGGGAATATTCCTATTATCACAGGGGGAACCGGATTTTATATCCAGGCTCTGTTGTATGATATTGACTTCAAAGAGAATAATGAGAAAAATCCTATCCGTAAAGAATTAGAACAGCTTGCAAAGGAACTTGGGGACAAGGCACCAGGAGTTCTTCACGAGAAATTATCTCATATAGATCCGGAAGCTGCCAGGCAGATCCATGCCAATAATATAAAGCGTGTGATCCGCGCTATTGAATATTTCGAACAGACAGGTGAAAAAATCTCAGAGCATAATGAAGAAATGCATCAGAAGGAATCTCCTTATAATTTCTTATATTATGTTCTCACCAGAGACCGTAAGACTCTTTACGAACGCATTGACAAACGTGTAGATATTATGATAGCAAACGGTCTGGTAAAAGAAATAGAGGAATTAAAAGCTATGGGCTGTCACAGAGGCCAGACTTCCATGCAGGGACTTGGCTACAAGGAAATATTAGACTATCTGGACGGCAGTTGTACCCTTGATGAGGCTGTTTATATCCTTAAACGAGATACAAGACATTTTGCCAAAAGGCAGCTGACCTGGTTTCGCAGGGAGCGGGATGTACGCTGGTTAGACCTTGACAGGTACCAGGGAAATACGGATCTGATCCTTAAGGATATATTAAAGGATTGCGAAGAAAAACGAATCGTGCTAAAATAGCAAACCGAAAATCAATTATTTATTTAAGAGGAGTTATAAAACAATGGAACAGCAGATCTTAGACGGCATGTATGAACAGCTGGGTATCAGCAAAGAGGTTCTTGACTATGCCGCAGATATAGAAGAAAGCCTGAAAGAACGTTTTGAAGGGATCGACCAGGTTGCTGAATACAACCAGCTAAAGGTTTTAAAGGGCATGCAGGACAATAAGGTCAGCGATATCCATTTTGCCGCAACTACCGGTTATGGATACAATGATCTGGGGCGTGATACATTGGAAGATGTATATGCCAGTGTTTTCCATACTGAAAGCGCCCTGGTACGTCCCCAGCTTATCTCCGGAACTCATGCACTGCATATTGCCTTGTCCGGAAATTTACGCCCTGGAGATGAACTTTTATCTCCTGTGGGAAAACCATATGACACATTGGAAGAGGTCATCGGAATCCGTGATTCTGTAGGCTCTTTAAAGGAATATGGTGTCAGCTACCGTCAGGTAGACCTTCTCCCTGACGGCACCTTTGACTATGAGAACATTGCAAAGGCTATTAACGAAAAAACCAAATTGGTGACCATCCAGCGTTCCAAAGGCTATGATCCACGTCCTACCTTTTCTGTAAAACAGATCGGTGAGCTGATCGCTTTTGTAAAGAAGATCAAACCAGAGGTTATCTGCATGGTAGATAACTGCTATGGTGAATTTGTAGAAACCATTGAACCTACTGATGTAGGGGCAGATATGATCGTTGGTTCTCTGATCAAAAACCCAGGCGGTGGTCTTGCACCTATCGGCGGTTATATTGCAGGTAAGAAAGAATGTGTAGACAGAGCCTCTTACCGTTTAAGCGCTCCAGGACTTGGAAAAGAAGTCGGCGCAAGCCTTGGCTTAAACCAGCAGTTATACCAGGGATTTTTCTTATCCCCAACGGTTGTTGCAGGTGCATTAAAAGGAGCCATTTTTGCAGCTAATGTATATGAAAGATTAGGCTGTGGTGTTGTCCCAAACGGAAGTGAATCCCGCCACGACATCATTCAGGCCATTACTTTCGGTACTGCCCAGGGTGTTATTTCTTTCTGCAAAGGCATCCAGGCAGCTGCTCCTGTAGACAGCTTTGTTACTCCTGAGCCATGGGATATGCCGGGATATGACAGCCAGGTCATCATGGCAGCCGGCGCTTTTGTCCAGGGATCTTCCATTGAATTAAGCGCAGACGGCCCGATCAAACCACCGTACGCCGTTTACTTTCAGGGCGGTCTTACCTGGTATCACGCAAAACTTGGAATCCTTAAGTCTTTACAACAGCTTATCGATGACGGGGTTTTGAAAATTTTAAGATGACATAAAAAAAGACTTATGATAATATGATAACTTAAGGAGAGTGTTATGGGACGTAAGAATTTCTGGATTCTTCTGATCATGTTGCTTGCAGGCATTGTATTAGGAGGCTTTATGGGTCAGCTGGCCAATGGCATTTCATGGCTTAGCTGGCTGAATTTTGGCCAGTCTTTTGGTCTTGATTCACCTTTAGTCATCAACTTTGGCATACTTGTCATCACTTTGGGACTTACCATCAAGATCACCATGGCCAGCATCATCGGTATTGCCATTGCCCTTATCATTTACCGTATGATCTAGTATAATCCACGATAATTACCGATCCATTACACGCAGGATAAATTTTCATGTGCAAGGAAGCTGAATGAGGCGATGCCGGTAGCATCGTCGATTGAAGCCGATGCGGCAGATGGAAATTTAGACAAGTGAAAGGAGCGGATAATTATTGTAGATTATACTAGTACATCGTTTTCAATGTACTAATATTTTCCTTTGCTTCTGACAGATGTACTTGGAGAGGTGCTTAAGTCAGGAGGATGCAATGAAAAAAAAGATCCAAACAACAGAAAAAAATGTACAGAAACTGACCATGAAACAGCTGCCCAAAGAGGACAGGCCTTATGAAAAATGCCTGACACAGGGAGCCAGGTTCCTTACAGATGAAGAGCTTTTAGCAGTGATCATCCGTACTGGTTCCAAAGATGCCACATCTTTGGAACTGGCCAGAAGCATACTTGCTTTAGAAGGTCATGGCACCCGTCTTTTAGGACTTTTACATCATTCCCTGAAAGATTACTGCCGTATCAAAGGCATTGGAATGGTAAAAGGTGCCCAGCTTATGTGTATCGGGGAACTTTCCCGGCGCATCTGGAATTATAAGACCAAAGAAACCGTTCTTTCTTTCACCCAGCCAGAGCAGATCGCCGAATATTATATGGAAGATCTGCGGCATTTAGAACAGGAAGAGATCCACGTTATGTTCTTAAATACCAAACAGAACCTTTTACGTGATTTTTTGGTATCTAAAGGCACAGTTAATGCTTCTGTGATCACTCCAAGAGAGATCCTCATTGAGGGTCTTCGCAGTCTTGCAGTGAGTATGATCCTGGTCCACAACCACCCCAGCGGTGATCCATCTCCCAGTGAATCGGATCTGCTTTTAACACGCCGGGTAAAAGAAGCAGGAGATGTAATAGGGATCTCCCTTCTGGACCATATTATTATTGGAGATAAACGTTATCTAAGTTTCAGACAACAGCAGATCATGTAACATGATCTTATGGCAATACACGTTACTACATGTTTTACAGGTAAAGGAAATCAGATATCCATGGAATCAAAACGCAGCAAATATATACTGGCAGGTCTTACAGCCTTCTGTATCCTGCTCATTGGTATCACATCTTTAAAAGACGGCATTATGGAGCCTCTGCGCACCGGTGTAGGTTATTTTCTAATCCCCATCCAGTCTGGCGTCAACAAGGTAGGTACCGGGCTCTACAATGAGATCACCGATTACGGAAAATTAAAGAAAGCTTTAGCAGAAAACGAATCTTTAAAAGACCAGGTGGCACTTCTCACAGAAGAAAACAACAGGCTTCAGGCAGAACAGTTTGAGTTAAACCGTCTTCGTCAGCTTTATCAGTTAGACCAGCAATATATGCAGTATAATAAAATCGGTGCCAGAGTCATTGCCAGGGATTCTGAAAAATGGTTCCAGGTATTCCGCATTAATAAAGGCTCTGCAGACGGGATAGCTGTGGATATGAACGTAGTAGCAGACGGCGGTCTGGTAGGCCTTGTTACTGACGTAGGCGCCAATTATGCCACAGTCCGTTCTATTATTGATGACTCCAGCCGTGTAGGCGCTATGTCCCTTGATTCTTCCTATAACTGTATCGTTGCAGGTGATCTTACCCTTTATGAGCAGGGAAGACTGAAGCTGACTGATTTTTCAAGGGATGCCGTCCTTAGAAACGGAGACCAGATCATTACTTCCAATATCAGTACTAAATATCTGCCCGGCATTCTCATCGGTTATGCAGTAGATGTGTCCATTGATCCGGATCACCTGACCCAGTCAGGTTATCTGATCCCGGCAGCTGATTTTGACAATCTTCAGGAAGTACTGATACTCACAGATCTGAAAAACAGTAATAATGAGGAGGCTGGACAGTGAACAACGGAAAAGTCAAACAGATCTTATTAAATATCTTATTGATCCTTCTGGCCTTTACTGTACAGAACTGTGTATTCCCCCTGCTGCCATTTCTGGCAGCAACGCCTAACCTGCTTTTGATCCTCACTTTTTCCTTTGGTTTTATCCACGGACGGAATGCAGGCATGTTTTATGGTATTTTGTCAGGTCTGCTGCTGGATCTTTTCTACAGCGGGCCTTTCGGTTTTTATACACTGATCTACGTCTATATCGGCTATTTCAACGGTATTTTTACCAGATATTATTACGAAGACTATATTACACTGCCTCTGATCTTAAGCGTTGTAAACGGTCTTTGGTACAGTCTGTATATTTATATATTTCGATTCCTGATCCGAGGGCGTCTAAATCTGCCTTATTATTTTATCAAGATCATGCTGCCGGAGATCATATTTACAGCTGTGACCACCCTGTTAGTATACCGTCTGTTCCTTTCAGCCAGCAGACGGCTGGAAGATATTGGAAAAAGGAGAGATACCACCATTGTTTGATGAATTGCTGGAAGTAACCAGGGAATTTCTTAAAAAACTTATTACATCGCGCCTTTTTGCCCTGGCAGTTATATTTACCCTCATGTTTACCGGTCTAATCTGCAAACTGTTCCGCATGCAGATCCTGGATGGAAGCTCCTATCAGGAAAGCTATATGCAGCGTACGGAAAAGCTGGTGACTACTCCCGGCACAAGGGGCAATATTTATGACCACAATGGAAATCTGCTGGCTTATAACCAACTGGCCTACGCAGTTGCCATTCAGGATCTGGGCGATTATCCAAAAGCAGTTGACCGGAATGCCATGATTTACCGTCTTGTAAGCATTTTGGAGCGCAGGGGAGAGAAGATCGACGGCAAATTTGAGATAGCACTGGATGAGAACGGGCAGATGTATTTTACCAGTACCTCCAATGCTGCAAAAAAGCGTTTTTTATTGAACTTTTATGGCATTTCTTCCCAGCAGTTAGATGATGATACTGGAAAATATCCTTCAGATATAACTGCAAGAGAAGCCTTTGAGTTAAAAAAAGGAGCTACACGTCAGGGGTATAAGCTGACAGATATGAAAGATGCTGACGGAAATCCTGTGGAACTATCCGACCAGACAGCCCTTGACATGATCAATATCATCTATACCATGGAGCTGACCCGGTTCCAGAAATATGAAAGTACTACAGTGGCTACCAATATCAGCCAGGAGACAATGACTGAGATCAATGAGAATGCTGCTGACCTAAAAGGTGTTTCCATTGAACAGTCCTCTATCCGTGTATACAATGACAGCCTTTATTTTGCCCCTATCATTGGCTACACCGGTAAAGTACAGGAAGACCAGATCCACAATTTAAATGAAAACTGGCGGGCTTCCCAGAACACTGCCAGCTCTGAATCAGCAGATGAAGTAGAAAAATATGACTTAAATGATATTGTAGGGCGTATTGGCATCGAAAAATCCATGGAGCTGGAGCTTCAGGGTGAAAAAGGCTATACCCGCATGTATGTAGACAATATGGGACGTCCAAGGGAGATCATTGAACAACAGGATGCCCAGGCTGGAAATGATATTTACCTGACCATTGACCGTGATCTGCAGATTGCCACTTACAATCTGGTAGAACAGCAGTTAGCCGGCATTATCACCAAATTCCTTGTAAATGAAGATATTGACCCGGCAACTATAAAAGATGGTTCTAAAAAACCAATCCCTGTAAAAAATGCTTACTATCAGCTGATCAACAATAATGTCCTTTCCTTAGATGCCATGGCAGCAGAAAATGCTTCTGATATTGAAAAACAGATCTACCGGGCATACACAGCTTCCAGAGACCAGATCCTTACCAATATACGGAATGAGCTTTTAAGTGATCACGCTTCTAATATGAATGATCTGCCAAAGGATATGGCAAGCTACATGAACTATATCTACAGCTTTTTATCTTCCGACAGCTGCGGCATCGTCCTGCTGGATAAGATCGACCAGAATTCTGCCCCGTATCAATCCTGGAAGGCCGGTACTATAAGTCTGCGGAATTATATTTACAGCGGTATTGCAGCCAGCTGGGTAGATACTACAAAATTAGACTCCACCAGTAAATATTCCAATGCCGACGATATTTACATTCAGCTGGTAGATTATATCATTACCAGGCTTCAGGATGATAAGAGCTTTACCAAACGTATGTTCCGTTACCTGATCAATGATAATGTGATCCCGGGAAACTGGTTGTGCCTGGCTCTTTTCTCCCAGGGTGTACTAAAGGACGATCCACAGGCAAGAGCAGGGCTAGCTATGGGAGACAGTGCTTATACCTACAATTTTATTAAAAGCAAAATATCCAACCTGGAACTGACACCGGCCCAGTTAGCACTGGATCCCTGTACTGCCGGCTGTGTTGTGACCGATGTACGCACTGGTGAGATCCGCGCCCTGGTTTCCTATCCAAGTTATGATAACAACCGTATGTCTGGAAGCGTAGATGCAGCTTACTTTGCAAAACTGCAAAGTGATATGTCCAATCCGCTTTACAATAATGCCACCCAGGCGATCAAGGCTCCTGGTTCTACTTTTAAACCCATTACAGCCATTGCGGCACTGGAAGAAGGTGCTATCTCTTTAACAGATACCATTGACTGTACCGGTGTTTATGATCAGGCCAATCCGCCTATCAACTGCTGGATATTCCCGGGAAGACATGGAACAGAAGATATCATAGCCGGTATCCAGAATTCCTGTAACGTAGTATTTGCAGAACTTGGACATCGTCTTAGTATGACTGCTGACGGCACCTATTCTCCTGAAAAGGGTCTTTCTACGATCCGCAAATATGCCAGTATGTTTGGCTTGGACCACACTTCCGGTGTAGAGCTTCCAGAAACAGAGCCTCATCTTACCACAGAGGACCCGGAACGTTCTGCTATGGGCCAGGGAACTAACTCCTATAACAATGTACAGCTGTCCCGTTACATTTCAGCCGTTGCCAACCGTGGAACGGTATTTGAATTAAGCTTACTTGATAAACTGACTGACTCCGATGGAAATCTGATCACAGATTATACACCGGCAGTCAGCTCCCATGTAGATGCAGCAGACAGTACCTGGAATGCAGTCCAGGCTGGTATCCGCCGCGTTGTTACTGATGGTTCTGCAAAATCCGTTTTTGCCGGAAGCCCGGTAGAAGTTGCCGGAAAAACCGGTACTGCCCAGGAAGACCGAAGCCGCGCAAACCATGCGTTCTTCGTTTCCTTTGCTCCATACAGCAATCCGGAAGTCGCAGTGACAGTAAATATCCCTTATGGATATGCTGGAACCAATGCAGCTACACTTGGCAAAAAAGTTTATGAGTATTACTATGGTTATACCACGCTGGAACAGGTTTTAGGTTCCGGAGCTTCCAGCGTATCCAATGTGACTGTTGGAGATTAATGTTTCATGTAAAAAGAGGTGGATCGAGTATGCAGGATGGAATCGTGATCAAAAGCAGCAAAGCAGGTATGACGGTGATCCTAAATCCGGACATGCCCTTTGCTGAACTTCTCGCCAGCGTGGCAAAAAAGTTTGGGGACAGCGCCCGTTTCTGGGGCAGTGCCCAGATGACACTTACCTTAGAAGGGCGGTCTCTTACACCAGAAGAAGAATTTCAGATCGTAAATACTATCACAGAAAATTCCCAGCTTCAGATCCTCTGTCTGTTAGATACAGACGGGGAACGAAATGACCGCTGCGAAAAAGCACTAAATGAAAAATTAATGGAATTAAGCGCACAAACCGGCCAGTTTTACCGTGGAACCTTAAAAAGAGGTGACACTTTAGAATCCGAAGCCAGCATTGTGATCATCGGTGATGTAGAACATGGAGCCCGGGTCACTGCAAAGGGAAATGTGATCATTTTAGGAGAATTAAAGGGAAGCGTCACAGCCGGGGCAGCAGGAAATGACCAGGCTGTGATCCTTGCATTTTCCATGTCTCCGCTGCAGCTACGCATCGCAGATCATACCAGCCGTTTTAATGAGAAAAACCGCCGTCTTGGAAAAGGAACGATGATGGCATCTGTAGAAGAGGGTGAATTAAAAGTATTTCCTCTGAAAAAACCTTTTCTTAGCAGTCTACTGGATATATAGGTAACAATATTTTTCTCTGAATCTAAAAAAATACTGGTAAATTTGCGTAATTTAATGTACAATAAATTGGTAAAGTATCAAATCTTAATTTTTCTGGAGGTTCTCCTATGAGTGAAGTCATTGTGATCACTTCTGGAAAAGGCGGGGTAGGAAAGACCACTACTTCTGCAAATGTAGGAACAGGACTGGCAGTCCTTGGAAAAAAGGTCGTACTCATCGATACTGATATCGGCCTGAGAAACCTGGACGTTGTCATGGGACTGGAAAACCGCATTGTCTATAATCTGGTAGATGTTGCAGAAGGAAACTGCCGTATGAAGCAGGCCCTGATAAGAGACAAAAGATATCCAAACCTTTACCTTCTGCCCGCAGCACAGACACGGGATAAATCCGCTGTGACGCCGGAGCAGATGATCAAACTCACCGATGACTTAAAGGACGATTTTGATTATATATTGTTAGATTGTCCCGCAGGCATCGAACAAGGGTTTTACAATGCTATTGCCGGTGCAGACCGTGCACTGGTAGTCACCACACCGGAAGTTTCTGCCATCCGGGATGCAGACCGCATCATCGGTCTGTTAGAACATGCCCAGATTGGAAGTGTTGATCTGATCGTAAACAGGATACGTGCTGATATGGTACGCCGTGGAGATATGATGTCCCTGACAGACGTACAGGATATCCTGGCTGTAAATATGATCGGTGCCATACCAGATGACGAAAATATCGTTATCTCCACCAATCAGGGGGAACCTTTGGTAGGTATGGGTTCTGCTGCTGGACAGGCTTACTTAAATGTATGCCGCCGTCTTTTGGGACAGAATGTACCTATGGAATCTCCCGGAGAGACCACAGGCATCCTGGCAAAGCTGTCCAGGATACTAAGAAGGGCATAAGGGGTGATGAAAGGTGAGGCTACGGTGTTCCAAAGATACTGCAAAGCTCCGGCTTACCCTTCTGCTTCTTTCAGATAAAGCAGGATGTTCACCGGAGATGATAACAGCAATAAAGAATGATATGATACGTGTCATTTCCAGATACATGAAGATAGAAAAAGACGCAGTGCGTATTACTATGGATGCAGGCAGCTTTTCAGATGGAACGATCTGCAGGCTGCCTGTACTGCGGGCGGATATACCTATACGGTCCATATCCAGCAAGGGGCTTTACTGATATGTTTTTTGACTACGATTTTAGAAACTACAATTTTCGTCTGATGACCTATATGATCGCCTTAAATGTGATCGGCGTTTTGGTAGTCCGAAGTGCTACCAACAAAGATCCTGATTTTGTCACCAAGCAGATGTTAGGCGTTTTAGTAGGTCTTGCGATCGCTATCGTTCTTTCACTGATCGACTACCACAAAATATTAAATCTGACTGCCATTATCTACCTTTTATGTGTAGCCAGTCTGGTAGCCGTTCTTATATGGGGACGTTCTGTTAATAATGCAAAGCGCTGGATCGAAGTACCTGTTTTAGGACAGCTCCAGCCCTCTGAATTTGTAAAAATTGGTCTGATCATTACTTTTTCCTGGTATTTTATGAAAAATCAGGAAAAAATAAATAATGTAAGCACCGTTGCTGTTGCAGCAGCGCTTTTCGCAGTTCCGGCTATGCTCATTTTTGAGCAGCCAAACCTGTCTACATGTCTGGTCACCTTAGTTATTGTACTGGGGATCGTATTTTCGGCAGGCATCAGTTACCGATGGATCGTCGGAGTTTTATCTGTAACCATTCCTATGGTAGGAGCCTGTGTTTACCTGCTCCTGCATGGCCTGATCCCGTTTATCAAGGAATACCAGGCCGGAAGGATTTTGGCCTGGTTTTATCCGGACAAATACGGAGAAGCCAGATACCAGCAGAATAACTCCATCATTGCCATTGGTTCCGGCCAGTTAAAAGGCAAGGGACTGTTTAATACAACCATTGCATCTGTTAAAAACGGCAACTTCCTTTCAGAAGAACAGACTGACTTTATCTTCGCCGTGATCGGTGAAGAGTTGGGCTTTATTGGCTGTGTTATAGTCATCATCCTGTTCCTTCTGATCGTCTACGAATGCCTGATGATGGCAGCCCGTGCAAAAGATCTGGCCGGACGGCTGATCTGTACAGGTATGGCTACATTGATCGCATTTCAGGGATTTGCCAATATTGCAGTTGCAACCGGTATTTTTCCCAATACCGGGCTTCCTCTGCCGTTTATCAGCTACGGAAGCAGTTCCCTTATCAGTATTTTTATTGGTATGGGATTAGTGCTGAATGCAGGACTTCAGAGAGTACCACGACATTATTGATCCAAGGAGGGTTATAGATATGACAATAGGTCTGATCGCACATGACGCAAAGAAAAAACTGATGCAGAATTTCTGTATCGCCTACAGAGGCATCTTAAGCAAACACACATTGTATGCAACCGGAACCACAGGAAGACTGATCGAAGAGGTTGCCAACTTAAATATCCACAAATATCTGGCTGGTCATTTAGGCGGAACCCAGCAGATGGCTGCCCAGATCGAGCATAATCAGATGGATCTTGTTATTTTCCTGCGTGATCCGCTGACACCAAAAACTCATGAACCGGATGTAAACGATGTAGTCCGCCTCTGCGACACCTACAACATCCCATTAGCTACCAACCTGGCAACTGCAGAACTTCTGATCAAGGCTCTTGACAGAGGCGATATGGAGTGGAGAGAGGTAGTAAGATAATGATAAGACGCCGTTTTGCGGCTTTTGCTGTCGCTGGGCTTGTCCTGTCTCTATCTCTTTGTCTTTCCGGCTGTTCTGTCGGTCTGAAAGACGCTTATTCCCTGAAGGAGCGTATTCCTTCCATTGAAGCCTCCTTTGCAGCCGAAGAAGAAGCAGCCAAAGGATTTGCTTCGGATCTGTGTGTTATTTCCGATGAAGGTTCTTTTAACCCGGAAGATGTAACTTCACAGGCCGGAGCTCTTTTTGACCTTACAGACAGAGAAGTCCTTTACAGCAAAGACGCTTTTGAAAAATTATATCCAGCCAGTATCACTAAAGTAATGACTGCACTGATCGCTATTAAATATGGCAACCTGGAAGACCAGGTAACGGTAACAGAGGATGCCGTGATCACAGAAACCGGAGCCACCTTATGCGGGATCCAGCCTGGAGACACTTTGACATTAGAGCAGCTTTTATATGGTCTGATGCTTCCTTCCGGAAATGATGCAGGTGCAGCCATTGCCATCCATATGAGCGGCAGTATTGACGCTTTTGCTGATAAGATGAACGAAGAAGCCAAACGTCTTGGAGCAACAGATACTCATTTTATGAATCCGCATGGACTTCATGATGAGGATCACTATACAACCGCATATGACTTATATCTTATCTTCAATGAAGCATTAAAATATCCGGAATTCCGTACAGTCACCGGTTCTACCGCTTATACAGCTAATTATACAAATAAAGCAGGCGAAAGCATATCAAAGACCTGGAGGGGCGGAAACTGGTATTTAACAGGAGAACATGAGACCCCAGAAGGCCTTACTGTATTTTCCGGAAAAACTGGTACCACCAAAGCCGCAGGATACTGTCTGATCATGGCTGAAAAAGATACATCTGACAGAGAATTTATATCTGTTGTGTTAAAATCCGACAGTCGTCTCCACTTATATGACAATATGACAAATATAATTTCTAAAATTGTCAAATAGTGATTGCGTTTTATATGAATTTATACTATAATCAAGATAATCTCAATTGATTTTTTATACAACATATATAACTCAAGGAGGAGATCGCTATGGTTCAGATTATTGCAGGAAAAAAGGGTAAAGGCAAAACAAAACATCTGTTAGATATGGCTAATGCAGCTATTAAAGGGGCTAACGGAACAGTTGTATATCTTGATAAGAGTGCGCAGCATATGTATGAGCTGAACAATCGTATCCGTCTTATCAACGTAAATGAATTTCCACTGGCATCCAGTGAAGGATTCTTAGGATTTATCTGCGGGATCATTTCTCAGGATCATGACCTTGAAACCATGTATCTGGACAGTTTCTTAAAACTGTCATCATTAGAAGGTGCAGATATTACTGACACCTATAAAACTTTGAAAGAGATCAGTGATAAATATCACGTAACCTTTGTTTTAAGCATTTCTATGGATGCAGAAGAACTCCCAGAGTGTGCCAAGGGTGATGTAATTATTTCATTGTAATGATACATATTCTGTGATAGAATAGCAGACAGAAGCAAAAAGGCTGCCTGCCGCACAAGAGTCAAACAGTATGCCTTGTGCGGAGGGCAGTTTTTTTGAGTAAGACATTTTGAGTAAGACATTTTGAGTAAGACAAAAAGGAGAGTCCTGGTTCCATGTCGAAAAAGAAGAACAGGAAAATAATACCTTACAGAAAGCCTCACAACATCAACGTGGGAATGATCATCTTCGGGATCATTTTCTTATATATGCTTTTTAATATTTTTGCTTATTTCCGAAAAGACCATGTGCAGTTTTATGAAGTAATGGAAGGCGGTATTGTAAATAACAAACAGTATACCGGTCTGATCCTTAGGGAAGAACAGGTTCGCAATGCCCAGCACAATGGCTATATCAATTATTATCTGAGAGAAGGGAAACGTGCTTCTGTTGGAACACGGATCTATTCCCTGGATGAAACCGGTCGCCTGAACTCCCTTTTAAAAGAGAATGGGGTAGAAGATGCAGCTCTCCCTGAAGAAAACCTAGCAGATATTAAAAAGCAGCTGTCTTCATATGTACTGTCCCGGTCTGATGAAGATTTTGGTTCTATTTATGATACCAGATATTCCCTGGAAGCTGCTGTTATGGAATATTCCAGCTTCAGTGCTTTGAATCAGTTAGATAAGATATCACAGGACTCTAGCCTTGTATTTGAGCAAGTACGGGCTGATATATCTGGTGTCGTTTCCTACGGTATAGATTCCTATGAATCCCTGCAGACTTCTGATGTGGAAGCAGACAGCTTTAATAAAGCCAATTATGTAAAAAACATCCACAAATCAGGAGATCTGATTGAAAGCGGGACACCTGCCTATAAGATCGCATCATCAGAAAACTGGTCTATCGTTTTTCCACTATCAAGCGAAGATGCAGCCCTTTATTCAGACAAAACCTCTCTTACCATTGATTTCAGGGACTACGACCTGACCACCACAGCTGCTTATTCTACCTTTACTGGCAAAGACGGTGCTGTTTATGGAAAACTGGATATGAACCGGTATATGGCCCAGTTTATCATGGACCGTTTTATTGAATTTGAGATCCAACAACCTCAGGCTAAAGGCTTAAAGATACCTGTTACAGCTGTAACAGAAAAGAATTTTTACATGGTTCCAAAATCTTATGCTGCACAGGGAGGCGATTCTACGGACATAGGATTTAATAAAGAAGTCTACAGCGCGGACGGAACCTCTGTCCTCTTTGTTCCTTTAAATGAGGATTTTGAAGATGATGAATTCTACTATATTGCAGTAGATGAAAACGGTGACTTTAAATCGGGAGATTACATTGTCCGTCCTGATTCCTCTGACCGGTACCAGATTGGCCGTACATCCTCATTAAAGGGTGTATTCAATATCAACAAGGGATATACGGTTTTTACCCAGGTAGAAATACTTGATTCCAGCAGTGAGTATTATACAGTAAAAAATAATGTTACTTACGGTCTTTCAGTTTACGACCATATTGTACTGGATGCTTCCTCTGTAGGAGAAGGACAGCTTCTATACCAGTAAAAATCAGTTAAAAAACTAAACGGACATGCCTGCTGACGCAGGCATCACCATTCATGAAAGCCGATTGCTCCGCACCTTTGGTGCTCCCGCAATCGTCGCCAGCATTCGCAATCCGCGCTATCGCGCTCCTTGCTTATACCGGCTTGCCCGTCCGATACCCGTGAATTCGCTCATGCAAGCATGGCTCATTCGCGGCTGCCGTCCGGGACTTTCATAGTAAAATCTTCTCACAAATCCAAGCATAAAAAGATTCCGGAAGTATACGATAAACACAAGGAGAAATAAGTCATGATAAAAGAGCAGATCAGTGAAGTAAGAAAAAATATAGAAAATGCCTGCAAGCGGGCAGGACGTGATCCAAAAGAGGTTACTCTTATTGCGGTAAGCAAGACCAAACCAGTACCTATGCTGGAAGAGGCATATGAAGCCGGGGCAAGGGATTTCGGTGAAAATAAAGTTCAGGAGATCATTCAGAAAAAGCCAGTCCTGCCAGAGGATATCCGTTGGCATATGATCGGTCATCTCCAGCGCAATAAAGTACATCAGGTAATGGGAAAAGCTGTTCTCATCCATTCTGTGGATTCCCTTCGTTTAGCAGAACAGATCGAAGCAGACGCAGCTAAAAAAGATATGACCGCAGACATTTTACTGGAAGTTAATGTAGCAAAAGAGGAGAGCAAATACGGCTTTTTCTTAGAAGATACAGAGGCTGCTATCCGTGAAATTGCAAAATTCCCCCACGTACGGATTAAGGGACTTATGACAATTGCGCCTTTTGTAGAGAATCCAGAAGAAAATCGCCCTGTTTTTAAAAAATTATATGAATTTGCTGTTGACATAGGTAAGAAAAACATTGATAATGTTACTATGGATGTGCTATCAATGGGTATGACCGGAGATTATCAGGTTGCCATTGAAGAAGGTGCTACCATGGTAAGAGTCGGAACCGGTATTTTTGGTGCCCGACTATATGGTGCTGCCCAGTAATCGCAGCATGAAAAGAGGATTGGAGAGAGTAAAATGAGTCTGTTAGGTAAGTTAATGGATACCATGCGGTTAAGTTCTGAAGATGATGAGGACGATTACTACCTGGATGATGACTTTGAAGATGAAGCTCCCAGAAAAGGACTTTTTTCAAAGAGAAATAATACAGAACCGGAAGATGAGCCAGATGCTCAGGACAAGCCAAGATTTTTAGGTCGTTCAAACCCGAAAGTAGTTCCAATGAGACGAAGTATGGAAGTGACCATGATCAAACCAACTTCCATGGATGATTCCAGGGATATCTGTGATTACCTTCTTGCTGGAAAGGCAGTTGTTTTAAATATGGAGGGAATCCATATGGAAACTGCTCAACGTATCATCGATTTCACTTCCGGAGCTACCTATTCCATGAATGGTAATCTCCAGAAGATTTCCAACTACATCTTTATTGCCACACCTGATTCTGTAGAACTGTCCGGTGATTTTCAGGACATCCTGTCAGCAGGTGCAACCTCAGGAATGGACATGTCCAGCCTGAATATCCATTTATAATACAGAAGCTTGCGGCAGACCCCTACAGAGTCTGCCGATTTTCTATCTAAACAGGACTAAGGAGAATCGTATGTCAAAACGCTTGAATGTTTATAAAGACCAGAAACTAATCTATGACATTGTAATGGAATCTTCCTTTGATAAACTCCAGGAAGAGGTAAGTAAATTTCATCTGGAAGAACATAAAATATGCATCGTAACAGATACCAATGTAGCACCTTTATATCTGGAGGAAGTAAAAGAACTTTTAAGCAGATGCTGCAAAAAAATTTCTTATTTTATCCTTCCTGCAGGGGAAGAACACAAAAATCTGGATACAGTAAAAAAAATCTACGAACATCTTATTTTGGAACACTTTGACCGGAAAGATATGCTGGCGGCTTTAGGCGGCGGTGTCATTGGTGATATGTGTGGTTTTACAGCTGCCACCTACTTAAGAGGTATTGATTTTATCCAGATTCCAACTACTCTGCTTTCCCAGGTAGATTCCAGCATCGGCGGAAAGACCGGTGTTGACTTTGATGCATACAAAAACATGGTGGGCGCATTCCATATGCCAAGACTGGTATATACCAACTTAAATACCCTTTTAAGCCTTCCGCAGGAACAGTTTTCATCCGGCATGGGCGAAGTGATCAAGCATGGCCTGATCAAGAATGCTTCTTATTATCAGTGGTTACAGGATAACAAAAAGGCCATTTTAAAAAGAGATCTGGATGTCTGTGAAAATATGGTATTTCGCAGCAATGAGATCAAAAAGCAGGTAGTAGAAAACGATCCTACCGAGCAGGGTGAGAGAGCTCTTCTAAACTTCGGACATACCCTTGGACATGCTATTGAAAAGCTTAAAAACTTTACTGCTTTTCACGGGCACTGTGTAGGACTTGGCTGTATTGCAGCAGGCTATATCTGTGCTGTGAAAGGAACACTGACTAAGGAACAGGCAGATGATATCAAAGCAGTTTTTGATGCCTTTGGGCTTCCTGTAACTGTAGATGGCCTGAAGTGGGAAGATGTTTATTCTACCACAAAAAGTGACAAAAAAATGGATTCCGGCGTGGTTAAATTCATTCTCTTAAAAACCATTGGTGATGCTTATGTAGACCGTACCGTAACAGAGGAAGAGATGAAAGAAGGATTCAGCCATATTGCAGGCGGTGCTAAAGGAGAAGAAAGATGACAAAAGAAAAACGTTCTCTTTTTATGCGATTTATCCTTGGCTTTGTGATCCTGGTAGGACTGGATCAGTGGACAAAAGGGCTGGCTGTTGCTCATTTAAAAGAGAATTCCCCATTTGAACTGATCCCTGGAGTATTTGAGCTTTATTATTCTGAAAACCGAGGGGCAGCTTTTGGAATGCTTCAGGAAAAACAGCTGTTCTTTTTCTTTATCGCAGTGGTTGTTTTAGGCGCTGTCCTCTATATGCTCTGGCATATGCCTAACGGAAGGAAATACCGTCCTTTAGCTGTATGTCTGTTAGGTATCGCATCTGGTGCAGTAGGGAATATGATCGATCGTATCTCTCAGAGCTACGTAGTAGATTTTCTATATTTTAAATTGATCAATTTTCCTATTTTTAATGTAGCTGACTGTTATGTGACCTGTGCAGCCTTCGGTCTGGTACTTCTTATCATGTTTTATTACAATGACGAAGACATGTCTGTTTTCAATATGAAAAAGAAAGGCGGAAAGCAGTGAAACAGGAACTTTTCCCTGAAATAGCAGACAGTGGCCTGCGGATCGATAAATACCTTTCCTCAGTCAATGAACAGTTAAGCCGTTCCTATATCCAGAAGCTGTTAAAAAGCGGACTGGTATTAGTAGACGGTAAGCCGGTAAAAGCCAGCTATCAGGTAGATGAAGGGGATGTGATCTCCTTAGATATTCCAGAGGCAGTAGAGCCGGAGATCGAACCAGAAGATATGGATTTGGACATCCTTTATGAAGACCAGGATGTGATCCTGGTAAACAAGCCAAAGGGAATGGTAGTACATCCCGCTGCCGGTCATTATTCCCACACATTAGTAAATGGTCTGATGCATCACTGCAAAGACCAGCTTTCCGGGATCAATGGTGTAATGCGTCCAGGCATCGTCCATCGTATTGATATGGATACAACAGGTGTTATTATTGCCTGCAAAAATGACATGGCCCATAATTCCATTGCAGCCCAGTTAAAAGAGCATTCCATTACCAGGCGGTATCAGGCCATTGTTCATGGCGTATTAAAGGATGATGCCGGCACCGTTGAAGGTCCTATCGGCCGTCATCCTACAGACCGCAAAAAAATGAGCATCAATTATAATAACGGAAAAAGCGCTGTAACCCATTATAAAGTCTTAAAGCGTTTCCGCCAGTATACCCATGTGGAATGCAGGCTTGAAACAGGACGAACCCACCAGATCCGTGTGCATATGGCCAGTATCGAACATCCTTTACTGGGTGATCTGGTTTATGGACCTGGAAAATGTCCCATTCCCGGCCTGCAAGGACAGACTCTTCACGCAGGTGTTTTAGGTTTTATCCACCCAAGAACAGGAGAGTACATGGAATTCACAGCACCTCTTCCTGAATATTTCGCAAAGCTTTTGAATACATTGCCAGAATAACTTATTTGTCCGACAAATGTCGGACATTTTTATATTTCTATATACTTTTTAGAATTTTTGAGTTATAATACAAGTACGATATAGGTGCCAAAAGTTTTTGATACCCATGATACCAGGTTGCTACGTGCTTTGCACTTTCGCAATCCTTGAAAAAACGGACCAGACGGCATCAGATGCAGAACGGAAAGGGGTAGGTTTTATGTCAGGAAATCTTATTATTACCATCGGAAGACAGAGTGGAAGCGGCGGTAAAAAAATTGGGGAAATGCTTGCAGAAAAACTGGGTGTAAAATGTTATGACAAAGAACTTCTTGCTCAGGCTGCAAAACACAGCGGACTTTGTGAAGAATTATTTGAGAAACATGATGAGCGTCCTACCAGTAGTTTTCTTTACTCTCTGGTAATGGATTCCTATTCCATGGGCTACACGTCAACAGGCTATTCCGATATGCCTATTAACCACAAGATCTTCCTTGCCCAGTTCGATACCATCAAGAAACTGGCAGATGAGGGGTCATGCGTTTTCATCGGACGCTGTGCAGACTATGCACTGGAAGATTATCCAAATGTTGTCAGCGTATTTATCACCGGTGATGAAGAAGACAAGATCAAACGTATCAGTGAACTTTATGATGTAGACGAAGCAAAGGCAAAAGACCTTATGGTCAAAACCGACAAGAGAAGAGCCAGCTACTATAATTATTACTCCAACAAGAAATGGGGCGATCCAAAAAGCTATGACATGTGTATCAACAGCAGTGCTGTAGGACCAGAAGGTGCTGTAGACCTCATCATGGAACTGGCAAAGAAAAAACAGGAATGGAATAAGAAGAAATAAAGATTGCAAATGTATCGTGATCTGAAATCATGAAAACTCCCCGCTGCGTCCGGATATCCAGGCAGCGGGGAGTTTTGGGCTTTTTAGCAGATGTTCATCCCGGTTCTGCCGGGAAATGAACTATTTCTTATTTATTTACTCTACAGTAACAGATTTTGCCAGGTTTCTTGGCTGGTCTACATCCAGGTTCTTTCCAACAGATGCATAATATGCGATCAGCTGTAAGATAGCTGCAATTGGGAATACAGTAAAGCTGTCTGCAATATCCGGAATACGGATCTGTACATCAGCAATATCATCTTCGATCACTGCAGACTCCTTTACAAGAAGGATCACAAAAGCGCCTCTGGCTTTTACTTCACGCACATTGGAGATAGTCTTCGCAAAAATATGCTCCTGAGTGGCAATAGCGATCACCGGCACCTGCTCTGAGATAAGGGCAATGGTTCCATGCTTTAATTCACCGGCTGCATAGGCTTCTGCATGAATATAAGATATCTCCTTTAACTTTAAAGCTCCCTCTAAAGAAAAAGCATAGTCCAGGCCTCTTCCTATAAAAAAGGCATCACTCTTAGAAATGATATGGTTTACAATATTTTTAACCTCATCCTTGCGGCTGATCATCGTCTCCATGGCAGGAATAGCGTCTAACAGCTCTTTCATAAAGTTCTCTGCCTGTACAGGGCTGTATACGCCTCTTACAAGGGCCATACGACAGTAGATCAGGTACAGGGCAGCTAATTGTACTGAGTAGGCCTTGGTGCTGGCTACGGCGATCTCAGGGCCTGCGTGGGTGTAAAGAACATAGTTACTTTCCCTTGCAATAGTTGAGCCTTTAACATTAACGATTGCCAGTACCGGTGCATAGTAAGACTGTGCCAGGCGCATAGCCGCCAGAGTATCAATGGTCTCACCGGACTGGGAGATCACGATCACCAGTGTCTTTTCATCAATGAGAGGTGTTTCATACCGGAATTCAGAAGCAATAGAAACAGTGACCGGAATACGGATACCTGGCTCGATCAATGCTCTTGCGACCATTCCCGCATGCATAGCAGTTCCGCAGGCGATCACATGGATACGACGGCAGTCTTTTAAAATAGAATCCGGAATGCCGTCATCGGCCAGATCCGGCTGGCCTTTGCTTAAACGGGGAAGGATTGTATTTTTTAATGCATCTGGCTGCTCATGGATCTCTTTTAACATAAAGTGAGGAAATCCATTTTTCATAGCAGCATCCACATTCCAGTTTACCTCCATCATATCCGGTTCCACGCGGTTTAATTCCATATCGTAAACGCGTACCTTGTATGGGGTAAGACGTACGATATTTCCCTCAGGCACTACAAAATATTCTTTTGTATAGGCGATCAGGGCAGTAAGATCAGATGCGATCATGGCTCCTGAGTGTGTATAAGCCGCTACAAGAGGACTTACGTTGCGTACTGCATAAATCTCACCCGGGCGGTCCTCAAACATGATACAAAAGCCATAGGAACCTTTAAGTTCCTTTACAAAATGACGGATAGACAGAAGAGGATCATGATCCATGCGCTCATAAAGGGCATTTAAGACACCTGCAGCCACCTCACTGTCAGTCTGTGAGAGCAGATGGCCTTCCAGATCATATTCTTCTGTAAGCTGATGATAATTTTCAATAATACCATTATGGATCAGAGTTACCAGTCCCTGACGATGGGGATGGGCGTTTTCTGTTGTAACACCGCCATGGGTTGCCCAGCGGGTATGGCCGATGCCGCAGTGGGAAGAGCAGTCGCTTTCCTGTTTTACAAGTTCTTTTAATGCTGCTACCTTTCCTACAGTCTTGATCAGATGGATCTTTGAATCATTTCCAAAATAAGCAATACCTGCACTGTCATAGCCTCTGTATTCCAGACCTGCCAGTCCGTTTAAAAGTATGTTTCCTGCCTCCAGAGGTCCTGTATATCCAATAATTCCGCACATAAAATATAAATCCTTTCCCAGACCGGTCAATACACCCGGCAAGCGGGTACACAAAGAAAAGGGATGGCATCCCCTTGTATATTGATCAGCTGTTTCCATATTAATTAATTTCGTTTTGTCCGGTTATACCAGCTTTGTTTTGCAGTTGCCCGCATATTTTCCGGTATAAAACACGCCCGGACTGCATGGGAGAGCACCCGCCGAATATGTTCGATTCTCTCTCCACCTCGTTAACCTGTTCCAGCAGTAAGTCATTACTGTTCACGACCCGGCCCAGGTGCATGGCGCTATAGCTTTGCTATTTTTTATCTGTTTCCTCCTAAAACAAATCCAGATTATTATATCCCATATCTATAATATGCGTCAACTCTTAATTTTGCTGCCATTTTATGGCTTCTATTTAATGTTTCTGTAAGACTTTCACACTGTATTTTGTCAAAATGGTATGCTATAATCATGGTTGGCTTGTAAAATAATACAGGTGTTTAATTTTTTTGACACCTACGATAGGAATTGCTGCGTGATATTCACCTTCGCAATCCTTAAAAATAATGTACTCTCGGAATCTTTTTGTACTTGATTTTGCGAGAAGATTTTTTGTCAGTTGTGCCCAGATTTTAGAGGCGTTGGCGTTGCGTCCGCCTCTAAAATCCGGGTGCGACTGGCGGAAAATCGGCCGCAAAGGCAAGTGCATGAAAGACTCCGAGAGTACATAAATATAAAAATGAGGTAAGAACATGCGTTTACACGAAAATAATAACGAAGAAGACGAACTGCAGCGTCTGCGGGCCCGCAGACAGGGAACGGACCGAAGCAGACGTCCTGTATCCAGAGCTTCAAAATCTGCATCATCCAGAACAGAATATGGGACAACCGACAGACAGACAAGAACTGTAAATCCTACATATGATGAAGACTATTATGAGGAAGAAGATTACGACTATGATGAGGACTATACAGAAAACTCTGGATCTGATGGTCTAAAAGTTCCTTTTCAAAATGAAAACCACAGACGCCCCAGGATGACCTCTGCCGGTTCATATACTGCAGGACAACAGACTGCGTTTAAAAACAAAAG
The DNA here is from genome assembly GCA_025758065.1 of Lachnospiraceae bacterium. Lineage (NCBI taxonomy): Bacteria > Bacillati > Bacillota > Clostridia > Lachnospirales > Lachnospiraceae > Lachnospiraceae bacterium. Next base: position 3,225,141 of record CP107199.1, read on the forward strand.
TTCAAGAGACACTATAGCGAAGCGCCAGACTGCCCAGACTGCAGCAAGCCGGCGGGAGAATCATTCCGGTGCTTACAATTCCAACACCTCCAATGGTTCCGGCACTTACAAAAAAACTTCCAGAAAACGTAAAAAAGCAAAATGGCCTGCAATTCTTTTATGCCTGCTTGCTGTGATCTGTGTATACGGTGGATGGACTTTCCTTCACAGATCCACTGGCTACTGGAATATAGCAGTATTTGGCGTAGACAGTCGTGACGGAAATACAAAAAATGCATTGGCTGACGTCCAGGTACTCTGCAGCATCAATCAGAAAAACGGCGATATAAAGCTGGTAAGTGTTTACCGCGATACCTATTTAAAGATTGATTCCAAAGGAAGCTACCATAAGATCAATGAGGCTTATTTTAAAGGAGGACACAAACAGGCCGTATCAGCCCTGGAAGAAAATCTGGATCTTAAGATTGATGATTATGCAACATTTAACTGGAAAGCAGTAGCACAGGCTATCAATGTTTTAGGCGGTGTGGATATTGATATCACCCAGCCGGAATTTAAGTATATCAATGCATTTATTACAGAAACCGTTAATTCTACAGGTATTGGTTCTACCCAGTTAGCAAGTGCAGGGCTAAATCATTTAGACGGTGTACAGGCAGTTGCTTACTGCAGACTGCGTCTGATGGATACTGATTTCCAGCGTACAGAACGTCAGCGAAAAGTTATTTCCCTGGCTCTTGAAAAGGCCAAGCAGGCAGACCTGGCTACCCGTACCAATCTGGTAAAGGCGATCCTTCCGCAGATCTCTACCAGCGTGGGAATTGATGATGTTTTGCCACTGGCAAAGAATGTAAGCAAGTACCATATCGGTGAAACTGCAGGATTCCCATTTACACAAAAAACAAAAAAAATGGGGAAAATGGACTGCGTTATCCCTGTTACACTGGAAAGCAATGTAGTTACGCTGCATCAGTTTCTTTATGGAGAAGACGCTTTATATAGTCCTTCTTCCACTGTAAAGAAGATCAGTGATCATATTGCAGAGGAATCTGGCTTTTATAAAGGCGGCAAGGCAGCTCCGACCTCCTCTGGCTCAGGAAAATCAGACAGCAAGGGACAGTCATCGGGAAACAGTAAAAAGGATTCACCGTCACCTGCCCAGACAGCAGCCCAGACAGCAGCTGCCGAAAGTTCTGAGGCGGAGGAAACAATAGATGAAACCAGTGCAGAAACCGACGAGACCGCAGCAGAAGAGAGTAACTCAGCTATCATTGAAAAGCTGGATGACCCAAAGGTTGAGAAAGAAACCACCAGTGCATCTGAGGGTGGTCCCGGCACCGTAAAACCAAAAGAAACAGAAAAAGCCACTGAAACAACAGCTGATGATTCTTCTAAAGGACCTGGTATGCAGGAAACTGTCAGCAATTCAGGAAACACTTCTGGTGAAAACACCGAAAAAGCCGACCTTATTGGTCCGGGAGTGTAATTCCAATATTGAATTTATCAAATGTCTATGTTAAAATATTTTATAGAGTTGTGGAAGTGACAACGACACTTACAACTGATTTTCATTTTTGATGATTTCACGTCACGATGACATATCCGTTTACTAAACAACATGATTGCGAAAGAAGAGATGTTACTATGATAAGTTGCCATTACGTTATTTCAACAAATCACGGACTACATGCTGCCAATGCCATGAGTATAAGCCGTGCCGCCTCTGAATACCAGTGCAAGATCACATTGGGAAGTTCTAGAGGAGTTGCAGACTGTAAAAATGTCCTTTCTTTGATGAGCCTTGGCGCTAAACAGGGAGACTCTCTGGTACTGACCGCAGACGGGCCTGATGAAAAACAGGCGGTGGGGTATTTAAGCGGAATATTACGAACAATCTTGTAATGAATTTTGTTGACGAAAACGCAAATATACGGTATATTAAATATAAGTTTAGCCCATACTAAATTTACATCATAAGTTCAAATAAAAATTTATTCAAATCACCATGGTAACATGGTCCACAGTGTGTGGGAAAACTGCTCCTGAAAAGGAGCAGTTTTTTTATGTATTTTTGTTCATTTTTCTACATTTTTCTTTTATGTTCCCCTCACTCATGTTATAATAAGTACAATAAATATGTAGCATTTCATTATACAATATCTGTAAATGACTAATACGGAGGTATTTATTTATATGAAAAATGATTATTATGTAGGACTTGATCTTGGAAGTGGTTCCGTAGGATGGGCTGTTACTGATCCTGATTATCATCTTCTCCGTTCACATGGAAAAGCTTTATGGGGTGTCCGCTTATTTGATACTGCAAAAACAGCAGAAGAACGACGTGTATTTCGTACTTCACGTAGAAGACTACAACGCCGCAACTGGAGATTAAATCTTTTACAGCAGATTTTCGTAGATGAAATAAACAAAATAGACGATGGTTTTTTCCGTCGCTTAAAAGAAAGCCGCTATCTACCAGAAGATAAACATAATACAGATGGAAGTATACCAGATCTTCCTTATTCACTGTTTATAGATAAGTCATATACAGATAAAGATTACCATCGTCAATTTCCGACTATCTATCATCTGCGTAAATGGCTTATGGAAACAGATACGACACCTGACATCCGTCTGGTCTATCTCGCATTTCATCATATGCTAAAACACAGAGGACATTTTCTGTTTTCCGGAAGTATTGATGAAATCCGCAATTTTAATAATGTATTTAAACAGCTGTCTGATGCATTACGATCAGAAGATCTTCCCTTTAATTACAATTTTACAGAAGATCAGGTAGAAAAAGCAGAACTCCTGTTAAAAAATAGTCAACTTACAAAGTCACAGAAAAAAACTTTACTTATCCAATTATTCAACGAAAAAACTCCCTGCGAAAAAGCAGTTTATACTTTACTGGCCGGTGGTACTGCAAAACTAAGCGACCTTTTAGGTGACGAACTTTTAAATGATTCCGAAAAGCCCAAAATATCTTTTACAGATGCTTCTTATGATGACTATGTTGATTCCCTTCAAAGTACACTTGGAGAACGTTACCATATTATAGAGGCTCTAAAAGCTGTTTATGACTGGGCAGTTTTAGCGGATATTCTGAAAGGCTTTTCCTCTATTTCAGAAGCAAAAGTAGCAACATATGAAAAACACCATAATGATCTGGTTTATTTAAAAAAGCTTGTTAAAGAAAACCTTTCAGTAACTGACTACAAAGAATTATTTGTACAGACCAATGAAAAACTGTCTAATTACAGTGCCTATATTGGAATGACGAAAAAAAACGGTAAAAAGCAATCATTGGAAAATAAATTATGCTCAAAGGAGGATTTTTATTCTTATTTAAAAAAACACGTTCTAGCTTGCATAGCAGATGAAACAAAAACTGCATTTCTTAAAGCAGAAATAGAATATGGAACATTTCTTCCAAAACAAACCACCAAGGATAACAGTGTCATACCAAACCAGCTTCATTTATATGAATTTGATCGGATCATAGCTAATTTGGCTGATCGGATTCCCATGCTAAAAGAACAAAAAGACAAGCTTCGTTCCCTTCTCACATTCCGCATCCCCTATTATATCGGACCTTTAAACGGTATTGTAAAAAACGGCGAACGCACCAACTGGATGCAAAGAAAATCAGAAGGAACCATTTATCCATGGAATTTTTCAGAAATCGTTGATGAAGAAGAAAGTGCGAGACATTTTATCCAACGAATGACTAATCATTGTACCTATCTGCCAACGGAAGACGTACTACCAAAGTATTCACCTATGTACAGCCGTTTTATGGTACTGAATGAATTAAATAACCTTCGGTTGGATGGACAAGCCATTTCTGTTCCTTTAAAACAGCAGATATTTACAGAGCTTTTTATGAAGAAGCGGAAAGTAACTCAGAAAAGTTTAAAACAATATCTGGTACGGGAAGGCATTGCAAAAAAAGAAGTTGAAATAACAGGCATTGATGGGGACTTTAAGGGTTCTTTGACAGCGTATCTTGATTTTAAAGAAAAGCTCACAGGAATGCCGCTTAATACAAGTGATATGGAAATTCTGGTTTTAAATATCACATTATTTGGTGATGATAAGCGTCTGTTAAGTAAACGTCTTTCCCGGTTATTTCCTAAACTGACTGACAAACAGCGCAATAGTATATGCAATCTTCCTTACAGAGGTTGGGGACGTCTTTCATCTGCTTTTTTAAATGAACTGACCGCAATTTCTCCTGAAACAGGGGAAAACTGGACTATTTTACGAACACTTTGGGAAACCAATGATAATCTGATGCAGATTTTAAGTGATAAATATGATTTTGCGGATGCCATTGAAAAACAAAATCAGGAAAACGGAGATCTTCCACAAACATTATCGTATGAATTGATTGATCGCCAACCATTATCTCCAGCTGTAAAACGCCAGGTATGGCAGACAATCCTTATTATAAAAGAATTATGTCAGGCGAAAAAACAGCCACCTAAACGGATTTTTATTGAAATGGCCCGTGAAAAGCAAAATACTGATCGAACCGTTTCACGTAGAAAACAACTGATCGATCTATATCAAAGCTGTAAAAAAGAAGAACGTGATTGGATCAATGAATTAAACGAGAAAAATGACTCTGATTTAAGAAGAGATAAGCTGTATTTATACTATGTTCAGATGGGACGTTGTATGTACTCTGGTGAACCAATTGAATTAAGTGATCTGTGGAATGATCAAAAGTATGATATCGATCATATTTATCCTCAATCAAAGGTAATGGATGATAGTCTAGACAATCGTGTTTTAGTAAAACGCACCTATAATGCTGATAAAACAGATATTTATCCTATTTCGGAGGATATCCGAAAGAAACAGACACCATTCTGGAAAATGTTGCTGGAAAAGAAATTTATTTCTGAAGAGAAATATCATCGTCTTACCAGAAACACTGGTTTTGAACCTTCAGAATTAGCTGGTTTTATTGCAAGGCAGTTGGTAGAAACACGGCAGAGTACAAAAGCAGTTGCAAGTATATTAAAACAGTTCTTACCAGATACTGAAATAGTATATGTAAAGGCCAAAACTGTATCGCAGTTCCGTCAGGATTTTCATTTTATTAAAGTGCGTGACATGAATGATTTTCATCATGCCAAAGATGCTTATTTGAATATTGTAGTCGGAAATGTGTATTTTACAAAATTTACCAAGAATGCTATGTGGTATGTAAAAGAGCATCCAGGACGCAGTTACAATTTACAAAAAATGTTTACAGCAGGTGTTGTGGAACGAAATGGCCAGACTGCCTGGACACCGGGGGAAAATGGATCCATTAATATAGTCCGACAGGTTATGGGAAGGAATAATGTGATTATTACCCGGAGAAGTTATGAAGTAAGTGGTGGCTTATTTGACCAGCAACTTCTTAAAAAAGGAAAAGGACAGGTTCCGGTTAAAAGCAGTGATCCTAGATTGAGGGATATTGAAAAGTATGGAGGATATAATAAGGAAACGGGGGCTTATTTTACTCTGGTACAGTCAAAGGATAAAAAGGGAAATCTTATCCGTACAATAGAGTTTGTGCCCTTACGTTTAAAAGATTCTTTGGAAAAAAATGAAATGGCGATGAAAACTTATATGGCAGATGAACATGGATTAAACGAACCTGAAATATTGCTTTCTAAAATCCAGATTGATACTTTATTCTGCATTGATGGCTTTTATATGTGGTTATCTGGAAGAACAGGAAGGCAGTTGGTTTTTAAAAATGCAAATCAGTTAATTCTTTCGGAAAAGAACACTGCTACGTTAAAAAAGGTATTAAAGTTTATTTCCAGAAGAAAAGAAAATAAAGAATTACAAATCTATCCTTCAGATGAATTGACAAATGAATCTTTGACGCAATTATATGATCAATTTCTGGATAAACTTAAAAATACTATTTACAGTAGTCGTCTATCTGCACAGATTAAATCTTTAGAAGATAAAAAGGAAGTTTTTGAACAGTTATCACCAGAAGATAAATGTACCGTACTTTCGGAAATTTTACACATGTTTCAATGTCAGAGTGCTTCTGCCAATCTAAAACTTATTGATGGACCAGGAAGTGCAGGTATTTTAGTTCTAAATAGTGATATCACAAAATGCAAACATATCCAGATCATCCATCAGTCACCCGCTGGTCTTTATGAACAGGTGCTGAATTTAAATCAACTATGAGCTGGAGAATTGTTGTGATCACCAGAAGAGCCAAGTTGGATCATCAACTTGGCTATCTGGTGATCCGTACGGAAGAGATAGTAAAAATCCATTTAAGTGAAATATCCACACTTTTAATTGAATCTACAGCCGTTTCGCTTACTACCAGTTTACTTGCAGAATTAACTAAACGAAAAATCAAGGTTATATTTTGCGATGAGAAAAGAAACCCCTCATCAGAACTTGTAGGATATTATGGCAGCCATGACACCAGTAATAAAGTACGCAGCCAGATTCAATGGGGGATTCAAACGAAAGAAGCTGTATGGACAGAAATTGTTACTGAAAAGATACGAAAACAAAAAGAACTATTGGAATTTCTAGGAAAGGATGAATCAAAACTTCTTCATTCTTATTTACAGGAAATACGTTGGAATGACGAGAGCAACCGCGAGGGTCACGCCGCAAAAGTTTATTTTAATGCTTTGTTTGGTCTTGATTTCACACGGACTGCAGAAAATCCTACTAATGCTGCATTAAACTATGGTTACAGTATTTTGCTTTCTGCTTTTGCCAGAGAGATTACTTCAAATGGTTATATCACACAGCTCGGCCTTTTTCACGATAATATGTTTAATCAATTTAACCTGGCTTCTGATTTAATGGAGCCTTTCCGCATTTTAATAGACAGAGCAGTCATTATGATGTATCCCATAGAAGATCTTGATCATGAAGGAAAAATGTTTCTTGTTAATACATTAAATCAGGAAGTGGAAATTGATGGTCGTAAACAGTATGTAAACAATGCGATCAAGATTTATTGCAAAAGTGTATTTGATGCTTTAAATGAGAATGATAGTTCCCTGATTCAGTTTTATAGATTTGAGTTATAGATTTATGAGAATACTTGTCTTTTTTGATTTACCAGTACTTACAAGTGAGCAGAGGCGGGAATATGTACATTTTCGTAGATTTTTGATTAAAAATGGATTTATGATGCTCCAAGAATCTGTATATTGTAAACTTGCTCTTAATACAACAGCTGTAAATAGTATTGTAGATCATGTTCATAAAAATAAACCTCCTGAAGGACTGGTCCAGTTACTTACTGTAACAGAAAAACAATATGCCAAAATGGATCTGATCGTTGGTGAAATAAAAAGTGAAGTTTTAAACAGTGATGAAAGGCTGGTGATTCTTTGATGTTTTCTTTGAAATTAGTACATAAAGATTTGGAACATCAAATAAATCTCTCCCCTGGCAAAGGATGCTTATGGATTATAGAATCTCCAGAATATTTTATGGAATATATCCAAGATTTATATAAAGCAATAATAGCAGGAGAGGAGAGCAGCTTTGTTTTATCACTGAAAGAAAAAGAAAAGGAGCTTTCCCTTTTTAAATCAGCTGAAATTATAACAGATCCATTTTCTATTGATTTAAATGACCGACGTATACAGAAAAAACTATATTCCGAATTGGAAAAAATAGCTTGCGGAGAAATATTGTATACACAAACACAAAATATATTAAGTTCCCTTCAGGAATATTTTTTCCAGATAGAAGAGGAAAGCGAATATTGTCTGGAAACCGATTTGAATATTGACATTGTCAGTGTTATGAAAGCTTCTGGAATCCGTCTGGCTGTATTTGGAGATACATTTTTAGAAAAGCTTATACAATATATAAAAATAATGGCCGGATTACTGGAAAAGAAACTAATTATTTTCATTAACCTGTGCAGCTATTTAAATAAATCACAGCTTTCTCAAGTACTAGAAACTGCAGAATATAACGAAATTGCTTTATTGCTAATAGAAAATCATCCAGGGATTTCGCTTTTAAGATAAAAAGTTCCCCGTTTTGCAAGGGATCCATCTGGCAGAACGGGGAATTCTCATATTGAATAAAAAGTTACTGTTTTTTCTGCATAAGCAATCAAAAAGGACACCTTTTATTGTATAATTATGTTACCCACAAAACAACACGAAAGAAGGTGTCCTTAATGAAAAATTAGCATTAAAGAAGCTGCTAACTTATATGAAAAGTGTATATAAAATCCCGGAGAAAATCAAGGGGTTATCGGACAAAAGAAAAAGAAGAACGATCCCATTATTTAATATCGTCATGCCGGCACTGCTCTTTCTGATGCTGCAGTATGAGAGTTTTCATACAGTTTTTTCTGCGCCTGAAAGTATGGGAAAACGATTGAAAAACTGCATACATGGAAAAATACCTAAAATTGATGCGGTCCGTGACCTTCTTACCCAGATAGATCCAGATGAGATCCGTGAGATCCACGACCAGACGATCGATATCATAAAAAGCAACCGTGTATTTCGGGAAGGGACTATAGGTGGATATGTTGTAGCCGGTATCGATGGAGTGGAATTGTTCAACAGCACAAAAAAGTCCTGTTCGGACTGCCTTAGCCGGAAAAACCGTGCAGGTGAAACAGAATATTTCCACCGGAGCGTGGTCTGTATGACAGTAGGAAAAACGCCACATGTAATCCTGGGCCAGGAAATGTTAAAACCGAGGGACGGAGCGGAAAAAGATGAAGGAGAACTGACAGGAGGAAAAAAGCTGATCAGACGTCTGAAGGAAAGACACGGACATTTCGCAGATGTGATCGTAGCAGATGCGCTGTATCTGAATGCCCCATTTATCAATACGATAAAAGAGTGCGGACTGGATGCGGTGATCCGACTAAAAGATGAACGAAGGGAACTGTTTCAGGATGCGGAAAGCCTGTTTAAGCGGGATGAGGGGAAAAAAAGGTCGTTTACCTGTGGAAAAAAGAATATAGAAGTCTGGGATCTTTCAGGATTTGAGATAGATAATAGTCCCCATAAGCTTCGTGTGATCCGATATCATGAAAGCTGGAAAGAAAACGAACGCCGGATGTGGCTGGTAACGACTCTGGATCAAGGGGAACCTCGGGTTTTATGGGAGATGATGAACCGAAGATGGGATATAGAAGAGAATGGATTCCACCAGTTGAAAACGTATTATCACGCAAAACATTGCTATTGCCATGCAGCAACAGAAGTAATATTTGATCTGATGATCATCGGCTTCAACATGAGAGAATTATACCTGTATCGCCGTATTCAAAGATTTAAAGAAAGTGGAATCAGCCGAAAAAGTGTGAACCGGAAGTTTTGTGATGAGCTATTATTGGAAAAAGTAAAAAGTATCTTGTATGAAAAGGGCGGATAGTCTGTCAGTGGGAAAATAAAAACAGGCGCTTTGAAATGAGCTAAATTTAACTAAGGGGGGACGTTGTGCGCATTCAGCTATTCAGGAAGCAAAAGAGAAAATAAGCGTGAGAGGGGCACTATTTATAAATATACAGTGCTAAAAGCGAAATCCCTGAAAATCATCAAAAAGACTTTCCAGATTCTTTATCCTGTTATATAATTGATAAGGATGGTTGTGAAATTTATTAGTGTTATGAATACCTATCCTTTATGTTTGAGGTTCACATATTTCTGCTCAATGAAGGCAGTTCATTTTTAACTTTGAGGTTTGAGAATGATGTAAATATGTATGGGACTCAAACTATTGCTGCCAAAGCTAACGCTACAGATCTGTTTGAGAATGATGTAAATATGTATGGGACTCAAACTTGATAGATACCTCCTTTGTGCTCATTATAGTTTGAGAATGATGTAAATATGTATGGGACTCAAACATTTCCACACTGCCTGCGATTGCTTCCGCAGTTTGAGAATGATGTAAATATGTATGGGACTCAAACTACGATTTAGAGGACATCAAAGAAGCTGTAGTTTGAGAATGATGTAAATATGTATGGGACTCAAACTAAGTCAGGGATAACATTTAATACGTTGCTGTTTGAGAATGATGTAAATATGTATGGGACTCAAACTTAGATTGTTTACCAGAATGTGAAAAACTCGTTTGAGAATGATGTAAATATGTATGGGACTCAAACGTACACCTCAAGTCAGAATTCGCATGTGAGGTTTGAGAATGATGTAAATATGTATGGGACTCAAACAGCCCATGTTTCCATCTCCTTTACACGATAGTTTGAGAATGATGTAAATATGTATGGGACTCAAACCAATCCATTGAACATTCCCACAGCAACCGCGTTTGAGAATGATGTAAATATGTATGGGACTCAAACTTGTGATATCTACTGGCACATCCAACGTATGTTTGAGAATGATGTAAATATGTATGGGACTCAAACAACGGATATCGTCTTTCAGCACGAACAGGGGTTTGAGAATGATGTAAATATGTATGGGACTCAAACGAAAGAAAGTAGGAGGTGAGTCAAGTGACGGTTTGAGAATGATGTAAATATGTATGGGACTCAAACTGGGTTATTCGTAATGTATGTTGCTAATCCGTTTGAGAATGATGTAAATATGCATGGGACTCAAACTATTTTGGAATTCTGCTTGGTGATTTTCCGGTTTGAGAATGATGTAAAATATCTTAAACAATGGAAGTTGCAGAACAGCTGTACGGCTAACAACCAAAAAGTGTTATCCGAATTGAGAATGATGTAAGTAAGAACAATTTTAAACATATATTAAAAAAGCCTTGGATAAACACTGAGGCTTTTAATTATTTATTTAAATTCTTAAAAATACTAGTTATATTTTGATGATGAGAGTGACATGTAACTATTCGCGAAAGTGTACAAATGTTTAGCGAATAATCGATAGCGCCGGACATCATTTTCCTTGATCTGGACGGCGCTCGTCCATCTATTATTTGCTAAACAGTTCTTTCGCGAACTAGTTATCAAATGGTATTTTTTCACCAGATAATACAAGTTGAAACCCATCTGCATGGATCTCAATATCATTATATATAATCCCTTTCTTACTAAAATGAATCGCACCTTTTAACCTACGTAAAAACGCATTAAAAGATTCTATAGGCTGATTGCGGTACTGTTCAGAAAGAGGAATATTAGAGACTATGTAAACATTATGGTAGCAAGCCCATTTATTAGCGTACCGGCAAGGAAGCTCGAGAGGATAGCCATCAAGATAGTTGAGCATGTCAGAGATACGAAACCCTGAACGGAACTCCTCAAAAACAATGGTGTTTTGACCATGATAGTTATCAAAGGGATGCATATAATCAGTCACACGGAAAACATCATCATATCCATATTTTTCCATGATAGACCTTGTTTTACCTGTGCCCGTGTCACCCCACACATAATAAGCAGATATGTCGCGCCATACTTTGCGAGCAGTCTCCGATATAAGAACTTGACGAGTTTGACTAATTTTATCAAGCTGTAGCATTGCTTCCGGCATTTCTTGAATGATCTGATAATCAGACATGCCCGAAGCGATCATAGAGACCAAGTCGGCTAGATCATTCCTGGCACCTTGACGCTCTACAGGCATTTCGCCCCACTCCTCAAAAGTACCATCCACGCAAGTCTCATGCTTCTTATCAGCTTCCCACTTGCCTGTTTTTGTGATATACTCATAATTCTGGAGCGCTGTACCTTTACCCATCTCAAAATGAGCAGGCTCAAAACGACTTTTCAACGTACTGAACCGAATAGCGCCACGGCCTTGAAGATATATATGTGTATGATAAGTTCCCTGTTCACCTATCTCATCTGCCATACACCAGTAAACAAGTGATTTCATGTCAATCAAGATAGACTTAATAACCTCATGTGTATAACCCTTTTCAACAGGATTATTGATTGTTAGCTGCCATTTACGCGATTGCGAATCCTTTCCCATATGCGACCTCCAAAGTTTGTAATTGCGACAGCGACGATTGCGACATAAGTTGTCGCAGACTGGAAAGCCTAGGTTTTAAAAGGTTTGTTGGACCTTGCGACAGAAGTTCCTGGGTAATACTATACCAGGAACTTCTTGAATAAGTCTAATAATACGCGCGCGTAGGGGAGCGCAACGCAGAATCCGCACGGCCTGACGGCCTACCATGACGAACTAAACCCACTACGAGCCTTGGCACTGGGAGCGAACAAGGAAACGCGGGCATCTCCGGGGAGAGAGTGCGGACAGGGGCGGACAGACCCCCGACCGCCAGTATGAAAAGCAGATTTTTAGTTTTTAACAATATCAAAGCTGGATACCTTGCCCCGGCGATTAAACATCAGGTTGAGCGCAACACCTGGAAGAACCTGGGACAGATCCAAGTTCAAGTTATCATCAATGAAAAACTTATCAGACCGTTCACCAACAACATCAGGATCAGGATACACCACATATAAAGATGTACCATTAACAGTACGGCCTGTACTCTGATCAGTAAAGTTGACTTTTCTAAAACCTGTAACCTTGACTTTCATTTTGTCACCATCCTTTTTTATTTTGTTGTCAAAGTTCGCAACTGCGGAGTTTACATCAACGCAGCGTGTGGATTATCCACAATCGACAGCCACCAGATTTCTCAATAGAATACTGGCTAACAAACTGCTTGAACCTTGTACCAGACTGGGAAATCTGGTACAATTAAATTGAATAAATTAGTGAATAAAAGTGAATCACTTCTATCCACTTCCAATATAGCAAATGGGTGAATAAAAGTCAATCACTTTTTTGAAGAAAGGAAGAAAAATGCCAACCAATAAGAACAAAATGCAATATCTACTGGATGACACATATTATCAAAAATTCAATAGCTTATCTAAAAAGCTAAAAAGAAAAAGTGCCAGTGATATGACAAAGTACATTGTAGAAAAATTCATAGATGACTATGAAGAAATACACGGAGAGATCAAAATAGAAGAGTAGACAGACAATTAAACGCTGCAGCATTGATTTTGTGTACACAATTAAACGCTGCAGCAAAACATTTGTATATACAATTAGACAGACAACAAGCCCCCGGCAGCGCCTAGGGGGCTTGTCTTGCAATCACTCAATCCCAAGAAACGGGATCTTACGCAAGATGAACATTGTAAACTTCCATACATGCTCAAAGTTGATCACGATCAGAAGCACAGGCAACAGGATCTTGAGCATTGACAAATCCACGAACACACCCAGCATCCCCACGGATCCACGGAGCAGAGCAAACAACTCATCAATAACAGAAGTCACAGCTTCGGGCATGGCCGGGAGATTGATCCAGCCAAATACAACCTTGATTACATTTCTGACCAAATCGAATACAGCTTGAAGGATCAATTCCTTAACACCTCCTCAAATTTACGGTGCATGAGGGAGAGAAGCGCACCAATCATAATGATATTACCAACAAAGTAAAGTTTCTGCTGGATGCCCTGACCCCAATCAGTTTCAAGGAAAGTAAACTGGACATTCTGCGCCGGGATCACCACAGTACCATCAATCCATTTAAATTCAGGGAACGGAACACCAACAAAGGAAGAATCAGCATTCAGGTAAAGATTGACCATCTGAACAAGCAGATCTACTGGGAACATAAGGAAACCAAAGCGGTCATTGAAGAACGCATACATATCATCAAACCAAGCCTTGAAATAGTCATCAGACGGAATGAACAGTGATTTAAGGCCATTGATGATACCGTCAACTATAAAGTTCCTTGACTTCTCCGATTCTTCCGTGATCGTGTCCCTTGTGTCCTGATCGGATTGAAGCTTCTCCGCATGCTGCTGATTCATTTTGTTGTAAAGATTCGTAAACTCACCAGCGAGCTGATTCCAGAAGCTTTCTAACTGGCTAGATATAGTCTGGATCGTATTCTTAATCAGTTCAATGATAGAATCACCCTGTTCAACTTGACGGTTAGAGTTTTCTGCGATAGTAGCAGTGTTATTAGCTGTATCCTGAGACGGATCAGATTTAACACCGGAATCAGCAGTACCTACAGAGGAATCAGGGATCTGACCGAATGAAAATGATACACCAGAAAAATTAACAGCCGGATCATCCCCGTATGGATATAACAATAAAGACAACCTAACACAACGACTAGGAATCGTAACATTGTAACTACCAGAAATATGAGAACCAGATTGATTACAAGTCACACCCTGATATTTAGGAAATATATCCAACGTATTTTTTTGAACTATATCAAATTGCAGATCAGCCCTAAAAATCTTATTAACAACAGAACCTTGAACCAAATCATACTTAAAAAGATACGTACCAGACGAAGGTAACCTACTCTGAGAGATGCACAAACGAACATTATAAATTTTATAACCCTTACCTATATACTCATCAGGCAAGCGATAATAACCATACGTATCATTCCAGACAAGTTTTACACCAGTATTATTAGTAAACCAAGCCATAAGCCACCAAGTTTTCCCATAATTTGCATCAGGCCCAGAAGCAGCTACAGTAATATCATCACCAGACACAGTACCAACATCATTAATCCGGTCAAAACTATCCTTAAAGTCATCCCATGCTTTAGAAGCATTAGACCAGGAAGCACGAGGAACACGCATGGCATTGGAACTAGATGCGGTACTTGCCAACGAAGAAAAAGGCATGGACAATGTTAAACAGAAGAGTAAGCACAAGGACAAATACAACCGCATACGTTTCATAAGAATACACACCCCCTGACATTGTAGGATAAAGATCAGCTTCAGGAACATTCGTATAGACCATATAGCCATTCGGTGTTAACTTGAAATCACCCTCTGAACCGGATGCAAGCAACCAATCATAATAATAATTGCCAGAACTCTGACGATAGTATCTGACATAGCTCATATCAGACCCACTGAACACACCATTGGAGTAACTAAGCTCTTTACCATACACAAGACGATATTCATAGTCATTGACCCTGAAAAAGACGTAATCAGTACCATACGGGAGCTTGACCACCATATCCCTGAAATACTGCAATACAGACGTACTGATCTGGTCATTATCCGGGACATAGTTAGATGCCACAGACACATTATTATAAGTCACATTCGTACGGGAGCGCCTAGCCGTAGATGAGGAAGCAACATCAACATCCTCATCTGGTAACTCTTCTTCCTCATAATCATCAGCCAGTTCCGGATGCATGAGAGCCATGATCTCCTGATAAGTATCAAAGTCCATATCATCCGGGACAGTAGCAAGCCAGGAATTTACATCCAGTGACGGAGCAGAAGAGTTCTGCGAATCAGACGCATAACTTTCCGCAGTAAGCGTGTACTCATCCGCATACACCGGCACAGACCCCATAACGCAAAGAAACAAACTGCATAATACAACATTTTTCCACCTCATCATAATTCAACATGCCCCTTAAATGCCATGCCCAGGAACATTGTTACCAGGCGCTGACCGAGAGCGAAGACTACTGCATAAGGGATAGCAGCAGCCACAACATCAGCAAACAGATTGATAGCTTCCTGTACCATTAACTTAACCTCCTACCTTGCCATTCTTTCTTATATCGTTTCATTTTTGCATACGTATCATAACTGTCATACAGAGCCGGATCATGAAACCAGTAGAAACGCTTGACCGATTCCGTGATCAGTTTACCGTCTTTTTCAACAGACTTGCTGCCATCAATGAGAGTATTGATCTGTAAGATCTTGCAGAAGTTGGAACACAAGACCACGTTACGGATCTGTTCCCTAAAAGGTTTAGCAAGACGGCCATACACCTGACTGGTACCAATGATATGTTTACGCTGTTTACGTTGCTGGCTGACTTCGATCATGACCTCAATATCAATATTCTTTGATTCAAGAGAATTAAACTCAAGATGGATCTCATCAATCAGGTAGATCACACCGAAGTAACCATTTTCAAGATTCTTAAGACAATCAAGACCGTCATACTCAATTACATGCGTTCGAGGATCAAGCCCATTAATTTGAACATTAGTACACAATATTGCATCAGGATATTCATTACAAAGCTTCTTAACATATTGCACCGCCGAAAGAGTTTTCCCCGACCCCTGTTCACCGCAGAAGACAAGCAAGCCTTCCGGACGGAAGTAACCGGGATGGGATCTATAAAAATCATGGTTATGTTTTATGACACGGCCCACATTGACCGGATTAAGTGAGCCGTCAAGTAGATTCAATTCCATAAGCACCACCTAACAAAAAAGGAGCTTACCAATCGGCAAGCCCCCGGAAACAAAGGAACAAAAAATATTAAATGGACATTCGACCCTTGCGGAATGCTGCCATAAGAGAACGGATACCTTTACGAAGTCCCCACCACATGAAGACGATACCGATACCAGCAGCCACAAACGTTGCAAGAGCTGCGATAATCGTACTGACAGAGATCTGGGCAGTCAGTGCAGAGATCACGCTAGACCAATCAGACGCAGTTACTACCGTTGTGGTAGGCCCCTCAGCAAAAGCCGGGACAGCAAGACCAGCGGAAGCAAGACCAGTAGCCACAGGAAGAAAAGACTTTTTTACAGTTTCTTTGACATCCATACAAAAACCTCCTATAATATTTTTTATATCAGCCCAAAGAACAGGCAGATACCGAATGAAGAGTGAAATGTAACTATTCGCGAAAGAATAGTTTAACGAATAGTTACGTATACTTTTCTCTTATATTTTATTCATTCACTTATAAACCTTTGTCAGTTTACATAAATTAATTATGTAAACTATTCACTGCTTGCATATTACAAATTACAGAAAGGATCCTCTTTTCCAGATGAAACTCCAACGTCTCTTAAGCCTTCTTCGTCAGGCTATCGACCAATACCAGATGATTGAACACGGCGACCATATTGCCATTGGTATTTCCGGAGGTAAAGACAGCCTTACTTTGCTGTATGGGCTGTCTCAACTTCAGAAATTTTATCCCAAACATTTTACCTTATCTGCCATTACTGTAGACATGGGACTTGATACCATGAATTTAGAGCCTGTAAAGACTCTCTGTGCGGATTTTAACGTTCCTTATGAAATTATCTCCACTGAGATTGGAAAAATCCTTTTTGAGGCCCGTAATGAGGCTAATCCATGTTCTCTTTGTGCAAAAATGCGAAAAGGCGCCCTAAACCAGAAAGCTCTGGAACTTGGCTGCAACAAGATTGCCTACGCACACCATAAGGATGATCTGATTGAAACTGCATTAATGTCACTTTTATACGAGGGGCGTTTTTATGCATTTCCGCCAGTCACTCATCTTGACCGTACAGATTTAACCGTGATCCGGCCTCTGATGCTGGTTTCTGAAGCTGATGTAAAAGGCTTCAAAAATAAATACCAGCTTCCCGTTTGTAAAAATCCATGTCCTATGGATGGACACACGCACCGGGAATACGTCAAAAATCTGATTCGGACTCTGAATACGGACTCTCCCGGTGTACGGGAACGTTTATTTCACGCAGTCATTAACGGGAATTTTGAAGATTGGCCCAAGCTTTCCAAATAATAAAAATCTATGAACGAGGCATACATTAATTATGGCAACAACTTTACCTTATTACGAGCAAAAAGATATTGAAAATATTAAAAAACTCAGGGAAATGATGACGACTCTCCCACCCTTCTGCACTGAATTTTTTCGTGGGATCGAACCAAGAACTTCTACCAGGACTCGTATTGCCTATGCATACGATCTCTCTGTATTTTTCGATTTCCTTAAAAAAGAAAATCCCGTATTTTCCAAAATGGAGAGAATGGATCTTACTTTAGATTATTTAGATCAGATCTCGGTAACAGATTTAGAAGAATATATGGAGTATTTAAAATACCGTTTTAATGAGCATAATCAGGAAATCATTAACAAAGAACGGGGAATAATGCGCAAAATTTCTTCTTTAAAAAGCTTTTACAACTATTTTTTCCGTACAGAAAAGCTGAAAACAAATCCTGCTGCCCTGGTCCAGCTTCCAAAACTTCATGAAAAAGAGATCATACGTCTTGATATTGACGAAGTTGCTCTCCTTTTGGATGCTGTGGAACAAGGGGATGGTCTGACGGATAAACAGAAAGCTTTCCACAACCGGACTAAACTGCGCGACCTTGCTCTTCTAACCCTTCTTCTTGGAACCGGCATCCGTGTTTCTGAATGTGTAGGATTAGATTTAAACGATATTGATTTTAAAAATGGCGGAATCCATATCCATCGAAAAGGCGGAAAAGAGGTTACTGTTTATTTTGGCACAGAAGTAGAAACTGCGCTTCAGGATTACCTGGATGAACGAAACAGCATTATCCCTGAGGAAGGCAGTGAAAATGCTCTCTTCCTTTCTCTTCAGAAGAAACGTATGAATGTACGCAGTGTGGAAAACTTAGTTAAAAAATATGCCAGGATCGTTACCCCATTAAAAAAGATCACCCCACATAAACTTCGAAGCACCTACGGAACTAATCTTTACCGTGAAACCGGTGATATTTATCTGGTTGCTGATGTTCTAGGACACTCAGACGTAAATACCACCAAAAAGCACTACGCTGCCCTTGAGGACGAGCGCCGCCGCAGCGCCCGTAATGCAGTAAAATTAAGGGAGATAGATGGAAAATGATTAGATTAAAAAGCCAACTAATTAGAAACTATCCTTGTCAGGCAATTTTTCCGGCATGATCCAGAACTTCATTGCCGGATAACTGAGCACTACCTGTACCACAATATTCACTCCATTAGCCAGCGTAGGAACCAACGCCTGTGGAAGCCCCAGATTTTTGAAAAATGCCTGGCTGTAGGCAGGAAGTGCTGCAGATACAATAACCAGTACCACTGCAAGACAGATGTATCTTGGTACGGCTCTTGTAAATGCTGCATTGGAGCGGAATACAAAGTTTTTCTGTACATAGAAATTAATGGTCTGGGCAGCTGCTGTTGCTACAAGAAAGCTTAAAAATCCACCCAATCCCAGGTCATTTTCTACCTGAGTATAATGGAAAACGAAAAAACAAAATGGGATTTCCTCTAAAGAGGTAAACAGGAAAGCTGTACAGATCCACATTGCTATAAAATTCACAAATGTAGCCACATTAGACAGCACATTAAATAGAATAAATTCCCAGGCGGCTGGATGTTTGTCGATCCAGCTCTTAATCCTTCTTTTTCCTGATTTCATTCTCTCTTCTCCTTACCTTCCAACTGTTTTTCATATTTTTTGTTCTCTTTATTATTACGGAAATATCCTTTAATTACCCTTTTGGTGCCAGAAAGCCACTTTCCATTAACCATATCAACGATTCCTCTTGCCATTTCCATGCTTGCAGCACCACCTGTCATCTTTGCGATTCCGCGAAATGGCATGTTATAGATAAACAATAAGTTTAAATCCGGTTTGCCTTTTCCTTCACTCTTTTTTATTTTATCTGTCAATATGCAGTAAACCAGACGAGCCAGACGGCTTTTGGCATAATACATCTGGCAGATAGCATCATTAATCCCCAGTTCGCCCTTCCATTTTCCATCAGGAACAGGATGTCCCAAAAGAACTTCAAATTCCTCTGCTCCCACATTACTGATCCGTCCGCTGTAATAAGAAGGCAATTTTTTCTTTTCATAGGGTATTTCTTTTGTGGTTCCCGCCACCCATAATTTTCCGGACAACCGGATATCTGACACACTGGCTCCCACCATAAGCAGATATTCTCCTTCTTCTATCTCCCATTGTCCTGTTTTTACATTCCAGTAGCGAAAAGTTTTATCGTCAAATGGAATATGCACCCTTTTACTTTCCCCCGCTTTTAAAAAGACCTTCTGAAAGCCTTTTAATTCCTTCTGCGGGCGGAATACAACGGAGTCCGGAAAGCCGACATAAAGCTGGACAACCTCTGCCCCATCCCGCTCTCCTACATTTGTGACAGTCAATTGTACCTCTTTTTCATCCACTTCCAAAGCTGAATAGGCAAACTCTGTATAGGAAAGGCCATATCCAAACGGATACCGGAAAAGTACCATACTTGTATCATAATAGCGATAGCCCATAAAAGGTCCTTCACGATACTCTGATGTACGCTCAGAAGCAGGATAATACTGAAATGCAGGCGTATCCTCATACCGCAGCGGATAAGTCTCCGCCAGACGGCCGGAAGGATTTATCTTTCCGGTCAAGATATCCAGGATTGCCCCAGCACCTGCCTCTCCGCCTAGGTAACTGTGAAGGATTGACTTTAAATCATACTGCCAGGACATCTCAATGGAAGAACCTGCACTTAAAATACCCACAATATTTTCATTTACTTTTACCAGTTCATTTAACAACCGGAGCTGGTTCTGAGGCAGACGCATGTGTTCCCGGTCTTTCCCTTCTGATTCACTAACCTCGTCCAGCCCAAAACAGTAAAGGACCACATCTGCTCCGGCAGCTGCCTCTAATGCTTCTTTTTCTAAATCTGCATCTGCATCTGGTTCTCCATTGCGTGTATATCCATGAGCTTTTCCAATTACCTGAAGATCATACTCATCAATCAGCTGGTCCATGGATTCCACATTAAAAGGATTTACCATAGAAGATCCTGCGCCCTGATAGCGTGGTACAAAAGCGAAATCACCAATGAGCGCGATCCTGGTTCCCGGCTTTAACGGAAGTATATTATCTTCATTCTTTAAAAGGACAGCACTTTCTGCAGCTGCTTTTCTGGCTAATGCGTGATGGGCTTTCTCATCAAAAACTGACTTTTTTTCCTCTGCTTTTTGTTTCAGATCCAATACTGCATCTAAAACATGATCCACACAAAGATCTATATCTTTCATGGAAAGACGCCCTTCATTTACAGCTGTAACCAGCTCTCTGGCCGAGTCAAGCCCAGGTGCCGGCATTTCCAGGTCTGACTGACACATCACTCCTTTTACATGATCATTAGAACCGCCCCAGTCTGTAACCACCAGTCCGTCAAAGCCCCATTCCTTTCTTAAAATATCTAGCAGCAGCTTTTTATTCTCATTGGCATATTCCCCATTTACCTCATTGTAGCTGGTCATAATAGCTTTGGCATTGCCTTCTCTGACTGCAATCTCAAAACCTGTCAGATAGATTTCTCGAAGAGTCCTCTCATCTACCACTGCATTCATAGCCATGCGCCGTTCTTCCTGGCTGTTTACTGCAAAATGCTTTGGACAGGCATATACGCCCTGACTCTGGATACCCCGTATATAAGCAGCTGCCATTTTTCCTGCCAGATAAGGATCTTCCGCAAAATACTCAAAATTTCTTCCGCAAAGAGGACTTCTTTTCATGTTAAGCCCTGGACCTAGTACAATATTTACATTCTGGGCAGCTGCTTCTTCTCCCAGTGCTTTGCCAATCTCTTCTCCAAGCTCCGGATCCCAGCTGTTTGCAATAGCTGCCGCTGTCGGAAAACAGGTTGCCTTTAAAGAGGCATTTAAACCCAGATGATCCCCTGATCCCGCCTGCCTGCGGATCCCATGTGGGCCGTCAGAAAGAAAAACAGACGGTATCTTAAAGCGTGGGATATCCCGTGTCTGCCATACTGTTTTGCCGCTCAAAAGTGCCGCTTTTTCCTCCAGTGTTAATTTTAAAAGTAATTCTTCATGTTTCATATCATTTCCTCTTTAATGACTGTATATCTTTCATTTCCTGACATTTATTTGCAGCACCTATTATATCAAACTAATTGCCATATAACACTTTTTAAGCAAAAAAACAGAAAAAATCTTCAAAGCGTGGATCTAAAAAAGGTATTCCGCAGATCATTTTTTCATGATCCCGGAATACCTTTTTACTTATCTGACTTATCTGACAGAAACTACTATCCGATCAGACTCATTAAATGTCCCACAAATGCACCTCCTGGTGTACCAATAATATTACCCAGAAGTGCCATAAGAATACCTACCGGAACTAAAGCACTACTGTATGCGCCTGCAAGTACAGGTGCAGTAGCAGTTCCACCAACGTTTGCTAAAGATGCAACGGCACAGGTAAAGATATCCATTTTGATCACCTTTGCAAGAATGACCATAACAGCTACATGGATCAGAAGGATCAGGAAGCCAGCTGCCAGCCATACAGGTGCATTACCCATAGCAGAAATATCTGCTCTGGAAGCGATCAGGGCAATCTCAACATAAAGGATGATATTAGATACCTCTTCTGTTCCTTTTAATTTTCCAAATGGAGTCATAGCCACCAGCAGTCCAACAGCAGTTACCAGAAGAACAGTCCAGGTTGCACTGTCAAAAACAGGCAGTGCATTTGCAACCATACTTCCTACATCCTTGGAAATAGCAGAAATGAAGAATGATACACCAATTAAAAGAAGCATGCTCTTCCATGTAAGAGGTTTGGTGTTTGCTTTTGCCTCCTCTTCCAGAGAAGCGCCAACTTCATTGATCAGACGTACATCTGCTTTGGTCCATGCGTTAAATTCCTTTGAAAAGTTAATGGCCCACAGAAGGAACATAACATACATTACCGCACAAACAGAATCAATTACCAGTGAATATGCCATGCTTTCCTCACTTACATCTAAAACCGCCTGTACAGCCAGCATATTTCCACTTCCGCCTAACCAGCTTCCACACAATGCCCCCAGTGCTTTCCAGCTGTCTGGGCCTAACATTTTATGGAAAATAGCATAACTTACTATAAAACCAGTACAAATAGAAAGGCTGGCTGCAAAGAAACCAATCAGCATTTTCGGTCCTAATTTGATGATCTTCTTAAGATCACAGCGCAGCAGCATTAAAAACAACATTGCATACAGCAGTGGGTTTTTTACTGCCTTATAAGTTGCAGCTGTATCTTCCAGGTTCCACATTTTCATAGTACATAAAAGCATCATACCTAAATAGAGCAAAACAATAGGCGGTGCAAACTTAAAAAATTTCTGTGCGCCTTTTCCCTTCAGGTATACAGGAAGATTGACTAAAATCGCTGCTAGCAGCATCAAAGTGCCAAGATAGATAAACCCGTCATGAATCATTTGTAAACTCCCATTCTGCTGTCATTTTGCGACAGCCTGTTTTTCTCTTAGAAGCAAGTCAAAATAACCGGTTGTAATTTAATTGCCCCTCCTTCTCCTTTTTATGTTCTGCCGGAATCTCCCTGTTCCTGATTTTGTGAGAAATGACTCCAGGAAAACATTTTATAATACCGATATAAGAACTGGCTAAAAGGCAAAAAAAGGTCCAGAAGATTTTTCTGGACTTGTAAATTACATTTGAATTTTTGTAACTTCCCTACCCCTAACCTCTTCTTTTGACTTTCTCCTTCCTTATTATAAGTTATAATACGCAGAAAGTCAATTTTAACGATTTCTCAACAAGACTTTCTATAGCCTTCTTATAGGGATTTCCCAACAAGATTTACTTTAGAAAAAAATCCCCAAACACCTGCGAGAGTCATTCCCATAGTAATAAATTCTGCTGCCGGAAAAGCCAGCCATATACCTGTCATCCCCCAAACTGCAGACATAGTAAAGGCCGAAAGAAGGATCATAACAAATCCACGGGAAACGGAAGCTGTGAATGCCCATTTAACTGACTCCACCGCACTTAATATACCTGTTCCTACTATATTGATACCGGCAAAAAAGAAACCAATAAAATACAACTTCAGACCAAATCTGGCCATAGCCGCCAGTTCTTTGTTATGTTCCTGGTTAAAAATACCAGCAATTGGTTCCGACCACAAATAGATCACTGCATATATACATACAGCCGTAACTGCTGCTGTCCTTAAACTAAGGCCTATTACTTTCTCTAAAGCCTTTTTATCTGACTTTCCATAGAAACTGCTAAGCAGAGGCTGGGAACCCTGGGATATACCGTTAAACAGTGCTACTGCCACCAGAGAGATATTGGCTACTACACCATAGGCTGCAACACCGGTATTTCCAGCCAGCCGCAATATGATCAAATTAAAAGCTGTAGTGATCACACCGGAAGATATCTCTCCTACAAAGGCAGAAACTCCCACCTGACAGGAAAAAATGAGCCTTTTTAACGATGGCATCACCGGCAAAAAAGATACGGTACACTTTTTTGAACGAAAATGCAGCTGACAGATCAACATACCTACTACTGGTGAAAGAGCTGTTGCAAGGGCTGCTCCCGGCATACCCATACTAAAAGGGAACATAAGAATATAATCGAATACAATATTAAACAAACTGCTAAACAGTGTAGCCATCATAGCGATCATAGGGCTTCCATCATTTCGTACAAAAGCATTACAAATATGATTCCACATAAATAATGGGGCAAATGTCATAAAAATACGGGTATAGCTTTTTCCTGTTGCTATAATCTGTTCATCTCCACCCATAAGCCTGATCACCTGATCCGGGCAGAAAATCCCGGCTGCAATGAATACAAGGCTGATGATCCCGGCCCAGAACAGAGCATGAAAGAAATAGCTTTCTGCCTCTGGATTTTCCTTATTTCTCTCTATCACAAAACGGATAGCAGAACCTACACCGATCATAGCTCCAATGGCGAAGATCAAATTATATACAGGAAGTACCAGATTCAATGCTGTAATACCATCTGCTCCTACTGCTTTTGATATAAAATAAGTATCTGCGAGAATATACAAAGACATACCCAGCATGCCTAACATATTCTGGGATACATAGCGGATAAACTGCTTTTTGATATCCATATAACTGCTTCTCCTCTTTTGCATTTTTTACACTGAATGGTATTATAGATGTTTTTTCTGATTCTGTAAATGACCATGGTATCAACAAACAAAAATACCGCAAAACAGGAAACATTTTACTGCCTGCTTTGCGGTAAATAGATTTATATGCGGTTATTTACTTTAAAATAAAATTAAACTGCTGCCAGTGTCTTTCCTAATTCCTTACACTTAGCTAATGCATCATCATCTGGAGTTTCCTGGGTAATAACACCTTCGCCACATGCAACTTCAGCACCTGCTGCTTTCATACGTTCTTCCCAGTCACGCATCCACTGTCCATCACCCCAGCCATAGGAGCCAAACAGACCAACAGTTTTACCTGCTGCAAATCCTTCTACCTCTGCTACAAATGGTTCCATCTCATCTTCTTCCAGAACCTCAGCTCCCATTGCAGGGCATCCTAACGCAAATGCCTTTACATCCTTCAGGTCAGTGGCAGATACAGCAGATACTTCTGCCAGTTTTGCTTTCTTTCCAGCTTCTTCGATTCCCTGTGCTACTGCCTGTGCCATAGCTTCTGTGTTTCCTGTCTGTGACCAGTAAACTACCATGATTTCGTCCATTTATTCTTCCTCCTATACTGCCATTAATTTGCATGAATGCAAATCATACAGCTCCATAATGTTTTTAACAGTCATTCCTGAAGATACCATGTGGATCACTTTTTCTCTTGCCTGATCATATCCAGCAAATACTTTCCGGCATTCTTCCAAATTGGAATATACTTTCCAGTATCCGATATATAGCGGATTCTGTCCCCGGTTTTCAATAAAACCTATTACATCTTCCGGCGGATATCCGAGAAGCAATCCAATCTCATGAGGAAAATCACCATTTCCTTCCATATGCTCACGGTAACGTCCTGATACGCTATAAAGGATCTTAGAAAGCGTACACCCACTGCATCCAAACTCCAGCATCAGCTTCTTAACCTTTTCTGTTCTTAAATAAGCTTCCAGCTTTTCCCGTACATACAAAAGAAAGGTAATACGGTCAGCCGACTCATAAAGAACATAACAGGAAACGGCACTGGAACGGAACAGCCCCAATACTGCACTGCGAAAACTCCTGTCTACTGTCAGAAGATTGGATATCTTACGTCCAGTAAGAAGGGGCGCACACTGAAGTGCGATCTGGATTTCCAGTTCCTGCCTGTTTAAGCTAAGCATCAGATCAAGTGTTTCTTTACTCATAGGATACCTCATTTACTACTGTTAAAATATAGTTAGTGTTAGCTAACTTCTTTATATATCCTATCAGATAAAACACGAAAAAACAAGTAGGGTTACAGGTAACTTTTCTCATTAGAAACATTTCTCAATAAGCGCAGTTTTCCTAAATATGAATTTTTCAATGTGCCTTTTAATATGATGACATTCCTAATTCGTTCATTTTTCTAAAAATAATTACTTATAATAAACAACCGTAAGGAACTGGCCCTTATGGATCGTATCAGAGCGAAGGGAATTCATTCGTTTTAATTCCTTAACGTATTCTTCTGTAGACATATGGCTCCCCTTCTTGTACTGACGGGCTATATTCCACAGACTGTCTCCCTCTTTGATCTCCACACTCCGGTAATATGGGCTTACTGTCACAGGTTCCTCTTCTGCCATAGTCGTGAGCATACTCCGTCCTGTGAGAATGGTAACAAAAAGCAGCATGATAAAGCATCCTGTCAAAAACCGTCTTCTTACTAATCTTCTTCTCCTCATAACGTTTCCTCCTCATTCGTCTAAAGCAGATGCGAACATTTGTTCTTTTTATATTCATACTATATCATCAGAACATATGTTTGTCAATCATTTAGTACGCAAAAACCGAACAAAGGTTTGCATTTTTATCGAACATATGTTACTATAGTATCAGTAAAAGATTATTACAAAACAGAAGGGGGAATTTTTATGGCCCAGGATAAACTTACTGCAAAGCAACAGGAAATATTAGAATACATAAAAATTACGATCTTAAAAAAAGGATATCCGCCAGCTGTGCGGGATATCTGTGAAGCTGTAAAATTGAAATCCACTTCTTCTGTCCATTCTCACCTCTCTGCTCTGGAAGAAAAAGGATATATCCATCGCGATCCTACTAAGCCAAGAGCTATTGAGATTTTGGACGATACATTCAATTTTAACCGGAAGGAAATGGTAAATATCCCAGTTATTGGTACAGTTGCAGCAGGAGAACCGATCCTGGCAGAGGAACACATTGAAAGCTACTTTCCATTCCCGGCAGAATCTCTTC
This sequence comes from Lachnospiraceae bacterium, assembly GCA_025758065.1. Taxonomy (NCBI): domain Bacteria; kingdom Bacillati; phylum Bacillota; class Clostridia; order Lachnospirales; family Lachnospiraceae; species Lachnospiraceae bacterium. The sequence continues at coordinate 3,252,129 of CP107199.1, forward strand.
CTAATGCCGAGACCTTTATGCTCCATGTAAAAGGTGAAAGCATGATAAATGCCGGCATCCTTCCAGGAGACCAGCTGATCGTTGAGCAGCGTCCAACTGCTGAAAACGGCGAGATCGTAGTTGCCCTTTTAGATGATTCCGCTACTGTAAAGCGTTTCTTCAAGGAAACAGATCACTACCGCCTGCAGCCTGAAAATGATGCCATGGATCCGATCATTACAGATCATGTTGAGATTCTTGGAAGGGTCATTGGTCTGATAAGAATGATGTAATGTGCGTGTTCGCAAGTTTAACCTGACTTATAAAACAGTTTTCACCAAAAAGCCACTGTACAGTTACTAAAATCTGAAACTATACAGTGGCTTTTCTTACCATAAAAAATGGCTGCGGAATTGCTCCCACAGCCGTCGTGCCTGAAAACCGTACCTTGGCACCGTGATCTCTCACAGGTTTTTACAGGACATTTTGAAAATCTGCATTATATGCTTTCCAAAAGTCGTTTCCATGAACCGGAACACATAACCCGATAACAAATAACCGATAAACGATAACTATGAACCGTAACCGCCAGTAAGTATTGTTAGAAATATGTCCTGCACGGAATGAGTGATCAGATATCTACCTCAAACAGCACCGTCTGGTTATAGCGATCCAGTGCGATCTGCATGTCCATGATCGTATTGGAAATACGGTCATATTCCTGCCGGATCAGTTCCGGATCGTAGTTGATATACTTATACTCAGGCGCTGAACCAGATGAGCTAAATGCACTGCCATACACACGCGTTTTTGGCAGTCTCTTACGCATATCATCAAGAACAGCCTTTCTCTTATTGAGCTGAGCCATTCGAACCAGAATACTGTCAATGCTCATCTCCTGTTCACCCACCTGCACTTTTGCTGTGGCATTGGTCAGGTTCAATGCGTGTTTAATAGTGACGATCTTCCTGTCTATCTCATCAATTGTATTCGCAACTGTCATGTAATCGTATTCCGGAATGACCGGCTCCTCATTGACAGCAGCAATGTAAGTACTGGATGATGCTTCCTTGTTGACCCAGAATGCTTTGTCTTCCTCAAGGCTTCTCAGCATCTTATTTGCATAAGCCGATGTGATTTTCTGCATGATTTTCGCCTTCCTCTCTATCCTCATCTTCCATCATTTGTTTCTGATCCGATTGTAAATCATTCGGTGGCAGATGTCATTCAACCATCGGTTTAAAATCCCCCATAAACGAGGAATATCCCCGTCAATGACGAGGATATCTTCAATCGTAGTATGTAATAATCTACTTAAAATAACAAAATTGTCAATGCTGGGTAACGATTTGCCGGATAGCCATTTATAAATAGCCTGCGGATTTTCAAATCCGAAAGCTCCCTGGATCTCCCGAATCGTATATCCCTGTTCCAAAAGCAGCTTTTTTATGCGTTCTCCAGTCTTTTCCGGTTGGATTGACAAATACATTGGTTCCATAGTTTGTGCCTCCATGATTCAGGACCGTGTTTATTCATAACGTATATATTGTAACACAGAAAAGACTGGCTCACCAGTACCAATCATAAGAAAATTGGTTACAATTCAGCCATCAATGTCATTTAGGTAGCGATAAAGTGAGGAACGTTCATAAAAATAAAGCATTAGTCATATTCCTGTAGCTACAATCCGGTTGAAATCAAGGGATTTTTCCAATGCTTCTTATTCCAAATTTTTTCTTTTATCGTTCCAATTTTTCGTGACTTTTATGAATTGCCAATTTTCCATCTTTCTTATAAAATTTATGTTTGAGATTTTTTGATCAATTCCATGTGATTTCGGATTCAGCTATACTTGTTTGATTTGTAAAAGAAGGGAGACTGCTTTATGAGTCAATCTGCAAAACAATCTACCATTAAAGATATGACAACTGGAAGCCCAGCTAAATTGATTTTTGGATTCGCCATTCCCATGCTGATGGGGCTTTTGTTTCAGCAATTTTACAGCATGGTTGATACCATTATTGTAGGAAAGTTTCTGGGCGTGGATGCCCTGGCTTCCGTTGGCTCCACAGCTGCCATCAACTTTATGATTAATGGCTTTGTAATCGGTGTATGCACCGGATTCTCCATTCCGGTTGCTCAGCGGTTCGGCGCCCAGGATTATAAGAACATGCGGCGTTTCGTTGCCAATGCCGGATGGCTGGCATCTTTTTTCGCTGTGGTTATGACCGTAATCGTCTGTCTGCTGACCCGTCAGATTCTTGTCTGGATGCAGACACCGGACAATATCATCGACGGTGCCTACAGCTATATCTTCTTTGTGTTTGCCGGTATTCCGGCCACGTATCTGTACAATACCTTAGCCGGTATCATCCGTGCATTGGGAGACTCCAGGACACCTGTTTATTTTCTGATTTTATCCAGTCTCTTTAATATCGTACTGGATCTGTTTTTCATCGTACAGATAGGAACCGGAACAGCCGGTGCTGCTTATGCTACGGTGATTGCACAGGCTGTTTCAGGCATTCTCTGCCTGATTTATATGAAGAAGAAATTCGATATTTTAAAAATGCATCGGGAGGAAACACGAATCAGTACCTACCACCTCTATCGTCTCTGCATGATGGGTATTCCGATGGGACTTCAGTACTCCATCACCGCCATCGGTTCGGTGGTAATCCAGACCGCCATCAACTCTCTCGGTTCCATTGCGGTTGCCTCGGTTACTGCCGGTCAGAAGATCGGTATGTTCTTCTGCTGCCCCTTTGATGCACTGGGAGGCACAATGGCAACCTATGCCGGACAGAATGCCGGTGCCGGGAAAACTGACCGTATCCGCCAGGGAGTTCGTTCTGCAACCTTCATTGGAAGCATCTACTCGGTTCTGGCATGCATTGTCCTGACCCTGTTCGGCGGTGTGATCCCACTGCTCTTTGTAGATGCTTCGGAGACAGTTGTAATTCATCAGGCTCACCAGTTTTTAACCTTTAATTCTCTGTTTTATATTCCGCTTACCATCGTCAATGTATGGCGTTTTACCATTCAGGGAATGGGCTACAGTCTTCTTGCCATTCTCGCCGGTGTCTGCGAGATGATCGCCCGGGCTTTGGTTGGATTTGCACTGGTTCCCATCTTCGGCTATATTATCATATGCTTTGCTTCTCCTCTTGCGTGGCTTATGGCAGACGCCTTTCTGATTCCGGCCTTTTACTATTGCCTGCGGAACCTGTTGAAAGCACAGGAAATGCTTGAATAAATGAATCTATAAAGTCAAAAGCAGGTCTGAAATTGATATTGCTCCTATTTCATACCTGCTCTTTTATTGTTTCTTTCCTTCCTTTTATTTACCAAACAGACAAACTGGAAGAGTTTCTTGAAGCTCTGTTTTAAATTTTCCGAAGTCTTCTGCAATGCCTTAATTAATCTTTACATTTCTTACTGTTCTGTTACCTGCCTTACTTTATGCTGGCTTTTCTGAGATAATATAGCCTGATATGCAGAAACAAATAACTGAAAGGAATTTTCCAATATGAAAAAAACGATTACTTCTCTTCTGATTCTTACCATGGCTGTCTCTCTGGCAGGCTGCGGCAGTAAGCCGGCAAATGACCCACCTAAGCCCCAGGGAACTGTGATTGAATCGGCAGTTGATTTTTATACAGAGGTTTGGGATGCCTTTGGCGAAGATAAGCAGTTTCCAGCTGTAGGCGGTAATGCAGAGCATGAGGCGGAGGCTCCGGCAAAATTCCTGGTCTGGATGCTGACAGGCTTTTGGCATGGTGCCGCCTGGAATTTCGTGATCTAGGGTCTTTATTTTGCCCTGCTGCTGATTTTGGAAAAGGTCTTTCTCCTAAACCATCTGAAAAAAAGCCGCATGTTAAGCCATATCTACGTATTTACTGCTGTCGTGGTCAGTTTTGTGTTTTTTGATGCTGTTAATATGTCCCAGGCATTTTCATATATAAAAGCCATGTTTGGAGCAGACGCATATCCGTTGGTTTCAGCTGAGTTCAGCTACTATTTCCGCAGCTATTTTGTGGTTCTGGTAATTGCTTTCCTTGGTGCAACACCTATTCCAAAATCCTTTTGCAAGGGGATTCAGCGATGGAAAGCAGGTGCGGCGGTTATGGCATTGGCTGAACCTGTGGTTCTTTCTGCCCTGCTGCTTGTTTGCACGGCCTATCTGGTAGATGGCTCTTTTAACCCATTCCTTTATTTCAGGTTCTAGGAATATCCAGTTTCAGGAAGGAATGACAGATGAACGAATATAAACGTATAAAAAGTATAACGAACATGAACCGCATATTGACTGTGGTTGTACCGGGTCTCAGCTTTATAAGTCTTACATTGGCATCCTGGCTGCTGCCCTCCAGGGATTTTTCCGACAGCGAACGTCGAAAGCTTGCCCAGCGTCCGGCACTTTCCCTGGAGGGCATATCCGACGGAAGCTTTATGACAGGTTTTGAGAAATATACCCTGGATCAATTTCCGCTGCGAAATCAGTTCCGTACGCTGAAAGCTTACACAATCTACCATGTGTTCGGCCAGCTTGATAATTATGATATTTATATAAAGGACGGATATGCCGCAAAACTTGAATACCCATTGCATACGGATTCTCTGGAACATGCAACGGACCGATTTGAATATATCTATGAGAAGTATTTAATGGACAAGAAAATGGATATCTATCTCTCTATTGTACCGGATAAAAGCTATTTTCTTGCTGAGAAATATGGATACCTCTCCATGGACTATAAGGAACTGTGCCATATAATGCAAAATAGCATGGATTATGCTAACTATATTGATATTACAAAAACACTGGATATTACGGATTACTACAAGACGGACACCCACTGGCGTCAGGAGAAGCTTCCAGAGACAGCCGCGGTCCTTGCTGAAAGCATGGGTGCTTCTATCTCTGGAAACTATACAGAATGTGCACTGGATGTACCTTTTTATGGTGTATATTATGGTCAGTCAGCGCTCCCGCTGCCGCCGGAGACACTGTATTATCTGTCCAATGATGCATTAGATGACTGTATCGTAACAAATCATGAAGATCAGACAGTGGGCGGCATCTATAATATAGAAAAGAAATCCGGTAAGGATCCTTATGAAATCTTTCTTTCCGGTCCCTGTTCCCTTATCACCATTGAGAATCCCAACTACAAATCAGACAGGGAACTTATCATCTTTCGTGATTCCTTTGGCAGCAGTATTGCTCCTCTTCTGGCAGAAGGGTATGCAAAGATTACATTGGTTGATATCCGGTATCTGCGAGCGGATTTACTTGACCGTTTTATAGAATTCAAAAATCAGGATGTGCTGTTTCTGTATAGTACATCGGTGCTAAATCACAGTGAGACTTTAACCTAAAATGTTGGAATCAAAAACCCTTTTCTATCATATTAAGTGAAAATTCCCCAGTTCCTTAAGATTGAGTGGTTGGGGAATCCTTTTTTTCAAAATATATCTCATAATAGTCTTATGAATATCTTACAGAAAATTTTTACAAACCATTATGAAGACATAAAATACACGCTCCATCCCAGGAACACTGAAATAGCAGAAAACCTCTCACAAGTGGAATTTTCTCTGATCTTTGGATTCCCGGAAAATGAAGAATGAATGTCTGGATAGAGTTGGTGTGATTTTTTTACACCGGCTCTATTTTTTATGGTAGAATAATAGATAATTCAGAAGATTTCAGTGAGGTGTATCATGCTTTTGTGGTCAATACAGCATAAACGTGCATATGAAAAAATGGAACAAACCGGAGTGCTCAGGGCAGACAAAAATTTCATTGCGACGGATTGGTTTGAAAATTCTTATCTGTGGATGGCAGAGCAAATGAAAAAGCGTATAGGTGAACCACCAGAAGGCGTTATATTCCCCGTGTGGGCCTTGGTACCAGTGGGAAGGCATGCGGAAACGACCGGATATGCGTGTGCATGGACGTAATTGGGGAGAAAAAGGTACACCTGTTGTTTTACTGACGATTGAGATCCCGGACAACCTAGTTTTGCTTTCTGATTTTGATTACTGGCACTGTGTCCTAAACGATGGCGAAATTATTTTTCCTATTGACGATTCAGCGGTATATTCTGAAGAAGAAAAACGGAAAAGCTGGGAAAATATTTTTGATATCAGCTGCTCTTTTGAAGGTGAAGTACATCCCCATCTTAGTACCCAGGCAACCATGTGGGAAATAAAAAGAAAATGGGTGAAAAAAGCTGAATATTTTGTAGCACGATAAATCAGAATTTGATGGAGGAACGATTATGAATAAAAAGAAAAAAATAACCATATTGGTATGCACTCTTTTTATGGTGTTTAGTTTAGGGGCTTGTGGAAAAACAAAAGAAGATGCAACTGTCGTAACACAGCAGGAAAGCAGCCTACAGATTGAAAGTATGGATGAGGAGACGACATCAGAAGAATCCACCACTTTTAATAACGATGAAGAAGATGATATAGAGCTAAAAGCTACAATTGAAATAGATTTCACCTATGATTACACAGAAGATATCAAAGCGGATGTTGCCTATGTGGCATCAAATTCATCTTCTCTTCAGGAGGAATTAAAGAATATCGATACAATTACCCAAAAATACACCTTGCTGGCAGAGTCTGCGCAGACTCAAGGAGAGATGAATGTGGCATCTCAATGGCTTTATGTGATTTGGGATACGGAACTGAATAATCTTTGGAGCAGATTCAGTAGCTTGGCAAATCAGGATACTAAAGAAATGGTTCTTGAAGAACAGAGAAACTGGATTGCTATGAAAGAAGAAGTAACATTAATGAGCCTTGGTTCTCAGGAGGAAAATGGCAGTATGTATCCTATGCTTGTAAATTCCCTTTGGGAAGAAAAAACCAAGAACAGGGCTTATTTCATTGCAAATGAGCTGGCACAGATTGAGGGAGAATCTTTTGCCATGCCGGAAGCATCTACAAAGTACGGTTTGTTTGTCGATAACCAGGGAACCGATGCCGTGTACAGTTCACTAATCACTCAACAAAGCTGGGAGGGAGAAGATGAGGCGATCATTTCTGTCTATAGGCTGGGTGAAATAGAAGGAAGTTTTATTGATAATGGAAATGGAAACCTTGATTTCACATCGGATGACGGCAGCATTAAGGGAACTATCCAAATCAACGGATGGAATGGAGCAACTTTTGAAGTCACGGAAACAATAGGAGCAGTTCCATTCTCTGTAGGGGAGAAATTTGAGTTTTCTTTCGCATTTTAGTTTAAAAGATGGTGATTTAAAATTATGCGAAAGTAGCCATCCCGATGACTTGTCCAATTTGTAGAAAATGGAAACTTCCAGTTTGTAATACCCGCATTTTTGAACATATCACTGTAGTAATTTGCTAGTTCAACGCTATTTGTATGATAGATTATCTGATCGAAAGCAGAGTTGTACTTTTGAGCCTGATTTAGCATCTTTCGTTGTTCAGCCAAAGCCCACGGTTTGGTACCATTAGGGCTTAGAGGATTTCGAAGTGAAGCTGCCCAATCATCAACATACTTTGCTTCTATTGCAGTGTTTTTTCCACCAATTTGCACTACATTATCAGCAACACCATCAACCCACTGCCCATCTACAAGAGCCTCGTACTGACGTTGTCTAAAAGGCACATCACCATAAAGATCTCGTACTGCTGTTTCATAGCTTTGCCCATAATCAAGGGCAGCTTTTCGTCATCATAGCCAGGATACCCGCAGAAATATTGAAGATATGGGTTTTCCTGGATCTGGAGCGCGGTTTCCTCGTCAGAATAGCCATACTCCGCCTGAATGATGCAGACCTCCAAGGCCAGACGCAGCGGCTTGACCACATTGCCTTTCCGGTTGGTGAATAGTGCGGCGTAGCGCTTCTCGATCTCCAGTCAGGGGATCGTCTGGGCTTTCTTTACCCAACGGTTGCTTTCCTTCAGATTCATATCCACCGGCTGTTTGAAATCCGCCAAGCTGATCTGGCCATTGCTGTAACGATACATAGTTGCCCTCCAGGTGCAAGATTTTTGCTGGATTTTTGCCAGTTCCCTTGCTCCTATTATACCACGGATTGGCTTCTATGGATTGAAATATAAGGCTTTTTCTATTATTCAGTGCACATTAAATACGCGGAACCCCCTTCGCCATGATCCGGTTTGGGTAACGGCGCATGACAAACGCGCGCGGACACGCAAAATGAGGGCGAAAGGGACCGCCCCGCTTTTCCCTTCTTGACAGCGATGGATCAGCCTTAACCGGTGCCCGGGATATGGAGATCCTCAGCGGCCAGATCCTCCTTGGCGTTCGCGAAGGACAGCAGCGTTACAAACGTCAGCAGCAAAGCAATCGCTTTTTTCATGATGTTCTCTCCCCTTCTCGGTTTCAACCGGAGCGTTTGTTCCCACAAGGTCTTGTCGAGGAAGGGCGGTCCGGCAGTGGTCTTGCCCACGATCAGTTAAGCTTTTGTCCTGTATTCCGTGCTCCGGCTTAAATCCGGACCCTTTTCTGTCGATAATAAGGATATGAAAAACATTTTTCTGTCGATAATAAGGATATGAAAAACATTTAGACAGGAGGTTCCGCAATGAAAATTCAAGATGCGAAGAAGGCATACGCCGCGCAGATAGATACGCTGTGGACACGGAAACGCGACCTATCGCAGGCGCTCAAAAATTGCCAGCAGGGCGGCGCGCCCAATGTGGATCGTGTGGAGATCTCCCGTGAGCTGTCCGCCGTGGACGCGCAATACAACGAGGCCCAGGGCGTGATGGAGAGCATCATCGAGCGGGAGACTGCCATCCACAACGCCGAGGTTGCAAAGCAGCAGGGCAATGCTCTATCGAAGGCCGCAGAGGAGATGGGCAAGATGCTGGAGATCTACCACCGCATCGCCTCCGGCGGCCAAGTCCCTCCGGAGGATGAACAGCGGCTGATGGAATACAACCACGAGCTTTACATGGCGGCTAAGACCGCGGCCATGCTGCAAGAGGGAGACGGCGAGAAGTACGACTCCCTCTTTGAGGACGAGGAGGAAAAAAACGGCGAAGAAAAGACCGCCAGCGAGATCGCGGGCGAGGCGGAGATCTCCGTCCCCGGCGGAGGCGGGGACGCCGGTCTCGACATCGCCTCGGAGTGATGGCTATACCGCTCCTCCGTTTCTTTTTTAGGACAGCAAAAAAGGGCACAAAACCGCCCTTTACGGTTTTGTGCCCCCGTTGAGTTACCTGAGAGATTCCCTCCGCTTTGGGAGGTTGCACCTTCGGTGGTCGGGCGCTGCCGCCCGGCCTTTTCGGAGCGTCGTCCGAAACCGGTCCTTTTGCCTGGGAGCTTCTGCGTTCCCCTTCGGCATCGCCTGAGCGATCTCTCCCGATTTCATCGTCCGATCAATATAAAATTATGGCAGAGGAAATTGATTCCTCTGCCACGGTCGTATCATCTAAAATGTGAAGTGTCAAGGCTAAATTCCTGGGGCCCCGGTGTGAAAAAGTCCGACTGCAATTTGCAGTCGGGCTTTTCAAGCATCATTCCATTGTCTTTACCGGCAGCCAAGCTGTAAGATCCTTCGGCAAGCTCGGCCATCCAGCTGCCGCGCTTGCCCAGCAGTACCCTATCTCGCTACGGCAGCCTGTTTTCCGGGAGAACGTTACAGCTCCGTATATTCTGTCTCCGATCCGACTACGCGCCAGGCTCCGGCGTAATGTCGTACCAGGTTTTTCCGCCGTCCGTCGTCCGATAAACCTTTTCGGTGTTTACATAATGTCCACTGAACAAGTGCCCAATTTTTGTTCTGAGCCAGAATCTCCAGAAGATATGCGAGCATTCTCAAAAGAGCGCGCTGAATCTTGCGGAGATTCAGCACCGGAACGGATATGGAGATTGCCATCCGGATCCCCGGCAAGGATGCAGACTCCGTTCTGAACGCCATGCAGTCACTCAGGGAAGAATTCGGAGACAAGTTCTCACAGGTCTTCAAGAGCATTACCGTGGACAACGGCTCGGAGTTCTCTGCGTTCAGTCAGGTCGAGAACTGGGGCTGTGCAGTCTACTTTGCACATCCCTATACTTCGTGGGAACGTCCCCAAAACGAACGCCACAACGGGCTGTTTCGAACCTTCGTTCCGATTGACGAGTTCCTCGACTCTGTTTACGCAGCCGAAGGCTGCGGCAGCATCGCCCAGGACGGAAGCCAGCGGCTTCCATCCTGACCGACGCTCTGATTAACTAATTTCTACCGTGCATGTGTCCAGCTTGCACTTGCAATTTGCGAATTATTTTCCATTAAGTCAAAAAATGCTTTAATAGAATCACATACCCAAACTGGATTCTCCACATCATCACAATATATCATAAATTTCATTGATATAACACCCCGCTTTTTGCCAGTATCTGCTGAAAAGTTCAGTTTTGAATATCTCCGCAAATCTCACAAAATCCCGCTATTTAGTAACAAATTAGTAACACCCGGTTACTGCTTATTCAGGACACGTTCAGAAACAAAACCAGTGTATTTCACACCCTTGTATGTTACCTGAACATAAAGCCATTTTACACCCTGATATTCAGAATAGTAACCGTAGCACCTCACTTCTGTCCCCTGTTCTAACACAACCATTGATACGTTCTGTTTTCCCGCACCGTTACGCATATGACAATCAGTGCTTGTTTTATATGTTCCGGCAACGGCAGATGACTTTTTCTGTGCAGATGACTTTGCGGTTTTTGAAGTAACTGGTGCAGCACTCTGACCGTTGCTTCAAGTTTGGCTGCTTCACCTGATGTTGCAAAATCACCGGGGTCAAAACCGTTCTGAATACAACAACCACGAACCAAGGAAGAACAGTCTGCTTCTGTCTTTTCTTTGATTGCTTTCATGCTGCCGTATTTTCTGACCATCTTAATGACACCATAACGGTTAGACTGATCGTAACCGATATGGTTATTTGCACACGCATCTGACATTGCAGATGCAAGACCATTTGCAAGTGCAATAGTCTTTGGTCTTAAAACATACCAACCCTTGCTGTGCAAATAATACGGCTGTGTACTTACTTCCCTACCGTTGTTGTCACCCAACGCACCGCCGGAAATCTTGCCGTTTTCATCAATTCTTGCTGAACCTACTACTAAACCCATAATTATTCACCCTCACTTTCTGTCTTTTTCTGTAAAATATCAATAGCCTTGGTGATGACTGCCGGGAGTGGTAAACCCATAAGACCCGCATTTTCCACAAGGGAGATTGTTTCATTGGCAATGAACGCAATAATTACTGCATCCCTGATGTAATTTGTGCCAATGACAAGATCAAGGCGGTACGCAACCAGTACAAAAATCAGGGTCATGCACTTTCTGCAAAGACCTTTCCACCCCGCCTTACTTTCAAGTGAACCTGTGTCTGTCTTGGGACTGTTCTTGAACACCCCCGCAACAATCAGTCCTGAAATATAATCAAGACCCATGAAGATCAGAAGGGTTGCAAGTCCCGCATCCCAACCACCAAAAAAAGATGCGATTGCTGAACCAATCACACCTAATACACTGCAAATAGTCTGTTTCATTTTCTCTGTCCTTTCTGAACATAAAAACAACCGCTTGTGACCTCATATAAGGGTCATATAGCGGTTGTTTTTGTTCCTGTGATAATTTCCTTGTCTGTTGATTACTCTGCTAATTCAGGGCAATCAAGGTCAATCAGAACTTCCTTCACTTTGTCCTTGATTTTCTCAGGTACATCAGCAAAGGTTTTCTTGCCCTTAATGATAAGGGTTGCATAGATCACTGCCATAAATTCCACATCCTTTCTGAATAAAATTTTTATGATGAACTGAAACAACATCAGTTACCACCTTCTGCCAGTTCCGGGTGTCCTTCATCAATAAGCACCTGTTTGACTTCATCCCTGATTTTGTCAGGAACATCATTGATTGACTTCTTACCCTTGATGATAAGTGCTGCATAAATGTTTGCCATATTCTCACCCCCTTCCTTATGCCATCATTTCATAGATTTCACACATGGCTTCCTGTGCCTGTGTCATCTGATCTTCCAAAGATGCGTTCCTGTCATCAATCATTTTGATGTATTCATCCTTGGTGTACTGGGTCAGGTCATATTCATAACCAGTGAACCCCGGCTGTTCATCTGTCCCGGCTTCTGTGACCGGGGTGATGTTCTCTGCAATCCAAACTGAATAGTCATCAATGACCTTCTGTTCAGGCTGCTTTGTACTGCGTACTTTTCCGTACTCTTTCATGCTTTTTACCACCTTTCTTGATATGATTTTTATAGTACCTATCAGCATAAGGCTGAATTGGTTCAATATATTTTTCAGACAATCGGCTGCTATCACAATATTTCAACCAACCCTTATAGGAATTGATTGCACACCATTCTGAATAGTTCATTTCCTGACCGCTTATGTTGTAAATAATATTCTTTAAGTATTGTCGGAAAATTAATATTATACTTATTCTCAATTTCCAATACCTCACAACTTGAAATATGGGTGTTTTCACTTTTTTCTTTTACAAATCCGTACATCTATTTATCTCCTTTTCTCGTTATATGTCGGTCCGTTAACACTATCATACTGTGCACAACCTCCCGAATGTGGTTTCGATGCATTATGTGCTTCATCCATTACTAATTCCATTGTAATTGTATTTTTTTCAACATTATAATCATCCAAATGATGCCACACATAACCATTTGGTGTTTCTAAGGCAATACCGCACAACTGCTACGATACGCATTACCGGGCGGCCATTTTGTAAGAATCAATTAGGTCGCCCGTGCTTTTGCTCGCAGGAGCGCACTGATTCAAGCTGCCAGGCAGGGTCTGTCAGCCAGAATCAGATTCGCTAACGCGAACATGATATTGAATTTGGCTCTCTGCTTTTCGAGCCCTCGGTATCGTGCTTTTCGGAAACGCAGCTGTTTCTTGACGACACCGAATACGTGCTCCACTTTGGCACGGACAGAGGACTTTGCGTGTTCTGCTTTCTTTGCGGCATACTGACCGCTTTTGCTCAGCTTTTTCACTTCTCTGACTCCGCAGTGTCACATAGCACTCGCCATATCGCATTACATGATATTGCCTTCCGCACCAGTTAAGACGTCGACCGACTGAAGTTAACGTTTCGAAGCTCAATCACTATTCAACCTTGCTTTCTTGCTGTCTACGCTTGTCAGATGCCGTTACCGGCATCATCCCAAGACTCGCTATTATCTGGTTGGCTAAACCTTGGATAAACCGGAATCCCACCGGCTTGACTACACACCCTTAGCTGGGCGCACAACTGGAATTTTGTGTTTCCCATTTGACTTATAAATATTTGCTTGCTTCTCTGATGCTCAATTTATCCATCTTGTCTTTATGAGTTTCAACAAAATTTCTTAGCCAATCCGGATTTGTCTTAGAATAATCTCTCAGACTCCAACCGATGGCTTTGTTGATAAAGAACTCTGAACTGCCGAAGTTATTCACTAATATTTTTTCAAGCAATTCCGTATTTGTTCTCTCTTTCCTACAAAGCTGGTGGTCAATAGCAATTCGGCGTACCCAAAAATCTTCATCTGTTGACCACTCCAACATTAGGTCATTTATTCGTTCATCTGTAAAAGCTATATTCCCGACAATTCTATCAAGTCCGTCTATTGTGTCCCACCATTGATTTGTTTTGATATATTTTTCTATATGAGGTACATCATCGAATTTTAAAAACTTCTGCATTGCCACAAGATAATTCATCACAAAATAATGAAATTCTCTATGTTCATCTACATAACATCTGTCAAGTAAATCCCAGTCAATTATTTTTTTGCGTTTCTCAGATTTCAGAAAATCCTTGTAAATTGCTTTCCTTTTAGGTGTTGATAAACCATAAAATGAAAACAAATTCCTCATATACGCCGCCATTTTTACAGCATTTTCATCATCTCTATTTGCTTCAAATTTTTCTTTTAGTTCAAGGTATATATCCATTTCCATTCCTTTCACACTTCCACATTCCGATTTTCTCAATTCTCCAAACTTGAATTTATCGATTTCTTTATTATCTAATCTGTTAATAATCTATCCAACAGCATCTGCCTATTATTTATAAACATTTCTGTTACCTGGTAACTCTCTGTATCCTCATATTCGCACAGATGTATGCGTCCATTATCAAAACAATAGATATCTGCATCTGGTATTCCTAACAAAATTGGCGAATGCGTAACTATAATAAACTGTGCTCCCTCTTTTGCACATCTGTATATTTGCATCAACAATGTAAGCTGTCTCTGCGGCGATAATGCAGCTTCCGGCTCGTCAAAAAGATACAAGCCATTTGGATTCATATTATTCTGTGCTAATGCGAGAAAACTCTCTCCATGTGATTTTTCATGATATTTAGCGGAAGGATGTGTAATATCTGCATATTCTTCTTCCTGCGTTGCTACATTATAAAAGCTTTCTGCCCTAAGAAAATATCCCCACTTTTCCTTCCGATAGCCTTTGGCAATTCTTATCGCATCACACAACTCTGAATGTGTATCATGCGTAGAAAAAACATAATTCTTCGTTCCACCCTCAGGATTAAAACCATGTGCTACGGCAAGTGCTTCCAATAAAGTTGATTTACCGCTGCCATTTTCCCCTACAAAAAAAGTAATTGGTTTGTTAAAATCAAGTTTTTCAACTCCCTTAAAAGCCCTGATTCCCTTCAGATAACTATCCTTATCAATTTTATCCCAATCAAATATTACTCCTTGTATGAATTGATCATTCACCTAATCACCTCCTTGTAAAAAACACTTTCTAATCCCCATCTTCTTGCCCTTTAGACAAGAAGCATTCTTCACCTTCAGTTCGGTCAATTACAATTTTAATGTTTCTATTATGTAAAGGTCAAATCCTTCGCTCCACGCCAAATACAGCGCCGCTTATTTGCGGCGCTTGTAACACTCAGCCGGAAGGTCTTTCGACCATGGCATAAGTGGTTCTAACTTTTTTTCGTCTATACTTCCATCGGCACGAACAACCCGTGTCAGCTCTGTCAACAAATGTTTCATGTAATAGTAGACATTCAGGCCATTCGCCCGGGCGGTCTCCGTAACACTGTAAATGATTGCACTGGCATCAGCTCCTCGTACCGTATTGATGGTCATCCAGTTTTTACGGCCAATCGTGAAAGTTCTCAGCGCACGTTCGCTGGCCAGGTTATCAATCGGTACTTCTCCATCTGACAGGAATACTTTCAGATATGCTTCCTGATTCAGGCAATAGTTGATGCCTTTGGCTGTTTCACTCTTTGGAAGCACCGACCGGTCCGCCTGTATCTTTCGGAGCCAGGCAAAGAATTCTTCAACCAGAGGCTTGATGGAAGCCTGCCGCTCATTTAAGCGTTCTTCTGGAGTCAGTTCCTTTAAAGCTCCTTCCAGGTCATAAATGGCACCAATTCGTACCAGTGCTTTATACGCAACAGACGCCTCGACCGCTTCTGGATTACTTTTTCCAATTGCCTTAATCGCATTTGCGAAGTGGCGCCTTGCGTGAGACATGCAATTCGCATTCTTCACACCAGCAAGATCCCGCTCCAGCTTATGATACTGTTCCAGGCCATCAGTCACAAGAACACCGTCAAAGTCCTTATAATACGCTTTCGGATGATCGCTGTGTCGTGTCTTCTGGTATTCATACACAATGATTGGCGGCACAGGACTTAACTCTCCAGTGATGTGAACCCACATATATCTTTTACTGCCTGCAGGTCTGCCGTCATGAATTACATCTACAGGTGTTTCATCACTCTGATTTACATGTGCTTCCAGCTGACGTTTTCTCATGAGATCACACACTGGCAATAAATAGCGTTCAGCTGTCCACACCGTCCAGTTCGACATCGTCTGTTTGGACAGATCCAGGCCGTTTGCCTGGAAGTCTCTGGAAATACGGTCAAGCGGATTGCTGTTTACATACTTGGCGTTGATGATTGCGGCTTCAAGAGAAGGAGTAGCAATGCTTCCCCTGAACATCGTTTCCGGGTGATCACCACGAAGAAATTCATCCTGATGCGCACCATCTGTTCCAACATACACTTTTATGATGTGTTTTTCAGCAGTCCATTTGGCCGGTTCGAAACGAAGCTGCCAGAAAATCTCATCCGGCATACTTTTCCAGTTTTCTTCACCGAAAGCCTCATTCAGTTCCTGTTCCGGTATATCATGAAGGATTACTTCCTGCGGAAAATCCTTCAGGTCTTCTTCACGCTGGCCTTTTTTCTTAGGCTTTCGCGGTACCTTTCTGGATGAATCAATGACCTCTTCCACAGTCGGTTCCTTGGCTGTTCCATCATAATTCGCTTCTGCCTCATTAAAAAAAGAAAGCTGGCCTGCGATATCATCCAGTTTTTCCGTATGGCGGCCGAAGCGCTGCTGATTTGCCAGCCGGATCTGCTCTACGAGGTTTTCATAGTTGTGTTCCAGTCGGTCAAGCCGGTCCTGCATCTGGTAGATGACATCGTCCTTAGTTTTATGATCCATCTTGTTCAGTTCATCTGGAGTGAATTTTTTGCACATGATATCCGCCTTTCTTACTAACGGTAGTATAGCAGAAATCTGTGACAAATGCGAATCAGCTTTCAGGCCGAGTTCGTCATTTTTTCCTGCCACGAAAGTCATCCGAATTCGTATGTCAGCCTTTGGAAATATAGGGTTTTCAAGGTGCAATTGCATCGTTCCTGCCTGATAGCAGACGAATGAATTGTTCTGATCCGGTCATCCATTGTAAACGATAGCAGTTCTTTTCAGTACCAAAACAGAAAATATATTTTCTCTGTTTTATACAAACGTTTCAATAGATATTTTTCGGATCGACATCTTTGATTTTGGGATCCAGGGGATTTAAAAGGCATGCCATATATAATGCCAAAGACAAGCTCTAAGAAATTCAGACAGAAAATTCGAGACATCAAGGTATGGTTATATGCGAATAGAGACCAACCGCTAAAGAAACTAATGGGTATGCTAAATCTGAAACTAATAGGTCATTATAGGTACTATGGCATAAGTTTTAATGGCAGAATGATTTCAAACTACAAACAACAAGTGAGAGAACTTCTGTTTAAGGTGCTGAATAGACGAAGTGACAGAAAGAGTTATACAAGAGAAGGATTCATTGAAATGCTGAAATATTATACATTGGCAATGCCAAAGATTTATGTCAGCTTGTTTTGAGACTGTAAATATTATTATGAAGAGCCGTATGCGAGAAAGCCGCACGTACGGTTCTGTGAGGGGCTTACATTGTGAGGTGTAAGTCTACTCGACTGTGGAACTGCCTTATTTATTTTTGTAGGAGATATGACGATATAATATATAGTAATTATAGTAATGATTTGGTTTTAAACGGAGTTTTAGTTTATTTACAAGGAGGTTTTTGTATGTCGATGAATATTAGTGGATGCTACCAAGCACATCTGCAGTCCACTTCGCAGTCATTGTTACGGTTCCCGTGCTGCCGGCCGGAATGTTCTCCGGTTCCCATCCCGTAAAAGTATAGTTTTTCTTCGCCGGAGCTGGCGGCGTGTATCCATAATCAGCGCTTCCATACTCCGTCAGTGTTCCGGCTGCCAGGGTGCCTCCATCCAGTTCATAGCTGATCTTACCGAGTTTTCCTGACTGGTTCCGGTCACCTTCATCTGCCGGTCGGCTTGTCTGGTTCCCGGACTGGTTCAGGAAGATGGTGTATACCTGATCCAGAGCATCCTTACTCAGATTTCCATCACTGCCAGGTGTCAGGTTCACATCCGGGATATCGGTTGCCTGAATGGCGCAGGCGGTCACAATGATATCTTCCACGTTTCCGCTCAAATCGGATTCCACAGCATTTTTCATCTGTACCCTCTGGAACAGTTTGTCCGTGGTTGCGTCTTTACCAAGGGTCTTTTTGTAACCGTACACATAAGATGTTTTTGCTTTCCCGTCTTCCCCGGTCACTGTTTCCGTCCGCAGCAGTTCCCACTGGTCACTGATGCCTTTTAACCGGAACAGATCCTGCTTCTTCTGCTCTCCTGTGCCGTCATCCTCGTCGGTAAACGTTTCCTGTGGTACCTCGACCCGTAAAAATACCAGGGCATTGTTGTTGCCGGTATTCTCGATCTGCGGATCTTTCACGATCTCCTGATTAGGGATGATATTTTTGACCTCGTCACTGTCATTTCCGGGATAGCCGGGTTCCTCCAGGTCGATCTTGACCTTGCCGACCGTGAACGTGTTGGTGGCTGTCTCGGCATCGGTCAGATAAGCCACGGTGCCGCCTGCCGCCACGGAAACCACCAGACCACAGGCAATCATTGTCCGAAGCAGCTGTTTCTTTGATTTCCTCATAAAAAGAAAACCTCCTTCCATATTTTTTTGTCGGTACAATTATGGAAAATTTGCACCCGGAATTGGTGGAACGCAAAAGAACCTGCTCCGATAAGGAACAGGCTCTTGTTTCATGAAAAAATAATCAGACTGACAGGTCATTGCCTTCCAGATTCTTGCTGTTATTGGTATTTGCTTCCGGGACGGTCTGACCGTTGTTCTGCTTGCCGTAGACATTATAGATCTTCTGCAGATTCTCCTTAGTCAAGGTATCAGTCAGGTCGGTATCCTCGCCCTCCAGCACCTCGGCTGCCTGGATCGCATAAGCGGTAACCTTGATATTCTCGGTATCGGTATCGATCTGTCCCTCGATGATGTTCTGCAGCTGGATACTGTCAAACAGTGCCGTGGTCTTGGCATCCTTTGCCAGTTTCTCCTTGTAAGCATAAACATGTATATTTGTATCAGCACCGGTATCATCACCCTGAAGCTCTACCCAGTTCTTTCCGTCAGTGCTGCCGTCGGCTGCCGGATCGATATCGGTATTCAGCATGGTAAAGAGTTCTGTTACTGCAGTGGTCTTTCTTGTGCCGTCCTTTTCCGCCACAATTACATCCTTCTTCGGCATCTCAACCTTTAAGAATACGATTGCATCGTTGACACCGGTGTTCTCCACCTGCGGGTCCTTTGCCACGATCTGGTTCGGTACCAGGTTCTTCTTCTGAGTGTCCGTCAGTTTCGCATACTCCGGCTCCTCCAGATCAATCTTTACCTGACCAATGGTAAAAGTGTTGGTTGCGGTCTCACTGTCAGTTAAATACGCCATGGTTCCTCCGATGACCATTACTCCCATCATGGCACAGGCTGCTGCTGCCATGACCATCTGCTTCTTTGATTTCCTCATAAAAAGAAACCTCCTTCCATAAATTTTCTTGCGGAACAATTATGGAAGAATTACTGCATAAATTAGCAAAACGTAAAAAGAACCCATTCCCACCAGGGAACAGGCTCTCGTTTGATGTGACATACCCAATCTTATTGGTTATTTCCATGTATAATTTTTTGACAGAAAATTATGGAAGAAATTAGTCTTAATGCCACATCTTACTTAGGATCTCCTCCTTTCCTGTTTGATACAGGAATTATGGAAGAAATTTCCGCAGAATTGGTCAGAAAATAAAAATGGCTCGATGTTGTTTCTGTTTTTAATTCATCTCTCCACCTGCAGAGGTGGGGGAATTTTCGTTTCTTCTTATTTAAAAAGTCCTTTGACAATCTTTTTAATCATGAATGGATAATACTGAAGATACGGCTCCATGTCAGAAATAAAGATGCGGTTCTCCAGGAGCCAGTCTTCCACCTGTTTTTTATATTCCGGGTGTTTGCCGGAAAACATCAACAGATTGATTCCTTCGATTGCCTTGTAATTCCGGTTATTGATTTCCGCATATGCCGCTCTGGTTTTGAACTTTGTATTTCCCACCTTCTGATTCCTGAAGTCATCCGTTTTCACGTCATTACACAGAATGTATTCCGTTTCCGGTTTCTTATCCAGAATACCGGCATGGTACGCGGCGGATTCATGGTAATAAGCCCCGATATGTTCCCCGCGACGCTCCAGGTAAATCTCCCGGATTGCAGTCTCATCGGGAACATCCAGATCCACGGAGAATACGCCCGGACATTTCCGAAACAGGTGTCCTTCGGCAAGCAGCTGACGTGACAGATACTGAATCTTTGCAAACTCCATGGCAGCGTCCGTTTCTTCCGGTATCCAGACTCCATATTTCTCACAGACTTCTTTCGCCTTGAAATACAAAACCGCAGCATCCCGCAGGGGAATTTCCGGTTTTTTGACCACGTGATTAAACACTGAGGATTTCTCGCCGAGCGAAAGCTCCTGTATAAAAAACTGTACCGAGTTCGTCAGTTCCTTTCCGTCCGGGCCGCATACCGTTATCGTGTTCCGTTCAATGCTGCTCACACGATATTCCCCGCCGGTACACTCCGTCACATATCCTCTCATGTCTTCCTTCGGTATGATCGGCGTACACAGGGCACACCGCTTGCCGTTCAGAAAGCTGAGGGCATATCCTTCCGTGGTCGTTCCGCAGGTGCGGTGGCGTACCGTCATCATTTTCGCCAGTCCCTGATATGGAGTGATCATCTCATACTCATCCCCCATGAGTTCCTGGAATCTCTCCCCGAATCGGTCAACAACCGCCTGACCGCTCCTGCAGCAACGACAGAACGGTGCCCGTTCAAATTCCCGAAGAGATACTGTGAATTCGCCTCCGCATTCCTCATGCCGGAGCGTCACGAACTGTCCGATTCCCTTACCGCCCCGGTATTTCACCAACGTGTATGTATTTTCCGCATGCGCGGCCCTGTCGATCCTTGCCTGCAGTTCTTCCTGTCTGAGATATGTTTCACAGTAACAACGTTTCTCCATCCATATCAGCTCCGTGGCGTTCACATTACGTTCCTTGCCACAGGTCTTATGTCGGATCTTTACGGGTCTTCCATATCCCGGGAAGTGTTCCTCCAGTTCGTAGGTACCGTCCCCAATCATATGAAGCTGGCGCTGAAACACCTCATCTGGATCCGCTTCCCGGTCACATTTCGGACATCCGGCACCAAGGAAAAGAGCATAAGGATGGATATGGAACCGCTCCACGCATTTCCGACACTCCAGTTCCGCAATCCAGTGATCCACGGAATGCACGATGTATCCCGGGAAAAGCTCGGCAAGCGTTCCCGTATCATCCGTCTGTACCTTCAATGCCGCCTTCTGAAAATCCTCGTAATCATGGAACAGGAATAACAACAGTGCAATCGCGTCTTCCGGTACAATTTTCTTCTGTGACAGAACCTTGAACACACGCACATCCGTTTTACCGGCGAACAGACCGGCATATCCGGCAGTCCGAAGATCATCCGCAAGATTTCCGTACGGTGACTCCAGTGGATATCCGCCTTCTCCCATGCGCGCCAGAATCATCGCCTGTAAGCCATTCAGATCCAGATCCGGCGGGCACTCATATAATTTCCGCATAAACTCACTGATACGCTGTTCCGTTGTTTCATCTGCTCTAAGCTCCACCGGAACCATGGACCCGTCATCAAGTCCGCGTTCCCAATCGTCCGGTTCTATCTGTACACGCATCAGTACCCGGTGATGTTTCGGACACATCCGAGCGCCAGGAAGATGATGGACGGTATGGAGATACGGTCTTCCATATGCGGCAATATCCTCCCGCGCGCAGTCCGGACACACGCGCAGTTCCGTGATATCACTGTCCATCAGAGGAATATCCAGTTTGCAACCGTTATGTTCCCGGAGCAGAATTTCCATGCATTCTGCCTGATATCCCCTGGTCATAAACGGAAACAGGGTCGTGAGCGGTGTCATTTCCGCAATCATGCTCCTGACATCCGGGAAACATTCGAATTCTCCGTTCTCCGAGCATATATGGTCCAGATTGAATCGGTAATCCAGACGAACGGGAACCGGTTTTCCCATTTTAAATTTTCGATCTTCATACGGGATATAAGCTGCACAGAATTTCTCAATGGAATCGTACATATTGACTCTGAATAACCTTACAATCCAGCCGTACAGCAGTTCACCGGGATAAGGTTTCAAGCATGTCGGCATCAGCATAAATAGCACTTCCTTTCCATAATGTCTTTGTATAAATTATGGAAGAAAAGCCCCCTGTTACCGCAAAATGAAAAGCCCCGGAAGGCTCATTCCTTCCGGGGTTAAGTCACATAAAATAATAAGAAAAGATTCTTAATGATGATTTTAAAGTTTGGGATGAATCCTTGGAAATTTTTGCATCTGATTGATTGCTGATAACATCCAATTATACTGTGGATTTATAAAACGCAGCCTTCCGTGTTCTTCATAAAGCCAATGACTCTGCAACTTTTTTGCAGAGTATGCCTTTTGAATATCATAATGAGAAAAATGTCCTCCTCTTACCTGATAAATCGTGTATTTGTTAGCGTACTCTACAGTCAGTGCATCCTCATAAACCAGTCTTTTGGATTTGCTTATCTCTCCAAGCGGGATAATTTCGTAAACCGATTGTGGCTCATATACCGCAGTTGCTGATACGGCAGACTTTCCACTTGTTGCAAAATGCTCCCGAAAACGTTGAAAAATACCGTTCGTCTCTCCAATGTAATATAAGTCCTCTGCACATTTTAAAACATAAAGATAAGATTTTCCTTCCACTAAGTTATACTTATCGCAATAATCATAAAGGGATTTTTGCGTCCCCCAATACCGTAGTTTGCTCTGCGGTCTGCAGTCTCTGCGTTCTTCTGGAGTCATGTTTAAATATCTGTTATGAGCATCTTCCAATATTTGAAGCGTTTCCTCTAAAGTCATCTTTTGATTTTCCATTGTCATTCCTCTTTTTTAATACCTTTGCTTTTATGGTCTAACGTTCCGTGCATCAGTTGGACAGGATGCCTTAGAAATGGTAAGTAATCCGTACACAGCCGGATTTCTCTCTGCTTTCATGTGTAAATTATGGAAGAAAAGCACCCTGTTACCGCAAAAAGAAAAGCCCCGGAAGGTTTCAATTCCCTCCAGGGCTCCAGGCAGATATTATTAACTTTTCGATTAGCAGATTCTGGTGATCCGCTCGTATATGACGGTATCCTTTTCCGTGATTTGGCGATCCACATGGTGATGACCGAAAAACCAGTGACCGTAATCCGTTTTCTTTTTCACTTTTTCCAGATATTGTGTCAACGGATCTGGAGGCAGCAGTCCGCCGCCTAAGATAGCCAGACTGGATGACGGACCGTCATGGGAAACAATGAAATCCGCCTTCATTCCGTTTGCTTTCAGTGTCTGCATCCCGTGCATCATTTCCAGTTTGGTCGGCATTTCGGCACGCCACCAGCTGACTTCCTCAATCCTCGCGCAGCAGTTCGTGATGCGGAGAATCTTAAGCTTATCATACAGAAGCGGATCGTCCGGCTGCAAAATCCCTGCCGTGTAATCCCGTTTCAGTGCCGCATCCGTGGCAAACCCGTCGATGTCATGGGATCTTGCCCCGCCGAAAGCAAATATCTTCTTTCCGTCCAGATTGAACATCTCACCACGCATCAGATGAATGACGTGCTCCCGGATCTTATGCACATGGCCGCCATGCCATTCCTCCACCGGAAAAGCGTTAAGCCTGGTAAAATTCTATAGCAATAGGTAAACTTTTGATATAGTCTCCAGTTTTTCCCCTGCTCCAAACCGTACATGAGACTTTCACCTCATACGGCTTTCCATCAATTACAATTGTTAATTATAGTGGTTATCAACTTTAGTTACTTGCTTAGGTTAATTATTTTGTTTCTTGCTAACTTCCGAAATTTGTTCAATGTATTAATAAAATCGTTGTAGTCAGAAACTATTTTCTCAAAGTGACTGAGATATATTTGGATTTTGCCTTCATCTTTTAGGTGGATAAGTTTATGAACATTCTTGTCTACATATAGCAGATTATCATAGCTATTATCTCCACCGTTTTCTTTAGGCTTTATATGATGAATTTCTCCATCGGTAACAAACAGTTTTGATATTGCACACGTCAGCTGTTGTGCCGATATTTTACTAATTGAGTTATCCAGGAACTCAACATCATCGTATTTATTTCTTACCCTCCATCGTTCTTTCAGTGCGCCTTCTAAAACGAGTTTCTTGTACCCACTTTTATTTCTGCCTTCTTCGGTATAAACATTCATATCCTGTGAAAAGTTCATAGGTTTTCTGTGAGAGATATAAACCATTGGGATCAATACAACCTTCCCTATTTTATAGGTTGTGTAATTGTTCCTTTTTAGATATGTATCTGTGATGTATTTAGAACATGATTGTTTAAATTTCCCTCGTTTGGCAATTGGATTAAGTTTGTTCTCGATGAGGTAACTAAGTTCATAAGCAATATCTCCAAAATCATGGTTAATCATTGTTGCAGTGCAGTAGTATTGATGTAGTCCCATGATTTGACTGTTGATTTGATTTATTTTCTTAATTGCATTCTCACCATTTTTATCAATACTGATAATACTTCGTTTGAGCATTTCTTTTGCTCTTTGCTTGCTCTTATCAGACATATGACTACAGATGACATACTTATTCTTTCTCTTGATTAGCTTGATTTTAAATCCTAGGAATTCAGAATACTGTTTTCTCAAATTTACTATTTTAGATTTATCTTCCGATATATCAAGATTCAATCGTTCCTTAAGCCAATTTTTGGTAGCATTAAATGCTCTGACAGCATCATCATGCGTTTTACACATAATTTTAAAATCATCTGCGTATCTCACTATATGAATTTTCTTAAGATTGGTTTTGCTTTTTTTGCTTTGTACACTTTCAGGCTTACAATTTCCACTAAATTTAATTGTTTCATATTGTGAACTTATCCACCAATCCAGCTCATTTAACACAATATTACTTAACAGAGGTGATAAAATTCCCCCTTGAGGAGTTCCTTTCTCTGGAATGCCTTCGCCTACTATTTCAGCTTTTAACATTTTTGATATTATTGAAAGAAGCCTTTTATCTCTAATTCCAAGAGTCCACATTTGCTTAATAAGTTTATTGTGGTCAATGTTGTCAAAGAAACCTTTTATGTCTATATCTACACAATAAAAATATTGTTTAACTTGGGCCAATGTCATCATTCTACTCACTGCATACTTTGTACTTCTTAGTGGCCTAAATCCATAATTGTGAGGATGAAATTTGGCTTCGCATATCGGTTCCAGAATCTGTTTGATACATTGCTGTATCAATCTGTCTTCAAATGTCGGTATTCCTAAGGGTCTTTCCTTTCCATTAGTTTTTGGTATGAACACTCTTCTGACTGACATCGGTTGAAAATTTGCCAATCTGGATCTGACTAGACTGACCAATTCATCCATCGGAATATTGGCATAGTCTTTAACCGTTTTTCCATCAGTTCCCTTCGTATTACTTCCTGTGTTTCGTTTGATATTTCTATAGGCTAATAAAATGTTATCTTCACTAATAATTAATTCATACAGCTTATAAAAGTTATTACCATTTTTACTTTGAGCGTATAATTTATCTGTGATTTTACTCATGTCATAATACGCTTCTTCCGCTCTAAGTCTTGTTTCTAAAGCCAAGTTGTCAACCTCCTTCTCAAAAGGATAGTTTCTCTTAGTCTTACTCGAACCAACTTATAATTAACCCAAAATAATTATTCAATTGTAATTGACTAAAGGCTATCCCTCAGCTGTGTTTCCATAGCTTCATTGGTACTGTGCCTTCGCTCTCATTGGAATTAAAATGAGTTATAGTCAAATTCTTTTCCTCATTAACCGAACATCTCATTGATTATATGATTTTCATTTCGGTTTCCAACTTTCCACGTTCCAATTTCTCTATCCATCATATATGAACTTAGGATTCCTCTATGAACCTTCCACATATCTTAGTCCTGTAAACTAACAAGGTCTTTCATAACCACGATTCTTACTAAACCCCATGCAGATAGTACAAAAGTACTAAATATCTTTCGATATTTTCGGCATTTAGATTCTTTACTTCGAGGATTCGTCAGCCAAGCATTACTTGTACATACTATCCATATTCACCTTTTTCGGATGCCCGGCCTATCGTAAACCATATATTACTTCCAAATTTTCAAGCAGGCGGACTCTAGTCACTTTTATACCAACTTATACTCATATGTTTTCTTACTTAGGTCTCTTCAGCCGTCTTCAACGAGCTTCATACAATAATATATAATCACTATTATCGCATGTCGTAGTATTAGCAATAGTCCTTCAGGGCGTTACTCCATCATTTGACTATTCAAGAAATTAGTTCTTTTTCTTTAAACAAAGAAACGGTTAATCTTTTCAATTAACAACGTGTCGCACCATGGTTCCCGTCCACGAACAGTGTGGTATATGGTCTTTCCTCCAGCCAGTCGAGCAGCTGCTTCTCCCGTTTGCTTTCCTTATCCTCTGCCCATACCAGTCCAAAGTCTCCGCAGATGATCATGTAATCATCGTGCGTCAGCTCTTTCTGTTCCGGGAAATTCTCCGTATTGAAGCGGTCCGGTTCCGCGTGAATATCCCCTGTCACGTAAATTCTTCCCATTTTTCTTTTCTCCTTTTTTTACATGATTCCGTTCTGATTCTACAAGGAGCTTACTGACATCATACCATTCCGTCATGTTCCTGTACAGTCCCGCTCTCGGCAGCCTGATCTGCACCGTCATGTTCTCCCGGAAGCTTCTTTTCCGACAGGACGTATTCGCCGTATCCGATCCGTTCCAGATAATCGTTTCTTACCAGCCATCGCATCAAGTCCTGCACCTGTTTCAGCGGCAGGATGTCAGCCGAGTCCCTTGGACTCCAGAAGCCCTTCCTTCGGCAGATTTCCTTTGCGGATAAATAAATCATTGCCTCTTTTCTTTGTATCGGTTTCGGCTTTGCCAGCCGGTGCGTAAAAAGCTTTGATTCCGTGGGTCTGGACAGTTCCTGCATGATGCATCCGGAATCCCGGAAGAATCTTTCTCCGTTTTCGCCTTCGATGCAATATCTGACGTTTTTCATGTCCGTAATGCGGTAGTACCCTCCGGTGCATGTGTTAAGCGCCTCTTCCAGTTCCGTTCTTCGAATTGCCTTGTGGCACAGGTTGCATCTTCTCCCGCGGAGAAAATCATTCGGAATCATCTCCGTAACGGTTCCGCATGCCCGGTGTCTGATCAGTATCCGGCTTCTCAAATCCGTGAAGCCGCTCATCGGCTCGTATTCGTCTCCTGCCAGTTCCCGCATCCGTTCCCGGAAATCTTCCGGGGAATTCCTTGGGGCACGCCGTCTTCCGCATGCCATGCAGGTCGGCCTCTTCTCAAAACGGCTCAGTTCCCACTGAAAGGTCTGACCGCATACCTCATGTTTTAACAGGACGATGTGGTCTTTCCTGCCTCCGATGTACCGGATCAGGGAAAAACCGGGATCCGCCGTACGGACACGCCTTGACGCATCCTCGAACGTGATCCATTTCTCGCATCCGCATCTCTTCTGCATCCAGATTGCCTCCGTCAGGATGGTTTTCCGGATTTTTCCGCAGCTCTTATGGAGGATGCCGACCCGCTCGTCCATGTTCCCTTCATTGATTTCTTCTGCCAGTTCGTAATTCCCGTCTCCGAGAAAAGAGAGCCTCCGGTTGATCCGCTGCTGCAGTGACATCCCGGCTTCGCAAAAAGGGCAGCCGCATCCCAAGCCGAGCGCATACGGATGGATATGAAACTCCTTACCGCAGGCATCGCACCTCAGACGCACCAGTCTGCCGAATTCGGACACCGGGCGGAACCGTCCCCGGATTACATCCGCAAAAGGCTGTTCCAGCTCCCCGCAAAACCGCTTTGCCCTTTCTTCCAGAACGGCATATTCCCCGAACAGGAACACGGTGAACGCCATGAATTCCTCCATCCCGATCCACCGTTCCATCCGCATTTTCCGTACCTGTTTTTCGCATTCCCCGTGAAAATAAGGAAGAAAGCCCGCCGCCTCCACCGCTTCGGGAAGATTCCTTCCGATTCCGGTTTCTTCCATGCGTTCCGAACAAAGTGCCTGCAGTCCGCGAAGATCCAGAAACAGCGGCCGTTCCTGCATCTCTTTGGCAAACCGGGCAATCTTCCGTTCCGTTTCTGGATCCCCGATCGGTTCCTTTTCCGGTCCGACGGCTCCTTCCCCATCCGGGTCAATCACGTTCTGTTTCCGGAAGGAAAGAACCTGCAGGGGCACCCCGTGAACGGCGCATACCCGCACCCCGGGCAGATGGTGCCAGGTGCGCAGATAGGAAAAACCGTACCGCTCCCGGTCCTGCCGCCTGCATTCCGGGCATGACAGGAATTCCGTAATCATGTTCCAACGGTTTCCGTTCCCGGTCATGGCGGTCCCTTTTGCCCGCAGGATATACTGCGTCCATCTGGCCTGGTTTCCGTATATCAGGAACGGGAAAACGGCATACAGCGGCGTCATCCGCCCAAGCAGTTCATCCGCGGAAGGAAAGAACGGGACCTGTCCGTATTCCGAACAGATCCGGTCCAGATCCCGGATGAAATCAACCCTTGTAATCCAGGATGACGGTTTCTCTGCATGCAGTACGGTCCTTTCGGCCAGGAACCGTGTCCCGAATTCTTTGATCGACGTGTATCCGTTTTCCAGTGACAGCCTTGAAAGCCAGCCGTAAAGCAGCTCATCTTCCATCGGTCTCACACATACCGGCATGATCATGTTATGAAGCCCTATCCTTTCTCGATGCAGTTCATCAACGTGTTTTCAATCTCCTTCATTTTTCCGTCATCCCCGGCTGCCTGTTTTGTCCCGGCTGTCCGTCTTTTTCCTTTCCCGACTTTTTTCAATACGGCAAGAACCCTCTGGACACGTTCTCCCTTGGCGGCCTTTTTGAATCCATCTTCCTGCTCCGCTTTTGCAAAGGCTTTCCGTATCTGAAGCTCCGAATATTCCGGATAACAATCTGAAATGGATCCCATCATCTGAGAAAGAATCATGTCGCGGTCATAATGATTATCAATATTTTCCTTCGCTTCCCGGCGGAATGCTTCCACGACTTTTCTTTCCTCATCCGCCAGGGCTGACTGCTGAATATCCATCAGCATATTTTCACGAAGTTCCAGAAATCGCTCTTCATTCTCAATCAGGGATTCCTTTAACAGCCCCCGCATTTCCTTGATGTGTTTCTCGGCAACCTTATGAACAAACACTTCATCAATAGTCGGCTGCTCCTCATTGCTTAATACCTCAAACTGCATCATCATCCATAACGTTGTCAGAAGATCGATGCTTCCGCAGCTTTCCTCATACATGCTATTTTCAAGTCCCTCCGTCAGGGGTGCCGGTTCGTCCAGCCACTGGTATTTCCAGATTCTCTCGATAATCTCGCTCATGAACTTCTTGTCTTTGCAGTAAGAATCTGCCCGGATAATTGTGCTTGCCATGCGTCTCTGGATCCGCAGCATGCCTCCCCATAACCGGCATGCTTCCGAGGTTCCGATTGCCACGATTGCAACGCCAGTCTGAGCCGTGATTGTCAGGAAATTCTCAAAACTTTTCGCGCTGCTCTGTGAAAAATCCAAAAACTGGATCTCGTCAATCGCAATCGCGCCAATATGATACAGTTCAATCCACCCACAGATGATGGAAACAATCTTTCCTAAATTCGCCTTACCCGAAATCACATTCAAATGATCTTCCCCTGTATCCAGCAGCTGGTCAAGCTGCTTGGCGAATGATAAGAACAATGCCGTTAAGTTGGAATTCGAAAATGCCGTCAAACGAATAATCGGAATCTGCGTGTAAAATCCATCCGGGAAGGTGTGGCGGATGACCCGCGGATACTTCGCGCATGTCAGGTCAAAAGCGGTCGATTTGCCTACTCCGGATGTTCCGACAATGGAGAAGCCTAGTACGTTGGCAGAAATATCATTCGCATATGAAATAATATTGGTCTCCATCTCCTCGCCCGCAACTTTGATCGGTCTGGCCATAGCCGTTATTCCGTTCCGTCTGCTGGCGTATGACGAAATCAAAGCCGTGGACAAGTGGTATTCAATAAGCGAATGGAACGGAATCGGATAACGGATCTTTTTCAGACTGATCAGTTGACGTTTCCGCTCAGACAGCGAGGCCATTTTCACCTTTGCCGGGTCATATCCGGAAATGGGGATATTGTTCTGTTTGAGCAGTTCAGTGATATCCGCTGCACGCGGCAATGAACAAATGTCCGGATTTCCAAGATGTCCGTTCTGCTTCCAGTAGCGTGCCTCCACACAATCTTCCACTGACAGATCCACGCCGTCATACAGATTTTTTCCGCCGGCCGGTTCCACATAATCAAGATTCATGTTCTTAACAAATTTCATGATTTTTTCCGTCCTTTCTGCATTCTACACACCAAAATATTTTGTCATCCCGCTAAAATCGTCCGGGAGCACTTCAAGTACCTTTTCGGTTGCTTTAGGTGCCTTATCTTTCACCTTTTCCGTAACGTTCTCTTTTTCCGTTTCCGGCTTCTTTTGAAGGACATTCGCATCCGGCAGTCCGGTCACGACATCCTCTCCGCCTACCGTAAGGCGCTCCGCAAGCGTATTCTGGAGTTGTCCGTTTTCCTGTTCCTGTTTTCTGGCCTCCCGAATATTTTTCTTTCTGTTTTTCCCGGCATTCTGCAGCTTTTTCGCCGTTGTGATGACATCCGCCATGTCACGCTGGACAGCGACCTGCTGTTCCAGATCATATGCCTCCAGGCTACGGCTGGTATCCTTTCTCCGTTTCCAGAGCTCATCATATTCTTTCCAGCTCATGTCTCTGAATGTTCTCTGTTCCTCCCGGATCTCGTTCAGGGCGATGACATGCAGTGCACCATCTTCCATTAAATACACGTTATTGATGCTCCGCGGGTCGTAGCGCACACCCGGTAATGCTTCTTTTTTCTTTCCTGTCTTCCACATTTTCTCCAGAAGCCACTGTTCTCCGTTTTCATAAAAGAGCCCGCGGTATGTAACGCCCCGCCTGGAGATCTGGAACTTCCTGTCCGTTTTCAGAAGTGCGAAAAATGCAGTCTTTTTCGTACTCTCTGTCAGCCACCGAGGTGTCATCAGATACTCACATCCGTACTGCCAGATGGAAGCCGGGATTGGCGGAACATCTGCCTGAATCATTTCCTTCGTCAGAGGGTATCCGTCCCGTTTGTGCTGGTTAAAATAAACGACAAAGCGATACGCCATGCGACGAATATCGTCCAGGTCGGTGCAGGCCGTTTCATAGTGCTTCGAGTCATGCGTTTTCATAATGACTCCCGTTCCACCAGCTGCGCTGCGCACGAGCTCCTGGAACTGATGGAACGACTGCTCAACGATGCCTTTCATGGAACCCGTGGCCGGAGGTGCCAGAACAATGTTCATTCCGATTTCCCGGCCGACACGCCTCATATCTTCTGATGTGTATTCGGAACCGTGGTCCGTGCGCAACTCCTGCGGAATGAATCCCATCGGACAAACCTCTGACGGTGCGGTCAGACCGTATTTTGCATACTGCTCACGGCCGTCAAAAAACAGCGCCATAAGTAAATTTGTGATTCCAACAAAGCTATTGTTTGCGTAATCGACCCAGCAGCCTACAATACAGCAGGAATAAACGTCGATTGCGAGGTACATGACTGCGCGCCCGACCACCTGCCTGCTGTCCCGTGTGGACACGTTGATCATGTCGATTTCCACCTCATCGACCTCCACGATATGGCCGGGACCGGCACAGCCGCTCTGGCTGTTTCCCTGAAGAAGCCTTGCGTTGTTTCTCCGCTCCTTCGCGCTCATCTTTAACGGCATGATGCCGTTTTCGCCTCCCTGCTTTTTGCAGTAGGTCCAGAAACGTTTGTAGGTGGGGATTTCTTCCAACGGGAGCATCTTTTGGACCAGGGCACCGTCAACGTATTCCTGCGTCATGTAGTGCTTTCCGACGAGATAACGGTATGCCGATTTAAGTGACACTCCGGCCTCTTTTCCTTTCAGGAAATACTGATAGCCGTCCTGGAAAATCTCTTCCAGGCGTTCGTCATTGGCAACTGTCTTATCACCATGTCCACGGACGGAATCTCCTGTTTTATAGTCATTCACTCTGTTTTTCTCGCCTTTTCTTCCATCAACCAGGGAATACCGATTACGTCCTGACTGAAGGTAAAGCCTAATCAGCTTATAAACAGTTGTCTTACGGCAACCCAGCTCCTGCATGAGCGCTTTTACTTCCGACTTGGTTTCTTTTGATGAAATTCTTTCCCATGCCGGATACATACTCTGAAGCATACGTTCCATCGCTTTTGCTTTACGCGCTATCTCTTCTTCCTCATCCAACGTAAGGTTCTTAATCCGGTAATCATCATTCCATTCAACCTTTTCAAATTCGCCAAGATTCATCCGGTATTTTAAAAGCTCCGTGGAAAAACGTACAATATTTAACCTGCTTACATCCAGCTGTACGAATATTACCGTTTTTTCCGTCAGTACAAGAATTCGATAATATTCCTGATCCGCATGTATTACATCACCTGCCTGTAACTGCGGCTGTCCTTTATTTTCCATCCCGGTACCTCCTGTAAGTTTCTCTGATATTCTCTTCGTTCCCTCTTACCAGACTTGCAAACCGTACGATTTCCCCATCCATGGGGATTGATACAGCTTTATGCGCGACTAGGTATTTCAGCATGGTTTCCGTTCCCGTCACATGAGCTGAATCATAGTACGCCATACAATGTTCAATGTTGACCGCGAGCGTTTTATTCAGGTTCTCCCGTAAGACAATCCGGAAATCGATGCCATATCGCTTCCAGTATTCCATCTCAATATATTGCCGAACCAAAAGAGTTTGGTATTTCGGCGATTCCGGATTAAACTCTTCCGCTCCTGACTTGATGCTGTATGCAATCCTGCTGCCGTTACGGAATGTAATGAGAAAATCCGTGGACAGGACATTCCGCGGAATGCGAAATCCATGTTCCTCACAAATGTTCCGTACCGTCTCGGAAGAAAGCATCATCTGTTCCTGAATCTGTGCCACGTCATCGCGAAAACGCATGATCCAGAAAAATTCCTTTTCGCCCATGGATAACGTATCCACGGTTCTCTCCGCAATCGGATCGTATATTGCCGTTGATGTTCCGATACTGCCGATTTCATTTGCTTTAATGAATCCGACATACAGGTTTCCGGTTCCGAGGCAGCGCCCTTCCTGTCGTTTTTTTGCGTCGCTTTTCTGCTTCAATTTTTCACCTCCTCGGTCCAATTATGGAACATTCCGGTCCATACCCTTTTATCTGCAGGGATCATGGAATATAAAAATCTCTTTTCTTCTTGAAAAAAAATCCCTTGTATCGACTGTGCATTTTTGAATTTTGACGAACCGAACAATCAGAATGACTGTCTTTTGATGTATCTTTTCTTGCGGATAGATGAATTCCGCTTTTTAAATGCAAAATGTATGCATCGTCTCGAATATATACAGTCATTTTGCTTTAGAAATATTACTTTTCGTGCCGACACACACTATGACTGTATATTTCTTCATTTTTTTCACAAACGCATGCACTGTGACTGTGTTAGTTCGTGCTTACTGACTGCGGATATCAAAATTTATTATATTTCATCAGGGATGACTGCATATTTTTGTTTGCACGCAGTCATTTTGATGTGTGATTTTCCTTTGCAAATCCGGTTTCCCGGAATCGGGAACTGTGCTATACTTTTGTTATTACTTATGAGAAAAATCTTCGAGGTACACGTAAGATGAAATTAAAACGCAATGATGAACTGATCCCTAAACGGCTCAAAAAACTTCGAGAGGAAAAAGGCTGGTCCCAGACACAGGCCGGTGATTCCATCGGCGCAGGCCGTGGTGCCTGGCAGCAGTGGGAACTTCGTAAGCGTACACCAAATGATACCGCTCTTGTCGCCATTTCCTATATTTTCAACGTAAGCCTTCCGTATATCTGCGGTGTGGATGACGAACCGACTCCACAAAGCATGATTATCCCGGAGTCCCGCTTACAGCCGATGGACCGTAACGGGATTGAGGCTTACCTCAGCCTGACACGGCAGGAAAAAGAGTTTGTGCGAAAAACCATGGATTTCCTTCAGTCCCATCGTCATCAGCAATAGAATCCCCACTGCCGGAACGTAATCTGCTCCGGCAGTGCATTTTTTTAATTCTTTCTTCTTTTAATCAGAAAGCGAAACTTTTTCAAACGACTTTTCAACACAAGTAACAACTTCTTCAAAGCTACTCTCTTCCTCACTTTTCCTTGCCGCACAACCATGCGTCAAAGCTCTCCTTGGGCACGCGGTACATGGTCCCGATTTTGTGTACAAGGAACGGCGCTCCGTCTTTATAAACCTTAGTCAGGAAATTGTAGGCAGCCGAACGCTTCACGCCAAGCATCACCTGAATATCTTCTGCACTGTACACACGCTGATCGATATCCTGTCTCTTCTCATATCCCATATCTGTTCTCTCCTCTCTTTTCCTCTAAAAGACGCAAAAAGGCACAGCCCCTGCCGCCAATTCTATGGCCTCTAAACAGGAACTGCACCTAGTGGTGTCCTTATCCGTATTCTTTTTACTCTTTAAGTATAATGTCCTCCCTGACTGGTGTCAATCCGTATTCTGCTCTTTTCTTCCATCTTTTCCGTTCTTGCTTTTCCATGTTTTCTCGTGCTACCCATTTCCATAATTTCCGTATAAATCAAAGGCGTTTGGAGTGAATCCCGTCTTTAGGATTTAGCACTATTACTTTTGGGAGTAATAAAATCCCCCTTTTATTATAAACCGACATATTTGCTGGTTTTTTTGTTGCTAAAAATATTTGACAAAGTTTGTTTTTACCCTTTGCATATATAGTGCTATAGTGTTATAATGGAGAAGGGTGATTTATATGTCTTATTTCTTAAAGAAAACAAACAATAAAAAGGGTACTTATTTACAGATCTACGAAAGTTATTATGATCCTACTCGAAAATGCGGTGCTCATCGTTCTTACAAACCTCTGGGGTATGTACACGAACTTCAGGCTACCGGCATTGAGGATCCGATTGCTGTTTTTACCAAAGAGGTCCAGAAACTTAATCAGAAATGCAAACAGAAAAAACAGGCAGAAAAAGAACAACATATCTCCGATGTGTCTCCCGAAAAACATCTGGGGTATTTTCCTTTAAAAAATATCAATGACTCTCTCGGCTGTAAGCGGTTTATTGATCTCATGCAGACGGCAACTAATTTCAGATTTAACATTTTTGATATGATGTCTGCTTTAATTTATGCAAGAACAGTCCATCCCTGTTCGAAATCAAAAACTTATGATGAGGTTATCCCAAATCTCTTTGAAAACCACGATTTTTCACTGGACCAGCTGTATTCCGGTCTGGAGTACATTGGCTCCGAATACGAAAAGGTGATCGAGATCTATAACCACCAGATCAATCAGACATATCCGCTTGATACGGTCCACACATACTTTGATTGTACAAACTTTTACTTTGAGATTGATAAAGAAGATGATTTCCGACTGAAAGGCCCCTCAAAAGAAAACCGCAGGGAACCGATCGTCGGTATGGGCCTGCTCCTGGATGCCAACCAGATCCCTATCGGTATGAAAATGTATCCTGGGAATGAAAGTGAAAAACCCGTTATACGCAACATCATTGATGATCTTAAAAAACGCAGTCACATATCCGGCAGAACGATTCAGATCGCGGATAAGGGACTTAACTGCTTTAATAACATCGCACACGCATTGAAAGCTGGCGATGGATACATCTTCTCCAAATCTGTAAAAACTCTTCCTGAGACGGAAAAAACATGGGTCCTGCTTGAAAATGACTATGCAGACGTTAAGAACAAAAGAGGAGAGATACTGTACCGTATCAAGGAATGCGTAGATGATTTTTCTTATTCCTACACAGATACCGCTGGACATAAAAAAACAGTAAAACTTACAGAAAAACGGATCGTAACATTCAATCCAAAACTTGCCGCAAAACAGAAATATGAAATAAACCGGCAGGTCGAGAAAGCAAAGAAGCTCAAAGCCAGTCAGGCAAAAAGATCCGAATATGGCGATAGTTCTAAATATGTTTCTTTTATTCCCACTAATAAAAAGGGAGAAGAAACAGAGGGTGCTGTAAAAGTTGAAATAAACGAAAAATCCATTGAGAATGCCCGCAAATTTGCAGGTTATAACATGATCGTTACTTCAGAGATCCACATGGCTGCGTCCAAGGTGTATGCTGCCTACCATAATCTCTGGCGCATTGAAGAATCTTTCCGTGTCATGAAATCCCAGCTTGATGCAAGACCTGTATATTTACAAAAACAGGAAACGATCACCGGACATTTCCTCATTTGTTACCTTGCGGTACTGCTGACCAGGATCTTACAGATACACATCTTAAAAAACCAGTATGGTACCGAAGAGATATTTGATTTCATACGTGACTTCAGAGTTGCAAAAATATCTGACCGAAAATATATAAACTTATCACGGAATTCTTCTTTTATAAAGTTTTTTTCCGATCATACCGGAC